>DATFWL010000075.1:0-19492 GCA_035259385.1 Vicinamibacterales bacterium | reverse complement strand
CGAGTCGCCAATCGCCAAGTACATCGAGAAGCGCGGCCCCGGCCTGCACCACATCACCCTGCGCGTGCCCGACCTGCCTGACCTGCCTGACCTACCCGGCCTGCTTCAACTCGATGAGGACGCCGCCCGTCGCGGCGGGATGCACGAATGCTATCAGGGAACCTTCGGCGCCGGGCCGCGGCGCGTCGTCAATCAGCCTCACGCCGCGCGATTTCAGCTGCGCGAGCGCGGCATGGATGTCCTCGACGCGCAGGGTGATGTGATGCAGTCCGGGTCCGCGCTTGTCGATGTACTTGGCGATCGGCGACTCCGGCGCCGTCGCCTCGAGCAGCTCGAGCCGCGCTTCCCCGACCGCCGCGAAATGCGCCCGGACCTGCTGCGAGTCGACCTCCTCCGTCCCCTCGATCTCGAGCCCCAGGGCATCGCGATAAAACGCGAGGGCTGCCGACAGATCCTTCACGGCGATTCCGACGTGATCCAGCGTCGCCTTCATCCATTCACCATTCTGGAACTGCCACGACGGCACGAAGACACGAAGACTCTTTGGGTGCGTTGCAAAATTAGCTCAAGGCGGGTCCTGTCCGCGAACAGCCCCACCGGGTGCTCGCCAGAAAAGCACAGGTCACGGCCCACGGCTCCGCGCCGGGCGGGGCGGCCCTGTTCGCGGCCACCCGCGAGCGAGCTAATTCTGCAACCTGCTCTTTTGTACAAAACTGATCTGCGTGCGTTGTGTCTTCGTGGCGGCTCCGGTTTTCTCCATGGCGCCACGCGGCCGCTCATCGCTGTAACGCGCGCTCCAGCAGGTCGTTCGCCGCCGAATACGGATCCAGCTCGCGCGACGCGATCCGATCGACGATTCCGGCAAGCTCGCCCCGCTCGAGGACGTCGCGCTCGAGATGCGTCATGAACCGCTGCGACACCAGCTCCCGCAGCCGGTATTCGCCGCGCGCCTTGCGTCGCGACGCCAGTGCCGGCTGCGAATGCGCCCGGAAGGCGGCGATCGCCGCCACGAGCTCCGGCACGCCCGCACCGCTCGTCGCCACCGTCTTGACAATCGGCGGACGCCACTCGCCTGACGCGTAGTTGTGCAGCGCGAGGTTCGCCTCGACCGCCGAGACGAGCCGATCAGTACCCTCTCGATCGGCCTTGTTGACCACGAAGATGTCGGCAATCTCCATGATGCCCGCCTTGAGCGCCTGCACTTCGTCGCCGGTGCCCGGCACCAGCGTGACGATCGAGACATCGGCGGTCCGGATGATATCGACTTCGTCCTGCCCTACGCCGACCGTCTCGATGATGACCAGTTCAGCGCCGGCGCCGTCGAGCACGAGCGCGGCGTCGCCGGTGGCGCGGGCGAGGCCGCCAAGGTGACCGCGCGTCGCCATGCTCCGGATGAAGACGCCGCCGTCCTGGGCGTGCGCCTGCATGCGCAGGCGATCGCCGAGCACGGCGCCGCCGCTGAACGGGCTCGTCGGATCGACGGCAATCACCCCGACGAAGCCCTGTTTTTCACTTCCCCCGGGTTTTCGCACGGCTTCGGCAGTATCCGTACTCTCAGTGCTTCGCGCGCTTTGCGGTCTTTGCGTTCGAAAAGCTGTGACAAGCCGATCCACGAGCGTGCTCTTGCCCGCGCCAGGCGGGCCGGTAACGCCGATCAGGTACGCGCGGCCGGTGCGGCCGAAGATCGATCGCACGAGATCGGCGCTCTGCGGATCCTCGTCCTCGATCAGAGAGATGGCCCGGGCGATCGCGCGCGGATCCCCGGCCAGCACCCGCTCGGCCAGCGTCGAGGTCACGCGCGCGACAGCAGCTGGCGCGCAATGACGAGCCGCTGGATCTCGCTGGTCCCTTCGCCGATCGTCGTGAGCTTGACGTCGCGGAAGTATTTCTCGGCGGGATAATCCTTCACGAAGCCGTAGCCGCCGTGAATCTGGACGCAGTCGTCGGCGACGCGGACGGCAATCTCGCTCGCGTACAGCTTCGCCATCGACGACTCGAGCGTCGTCCGCCGCCCTTTGTCCTTGAAGTACGCCGCGCGGTAGGTCAGCAGGCGTGCAGCCTCGATCTTCGTCGCCGCGTCGGCCAGCTTCCACTGGATCGCCTGGAACGACGCGATCGTCTTGCCGAACGCCTTCCGCTCGCGCGCGTAGCTGAGGGCGGCTTCGTACGCGCCCTGCGCGAGACCGACGGCGAGCGCAGCGATGCCAATCCGGCCCGCATCGAGCACCTGCATCGTGTTGATGAAGCCCAGGCCCTCCTCGCCGACGAGCTGATCCGCGGGAATGCGGCAGTTGTCGAAGAGCACTTCGCTGGTATCGCTGGCGCGCATCCCCAGCTTGTCTTCCTTCTTGCCCGCCGAGAGTCCCGGCGTTCCCCGTTCGACGATGAACGCGGAGATGCCCTTGGTGCCGGCGGCGCGATTGGTGACCGCCATCACCACCATGACGTCGCCGACGCGGCCGTGCGTGGTGAACGCCTTCGAGCCGTTCAGCACCCAGCAGGCGCCGGCCCTGGTCGCAACCGTGCGCATGCCGGCCGCGTCGCTGCCCGACGTCGACTCGGTGAGCGCCCACGCGCCGATCCGCTCGCCGCGCGCGAGCGGCCCGAGGTATTTCTGCTTCTGCGCCTCGCTGCCGAAGAGGAAGATGTGCGACGAGCAGAGCCCGTTGTGCGCGGCGACTGACAGCGCGACGCCGGGGTCGACGCGCGCCAGCTCCTCGAGGCAGATACAGTAGTCGAGCGCCGTCATCCCGGCGCCGCCGTACTCCTCAGGGAACTGGATGCCGAGGAGCCCGAGCGCGGCGAGCTTCGGCATCAACTCGACCGGAAAATGCTGCTCCTGATCCCACTCGCGCACGTGCGGGCGCATTTCCGTTTCCGCGAATTCGCGCACCGTGCGGCGCAGCAGATCCTGCTCGTCAGACAGTCGGAAGTCCATGAACGGATCAGGATAACAGATAGTCGTCAGTCGTCAGTCGTCAGTCGGCCGTCGGCCGTCGGCCGTCGGAACACACGTCGGTCGGCTAGCCCCTAGCCCCGAGCCCCGACTCCCGTCCGTCAGCGACGGACGTCGACCACCTTCAGCATGAACTGCCGGCGTCCCGTTTTCTCGAGGAACGCGATGTGCGTGCCGTCGTCCGACCATGCCGGCAGCGTGGCGTCCTTCACGCGCGCGATCGCACGCCTGTGCTTCTGGCGATCGATGAGGTACAGCCGTCCAGGATGATCGACGAACGCGAGCGCGCCGCTGCCGCTCGGCCCCCAGCCGAACGTTTCGCCAGCGATCGGCGCTCCGTTGATCCAGTTGCCGATCTCGACGCCGAGCAGGCGGAGCGTGACCTCCGCTTCGTAGGCGTCCACGGGATTCTTCGGGTCGGGCGTCTGCGCGCCGCCGTTGGCGAAGCCGCCGGAGAACGGCGCCGGCCGCGTGCGCCGGTTCGTCTCGGTGACTTCCATCTTCAGCGCCGACAGGCCCGGTGCCGCCAGGCTCGATTTGCGCGCCCAGTAGGTGGCGGCCCATTCCGGCGCGCCGAAGGCGACGCTCAGCTCGCGGTCGTCGATCGAGACGATGAAGTCGTGCGGGATCGTCCGATCCTCGACGGTCTGCAGATGCAGCGAGCGCCCGTCGGGCGACCACGACAGCTGGCGCACATCGCCCTTCAGCGCGTTCAGATCGACCGTGCAGATTTCCGCCGGCGCCGACACCGTCAGTGCGGAGACGTCGATCGCGGGATCGACGAGCGTCTGCACGAACGTGAGCGCGACCACAAGAATGATCACCGAGTCCCCTGGTCCCCCAGTCCCCACTCCCAGGACAGCTAGCCCCGAGCCCCTAGCCCCGACTGACCGCAGCCACCATCAGCAAATACTTCTTCTTCGCGTTCTTCTGCGCCCACACCAGACGCGATCCATCCGTCGACCATGCCGGCAGCAGCGCGTTCTTCGCGCCGGACACCGTCGCCTTGTGCCGGGTGCGGTCGAACAGAAACAGCCGCCCGTCGCGATCGGTGAACGCAATCGCGCCGCTGCCGGCAGGCCCCCACCCGAACATCAACCCGGGCACCGGCGTCTCGTTCACGAACTCGCTGACGGCCTCGTCGAGCAGCATCAGCCGGACGACATGTACCTTGTCGTGGACCGCCGCGCGATCGAGATTCTGCGAGCCGATTGACACGTTGCCGCTGCGGTCCTCGCCCTCGATGAGCCCGGCCGATCCGGTGCCGTACTTCATCGTCTCGAGCGACTGCTTCACGTCGATGAACAGCGACCCCATGCCGGGCGCAAAGCGATCGGACTTGTACGCCCAGTAGTCCCGGGCCCACTCGGGCGGATCCGCTGCAGGCGCGACGGCCCCACCGGTAACGGACACGAGATAATGATGGAGCTTCGGCGAGTCGGGACGCCCCTCGGCGGTCTGGACGTAGAGCTGCGACCGGTCCGGCGCCCAGCCGATCTGACGGAGCGTGCCTTTCAGCTCGCCGAGATCGAGCTCGGCGACGAGGACCGGCGATGCGACTCTCAGGGCGGAGACGTCAAGGGCGTCGGACGTCTGAACGAGCAAGGTCGCCAGAAGCGACGCGAGCGGCAGCCAGAACATCGCGGTCCTCGGGAGCTTTTTCGCGCGCCGCCGACCAGTTCGTGTGCGGCGCGCGGTTCTCGACGAGCCAACCGTACACCAGACCCGAGTAGGTCTGCCAGCGCACCGGGCGCCGCGCGTAAAACGGCGCGAGCGCCCGCTGCAGGGCCGGCAGGCGGTAGAACGGCACGCCGGCGAAGTAGTGATGTTCGAGGTGGTAGTTCGAATTGAGGAACGCGACGTCCCAGAACCAGTGGCCGCGCATCAGCGTGCCCCACTGCGCGGGATCGGCCGGATCGATGTCGTAATGCTGGCCGAGGCGGTTGAGCGTGAAGGCAATCGGAAAGACGAAGAAGACCGGGATCACGTACGCGCGCAGCGCCGCGCCGCCGCCGAAGACCACCCATATCGCCGCCAGCACCGACAGGTGCGCGGCGATCGACACCTTACGCTCGAACGCGATCTGCCGCTGCAGCGCCGCGGGATAGGTCGCCGCCTCTGTGCGGGCGGCGCGGAAGTAGATCGGGAACAGGGCCGGCGAGCAGTAGAGCAGCTTGAACCATCGCGCGTTGATCTTCGGCGACAGGTGGTGGCGCTTCGGGTCGTCCTCATCCGATCCGAGCTCGGCGTGGTGATCGAGATGCCAGCGCGTGAACTGGCTCGACGAGATGCCGCTCGGGACCGCGTAGAGCCACGCCAGCGCGCGCTCGGCTGCCGGGCGCCGCCGCTCGAAGATCGTGTGGTGCACCACCTCGTGGAGCAGGACCGTGAAATTGAAGACGGTGAAGCCCTGCACGAGCGCCAGCGGCACCCAGATCAGCGGATGTGCGAACGCGACGAGGCCCCAGGTGGCGAGCGCAAGCATCGCAAACTGACGCGCGGCAATCGCCAGATGCCGGCCGGCGTCCTTGCGATGGAGATCGCGCAGGAGATCGCGCGGGATCGCGCGGCTCAGCTCGGTTCGCAGCGACGCCGCGTGCCGGCTGTAATGATGAGATTTCACGGGGCTTACGCGGATTGTACTACTATGGACCGATGAACCGTATCCTCACGACCGGCGGCGCCGCGCTCCTGGTCCTCACAACCGCGGCGCCCGCGCGCGCCGATGTGACGGCCTTCCTTGGCGCCAACACGACGCCCGCCAATCGGCAGGTTCGCGGCGTCGGGGTCGGCATCGGTCTGCTCGTCGTCGGCGTCGAATTCGAGTACGCGTTCACGCCGGACGATCCGGCGGCGAGCGCACCGTCGCTCAGGACCGAGACCGGCAACCTGCTGCTGCAGACGCCGGTCGCCATCTTCGGGTTCCAGCCGTACTTCACGACGGGCGGCGGCTTCTACCAGGAGGAGCTCGGCGTGCGGTCGGACAGCGGCTTCGCCTTCAACACCGGTGGCGGCGTGAAGATCAACCTCGCCGGCCCGCTGCGTCTCCGCGTGGACTACCGCGTGTTCAAGCTTGGAAGCGACGCGCTCGATTCGCCCGCGCATCGGATCTACGCGGGCCTGAACCTGAAGTTCTGATCGAGTGAGACGCGGGAAGAAACTGGAGTGAACGACCGCGGAGCACGCCTGACGCTGCGTGCTCCGCCGTCGCGAGGGGCCGCCCGGGCGATGCGCTTCGCTATTTGCCGAGGTCGGCGACCAGCGCGAGGTTCACGAAGTTCTGCCCAGACGCGTACGACTCCGCGTACTGCTTGTAGAGAGTCTGCACTTCCGTCGGAAACGCTTCGGCGAGGATGTTCGACACCGTGTAGTCTGCGCCCTTCACCGACGGGTTGATGAGAAACACATACAGCACGTTGCCGCCGGCCGCCGGGTCGGGCGACTTGAACACCTGCCAGCTCTTCGCCTGCTCCTTGCGTTCCGGCTTCTCGCTCTTCGCGAGCGCTTCCTTCAACTTGGCGACGACCGCTTCGAAGTCGGCGGTCTTGTCGGGCTTGATGAAATTCAACACCATGCCGGCATCGTTGCCGAAGGTGCGCGCGGTTGGCGCCGGTTGCGCCCCTTGTGCGGGCGGTGTCTGCGCGGGCGCTGTTTGCGCGAACACTGGAGCCGCCGACAGCGTGCCGACGACAAGTCCAAGAGCAATCCGAAACATCGAAGCCTCCTCTGTCGAAAGGGCGCAAAGGGCGTTACTTTAACGTACTTGCGGCTACACGAAAACGGCCATTACTTCGTGGGCAAGGAGCATGCCCCGCCGGGTCAGCCACAGGCGCGACTCGTCCTGCCGGAGCCAGCCGCCGTCGAGAAACGGTTGCAGATCGGCACCGAACCTCCGGCATACATCGACACCATAACGGCGGGCGATGGCCCGCGTGTCGATCCCGTCCACGAGGCGCAGGCCCGTGAACAACGCGTCGCCGAGCTGCTCGTCGGAGGTCATCCGGCGCACGTCGACCGCGGGCGACGCGCCGCGCGCGACTGTCTCGATGTATTCGACAGTGGACGAGATGTTCTTCCAGCGCACGCTGCCGCGCGTCGAGTGTGCGCCGCAGCCGAAGCCGAGCCACTCGCCGTCGCTCCAGTACTTCAGGTTGTGCCGCGACCGCCGTCCCGGGCGGGCGACGTTCGAGATCTCGTACTGCTCGAGGCCGGCCGCGTCGAGCCGCTCCATCGCCTGCACGTACATCGCCGCCGCATCCTCGTCAGGCGCCTGCGACCACCGCGCCCGCGCCATGTCGTCCTTCAGCGGCGCGTTGGGATAGACCTCGAGGAGGTACAACGAGAGATGTTCCGGCGCGAGCGCGATCGCCTGGCGCACCGACTCCAGCCACTCGCTCACCGACTGCTGGGGCAGCCACATCATCAGATCGAGGCTGACGTTGTCGAAGCCGGCGGCGCGCGCTTCGCCCATCGCCGCGCGCGCGCGCTCGGCGCTGTGCAGGCGCGACAGCCGCCGGAGCTCCGCGTCCCGAAAGGATTGGACACCGAAACTCAGTCGGTTGACGCCCGCGGCCCGGTACGCGGCGAGGCGCGCCGCGCTCACCGTCTCGGGATTGGCTTCCATCGTGACTTCGCGATCGGCCGCGACGTCGAAGGAGGCCTCGCAGGCGGCGATGATCCGCGCGATCTCCTCAGGCTCGAGCAACGAGGGAGTGCCGCCTCCGAAGTAGATGGTATCGGCGGCTTCGCCGCCGCCGACACTGTCAATGGCTGATGGCTGATGGCCGACGGCTATGGTTGATGGCGGATGGGTAAGGGCTGATTCGCGAATTTCGCTCAGGAGCGCCTCGACGTAGCGTCGCTTCAGATCAGCGTCGAACAGACCGCGGTTGAAATTGCAGTAGTTGCAGATCGCCGAGCAGAAGGGAACGTGGATGTACAGACCCAACATGGCTGAGGGCCGATGGCTCAATCCCATCATGGCTGATGGCTGACGGACTGAGCAACCGACCTTCAACCCTCAGCCATAGCCATCAGCCATCAGCCATGACAGGGCGCGTCACCATCAGCGCGCCTCGGGACCCAGCGCGCCTACGATCCAGCCCGTCCACCGGGCCATTTGAGGTCGGCGCGGCCGTCGCGCACGGCGGGATCGCGCAGCTGCGCGCGCGCCTGGCGGCCGCTGCGCGGCGACGGCAGCGCGCTCTTCTTCCGCATCTTCCACATGTTGAGCAGGTCGTCGATGCCGCCGTTGGCCGGCAGCTCGCGGTAGTCGGCGCCGTCGAGGACCAGGAACTCGCACATCTCGTGCAGCCGCGATCGCATCCGGAAGCCGATGCGGAACAGCAGCGAGTTGGGCTCGGTGTCGTCGGGAATGTCCGGATAATTCGACGTGAAGATCGTCAGGCGGCGCTCGTTGTAGCGGGTGTTGACGATCAGGTTCATCGTCTCGTCGACCCACTCGGAGGTCTTCTCCGCGCCAAGGTCGTCGAGCACGAGCAGGTCCGCGTACATCACCGGGCGCAGCACCTCGAGCTCGGTCGTGCGGATCGACGGATCGTAGGTGCTGCGGATGATGCGGAGCAGCTCGCGCGTGTCGTAGAACAGGCCGCGGGCGCCGGTCGCCTGGATCGCCTGCTTCAGCACCGCGACCGCGAGATGGGTCTTGCCGACGCCCGGCTGTCCTTCGAGCAGCAGCCCTTTGGTCACAGCCGGAAACGCGTCGGCGACACCTCGTGCCTGCTCCACCGCCTTGGTCAGCGACTCGTTGTAGGCGACGAAGTTCGTCAGCGTGCAGTGCTGATAGCGCTTCGGGATGTTGGCGTCGGCGAGCCGCGACGCACCGACCTGCTGCCGCCAGCAGTCGCAGCGCACCACGCGGCGGACACCGTGTTCCTCGATCGGCTTCCAGCCGGTGTCGTCACACAGCGGACAGGGCATCGATCTATGACTCGGCCTGATCGCGCGCGCCACGAAGGCACGAAGGCACGACGGACGCTTTGTACAAAACCAACGACGTGTCCTCGTGTCTTCGTGGCGGCACGACTCGGTCAGTTCAAGTGGGATCGCAGTTTCGCGGAGCGGCGCAGCTTGTCCTTCGCGCGCGTCTCGATCTGCCGGACCCGCTCGCGCGAGAGGTGCAGGCGGTCGCCGATTTCCTGCAGCGTGCGCGGCTGGTCGTCCTCGAGGCCGAAGCGCAGCCGCACCACCTCGCGCTCCTTGCCGTCGAGATCGAGCAGCGCCGCCGCCAGCTCGTCGAGGTCGGACTGGTGAATCATCTCCTCGTCCACCGCCGGCACGCCGTCCTGCTCGAGCAGATCGCCGAGCTCGCGCGCCGCGCCGTCGCGATCGCCGGAGCCGCCGCGGTGGACCGGCTCGTTCAGCGAGACGTCGGCGCCGCCGCCCGGGCCGCGCCGCAGCGTCGCGAACAGCTTCGGCGGAAACGAGAACGCGCGCGTCTGATCGGCGAGCACGTGCATCAGCGACTCGCGCACCCACCAGACGGCGTAGGTGATGAACTTGACGTTGCGCGACGGGTCGAACCGCCGCGCCGCTTCGATCAACCCGAGGTTGCCTTCGTGAATGAGGTCGAGGAACGACACGCCGAGGCCGCGATAGCGCTTCGCGTAGGAGACGACGAACCGCAGGTTCGCCTCGACGAGCCGCGTGATCGCTTCTTCGTCGCGCTCGTCGTGGATGCGGTGGCCGAGCGCGCGCTCCTCGTCCGCGTTGAGACGCGGCAGCTTCGCGATCTCGCGCAGGTAGGCGCTCAGGGCACGCGTGTCGTCGTCGCTCGCCGCATGTCGTCGTGACACGGCGAAGAGCATACCACGCTACTTTTGCTGTTCGCCGGAAGCTTTCTGATGACGGACGAGATCGGTGGGCGACGATTTGACGAGCGCGGTGGACAGACGCTGTTCCCAATCGTCGAGGCCGCGAGCCATCTCGCGCTTCACGTACGCCATGAACTCGTTCACTTCGCCCTGCATCTGCTCGATCTTGCGCCGCATGTTCAGGATGATCTCGACGCCCGCCAGATTCACGCCGAGATCTCGGGTAAGTGACAGAATCGTTTCGAGCTGCTCGAGGTCTTGTTCCGAGTACAAGCGCGTGTTGCCTTCGGTGCGTGATGGCTTCAGCAGTCCTTCGCGCTCGTACAGGCGCAGCGTCTGCGGGTGGATGTTGTACTTCTGCGCCACCGCGCTGATCATGTAGTACGCCTTGCCGGTCGGCTTCTTCGTCACCTCAACCACGCTCCGCCGCTATTTCGTCAGCGTCCGCCGCACGTCGTCGGCGTTGATCCGACCGAACTCGCGCAGCAGCTCCTTCGATCGTTCGTCGAGCAGCCTGGGCAGCACCAGGCGGACTTCGACGACCAGATCGCCGCGGCGTCCGTCGCGCAGCACGCCGCGCTCGCGGATCCGGAAGCGCTGCCCCGACTGCGTTCCCGGCGGCACGCGCAGCCGCGCCGGACCGTCGAGCGAGGGCACCTCGATCTTCGCGCCGAGCGCCGCTTCGTGAACCGCGATCGGCACCGCGAGATGCAGATCGTCGCCTTCGCGCGTGAACAGCGGGTGCGGCCGCACCTGCACGTCGATGTAGAGATCGCCGTTCGCGCCACCGTTGCGGCCGACGTGCCCCTTGCCGGCCACGCGCATGCGCGCGCCGTCGGCCAGCCCCGGCGGGATGTTGATCGTCAGCGACTCGGTGCGCATCTCGACCTGCTGGCCGCCGCAGGCCGGACACACCATCTGCCGCAGCGCGCCGGCGCCGCCGCAGTGCGCGCATGGCTTCGAGAACACCATGTGGCCGCGCGCCGATTTCACGACGCCCGCGCCGTGACAATGCCTGCACTGCGTCTCGTTGACGCTCAGGCTTCCGGACCCGTGGCACATGCGGCAGCGCTCCTGCCGCAGGATCGTCGTCGACCGCTGGCCGCCGGCGATCGCGTCTTCGAACTCGAGCGTGACCGTCTGATGCAGATCGACGCCGCGCACCGGCTCGGCGCTGCCGTGCCCCGTGCCGCGCTGCGCGAAGACTTCGGCGAACAAATCGCCGAAGGTCGGCGCGTCGTTGCCCTCGACGCTGACCGTGAAGTCGAAGCCCTCGAAGCCGAACGTCGGCGCGTCCGGCTCGCCCGTGCGCACGCCGGTCGTGTCGTAGCGGTGACGCCGATCCGGATCGCTGAGCGTCTCGTAGGCTTCGGCAATCTGTCGGAACTTCTGCTCCGCCAGCCGATCGCCCGGGTTGATGTCGGGATGATGCTTGCGCGCCAGCCGCTTGTACGCGCGCTTGATGTCGTTCAGCGTCGCGCCGCGCTCGAGGCCGAGCACTATGTAAAAGTCCACTGGATCGCTCACCCCGGCATCGGCAATCAAGAATCAAGAATGTAGAATTAAGAATTCGTGACGGTCTGGCGCCGCCAATCGCGAATTCTTACTTCTTAATTCCAAATTCTTAATTGCACCGGGCGCGCCAAGCGCGCCCTAAGCCTTACCCTCGTCGACCACCTCTGCGTCGATCACGTCGCCCTTGGGCGTTTCGCTGCCTCCGCTCGACGATCCGCCGCCGCTGGACGCGCCGGCGCCCGGTCCCCCGCCCGGTCCGCCCGCGCCGCCGGGCGTCTGCTGCTTGTAGAGCGACTCGGCCGCCTTGTGCTGCGCCTGCGTGAGCTGATCGAGGGCGCGCTGAATGGCCAGGACGTCAGAGCCGGAGCTGGCCTGCTTGACCGCTTCCATCGCCGACTCGATCGCCGACTTGTCCGACGAGCTGAGCTTGTCGCCGGTGTCCTTCAGCATCCGCTCCGCGCCGTAGACCGATTGATCGGCGCGATTGCGCAGCTCGATCTCCTCGCGCCGCTTCTTGTCCTCTTCCGCGTGCGCTTCGGCCTCCTTCATCATCCGGTCGACCTCGTCCTTGGCGAGGCCGCTCGAGGCGGTGATGGTGATCTTCTGCTCCTTGCCGGTGCCGAGATCCTTCGCCGACACGTTGACGATGCCGTTCGCGTCGATGTCGAAGGTGACCTCGATCTGCGGAACGCCGCGCGGCGCCGGCGGCAGGCCGACCAGGTGGAACTTCCCGAGCGTGCGGTTGTCGCGGGCCAGCGACCGCTCGCCCTGCAGGACGTGCACCTCGACGCTCGTCTGGTTGTCGGAGGCGGTCGAGAAGATCTCGCTCTTGCGCGTCGGGATCGTCGTGTTCCGCGGAATCAGCGTCGTCATCACGCCGCCCATCGTCTCGATGCCGAGCGACAGCGGCGTCACGTCGAGCAGGAGGAGATCTTTCACGTCGCCGGCGAGCACGCCCGCCTGCACCGCGGCGCCGATCGCCACGACCTCGTCAGGGTTGACGCCTTTGTGCGGCTCGCGGCTGAACAGGTCCTTGACGATCTGCTGGACCTTCGGGATGCGCGTCGATCCGCCGACCAGCACCACTTCGTCGATCTTCGTCGGCTCGAGGCCGGCGTCGACCAGGGCCTGCCTGGTCGGGCCGACGGTCTTCTGCAGCAGGTCGTCGACGAGCTGCTCGAACTTCGCGCGCGTGAGCCTCATCTGCAGGTGCTTGGGTCCGCTCGCGTCGGCGGTGATGAACGGCAGGTTGATGTCGGTCTCCATCACCGTGGAGAGCTCCATCTTCGCCTTCTCCGCCGACTCCTTCAGGCGCTGCAGCGCCATGCGGTCCCTGCCGAGATCGATGCCGTCGCTCTTTTTGAACTCGGCGATGATCCAGTCGATGATCCGCTGATCGAGGTTGTCGCCGCCGAGATGCGTGTCGCCGTTGGTCGCCTTCACTTCGACGACGCCCTCGCCGACTTCGAGGATCGACACGTCGAAGGTGCCGCCGCCGAAGTCGTAGACGACGATCGTCTCGTCCTTCTTCTTGTCGAGGCCGTAGGCCAGCGCGGCGGCGGTCGGCTCGTTGACGATGCGCATCACCTCGAGGCCGGCGATCTGGCCGGCGTCCTTGGTCGCCTGGCGCTGCGCGTCGTTGAAGTAGGCCGGCACGGTGATGACCGCCTTGGTGATCTGGGAGCCGAGGTATTCCTCCGCGGCCTGCTTCAGCTTCTGAAGGATCATCGCGGAGATTTCCGGCGGCGAGTAATCCTTGGCGTTGGCCTCGACCCTGGCGTCGCCGTTCGACGAACGGACGACTTTGTAGGGGACCATCTTCATCTCTTCGGACACTTCGTCGTACTTGCGGCCCATGAACCGCTTGATGGAGAAGATGGTGTTCTCGGGATTGGTGACCGCCTGCCGCTTGGCGACCTGGCCGACGAGCCGTTCGCCGCTCTTGGTAAAGGCGACGACCGAAGGAGTCAGGCGTCCGCCTTCGGGGTTCGTGATCACCACGGGCTCGCCGGCTTCCATCACGGCGACTACGGAATTGGTGGTCCCCAGGTCGATGCCGATGATTTTGCTCATGTAGATCCTCACGCAGGCCCCGAGGTTGAGGGCCTGACACTCATCCAACTATAAAAGTTGAGTGTAGTTGAGTCAATGAAGCCGGCCCTTTGCTCGAGGCGGAGGGCTGATTGATGATTGATGAGCGCGAGGATTGGCGATTGGCTGATTGGGGGCACGTGGAGTCGGAGCCGTCGTTCCGGCGGGTACAATGAGCCACTGACAAAATCCGGCAATCCGGAGATCAGCGATACCAATCACCAATCAGCAGTCGGCAATCAGCAATGACTCATGTCGTCGTCCGCGTCGCCCGTAACGCCGGCCTCGTCGCCCTGTTCATCGTCGCGGCCATGCTGGGCGTCCTCAGCGGCGTGATGTTCGCCTACGCCGGCGACCTGCCGCAGGTCTCCGCGCTCGACTACTACACGCCGAGCACGATCACCCGCATCTATTCCAGCTCGGGCCAGGTGGTCGGCGAGTTCGCCACCCAGCGCCGCGTGATCGTCGGCTACGACGACATCAACCCGCTGCTCCGGCAGGCGATCATCGCAACCGAGGACGCCGAGTTCGACCGCCACTTCGGCGTGAACATCTGGCGGATCTTCGTGGCGGCGTTCACCGACATCCTCGAGCGGCGCCGGGCGCAGGGCGCGAGCACGCTGACGCAGCAGCTCGCGCGGAACCTGAAGGAGCAGTTCGGGCTCACCAAGGAGAAGTCGTTCGAGCGGAAAATCCGCGAGATGATCCTGGCGATCCAGATCGAGAAGCGCTACACGAAGAAAGAGATCTTCACGATCTACTGCAACCAGATGTATCTCGGCCACGGCGCCTACGGCGTCGAGGCGGCGTCGCGCCTCTACTTCAACAAGACCAACAAGCAGCTGTCGCTCGAGGAAGCGGCGCTGATCGCCGGGATCTTCCAGACCCCGGAGCGGCAGAGCCCCTTCGTGGACATGAAGCGCGCGGTCGCGCGGCGCAACGTCGTCCTGCAGCGGATGGCCGACGAGCGCTACATCACGCAGCAGGTGGCCGACGCCGCGAAGCAGCAGCCGATCGTCACGCGCGGCGCGCCGAACCAGGCGCCCGGCATCGCGCCGTACTTCGTCGAGGAAGTGCGCAAGCACCTCGAGAAGGAATACGGGGTGAAGATGCTGTACGAGAACGGGCTCGCGGTGCGGACGACGCTCGATGTCAGGCTGCAGGAGCTCGCGAACCGGTCTCTCGAGCGCGGCCTGCGCGTCTACGACAAGCGGCACGGCTGGCGGCGTCCGACGCGCAACGTCCTCGCCGAGAAGCACACCATCGACGGCTTCAAGGACGACCGCTGGACGCGTCCGATGGTCGTCGGCGACGTGGTGCCCGCCGTCGTCGTGACCGCGCCGAAGACGGGCGCGGCGGAACTGCGCGTCGGCCGCTATCGCGCGACCCTCGAGCGCGCCGGCTACACCTGGACGCGCCGCACTTCGGCCGCGGACCTCTTCGCGCCGGGCGATCTCGTCGAGGTCGCGATCACGAAGATCGATGCGGCGTCCGGCACGGCGACGGTCACGCTCGATCAGACGCCGGTCGCGGAAGGCGCACTCCTCGTGCTCGACAACCATTCCGGCCAGATCAAGGCGATGGTCGGCGGCTGGAGCTTCAACCGCAGCAAGTTCAACCGCGCCGTGCAGGCGTACCGCCAGCTGGGATCGACGTTCAAGCCGATCGTCTACACCGCGGCGATCGATCGCGGGTTCACGCCCTCGTCGATCATCGTCGACGACCCGGTCAGCTACACCGCCGGCAACCAGGTGTACAGCCCGCACAACTACGATCACAAGTTCCTCGGAGCGATCACGCTGCGCTACGCGCTGGAGGAATCGCGGAACATTCCCGCGATCAAGATGATGGACACGCTCGGGCCGAAGAACGTGCTCGAGTACGCGAAGCGGTTCGGGTTCGAGGAGGACTTCCCGCCTTACCTGCCGATCGCGCTCGGCGCCGGCGACGCGACGCTGATGGACGTCACCAGCGCCTACACCACGTTCCCCAACCAGGGCGTGCGCATGAAGCCGTTCATGGTCCTGAGCGTGCGCGACCGCGACGGCAACCTGCTCGAGGAAAATCGCGGCGAGCCGACGGACGTCATCCGCGCCGACACCGCCTACGTGATGACCAACATGCTGCGCGGCGTGCTCAGTCCGCGCGGCACCGGGGCGCGCGCGACCAGCCTGGCGTCGCAGTGGCCGCTGGCCGGCAAGACCGGGACCGTCGACGACAACACCGACGCGTGGTTCGTCGGCTTCGATCCGGACATCGCGGTGGGCGTGTGGCTCGGGTTCGACGACAAGCGGAAGTCGCTTGGCAGCGCCGAGCAGGGCGCGTTCGCTGCCCTGCCCATCTGGATGGACTTCATGAAGGCCTACATCGACGGGCGCGACGACAAGGACGATGCCCCGGAGTTCCAGGCGCCCGGCAACATCGTCTTCATGGCCGTGGACAAGTCCAACGGCGCCGCGCTGCCGAGCGGCGCGCCCGATTCGATCAACGAGGCGTTCATTGCCGGGACGCAGCCTGGTGCGTCCGTGGCGCGGCAGGATTGATCGGGCGTCAGGCTTTCACCGACTTCGTCGAGACGTTCAGCGTGTCATAGCTGGGCTGAGCGACCCTGGCCTTCGACCGGCGCGCGTGTTCGACCCAGTAGAACAGCGGAATACCTGCCGCGATGATCGCGAGGCCCGCAAAAGACGCGATCGGTTGCTCGCGGAGCGAGCTCACCACGATCAGGAAGCTGGCGATGCAGAACACGGCGGGCGCCACGGGATAGCCCCACGCGGAGAACGCCCGGCGCTCGCCGGCGAACTTCCAGCGCGTCACGAAGAGCGAGGCAACGGCGATACCCGCGAACAGAACGACGGCGAATCCGGTGTAGGTCAGCAGCGGCCCGAACGCGCCCGACAACACCAGGGCGCAGCTCCACAACGCCTGCGCGAAGATCGCCGTGCGCGGCGTGCGGAATCGCGGGTGGACGCGCGCCGCAGCGGAGAAGAACAATCCGTCGCGCGCCATCGCGTAGTAGACGCGCGGCCCGGCGACGATCATCGCGCTGACGCTGCTGAGCATGATCAGCGCCGACAACGCCGTCAGGCTCGATGCCGCGCCGGCGCCAAGCAGTTGTGCCGTGGCGTTCTGGCCGACATGGATGTCGAAGCGCTGAATCGGCAGCGCGAACAGGTAGACGACGTTCAATCCGAGGTACACGAGCACCACGATCACGGTGCCGAGGCCCAGCGCGCGCGGCAGATTCCGCGACGGCTCGCGGATCTCTTCCGCCAGGTATGTGGCGGCGTTCCAGCCGCTGTAGCTGAACATCACCGGGATCAGCGCCGCCGTCCACGCGCTCAGGCGGAAGCTTCCGCCCTCGGCGAGGTGGCCGAGCGATCCGTGGCCGCTCGCCATGCCGAGCGCGATCAGCGCCACGAGCGCGATGACCTTGATGCCGGCCAGCCCGTTCTGCAGCAGTCGGCCCGTTTGCAGCCCTCGCGCATGAACCGCCGACAACACGAGAATCACGGCGATCGCGGTCAACGTGCGCGGCGAGATCGAAAGCGCGTAGAAGCCCAGCGGCAGCTGGACGAGCGACCGTGTCTCGGCCAGCCATGGAACGAAGTACCCGAGGAACACCGCGCATCCGACCGATCCCGCCGCGATCGCGCCCGAGAAGCCGGCGACGAACGACGTCCATCCGGTCAGGAACGCCATCATCGGGCCGTAGCTTTCTCTGAAGTACACGTACTCCCCGCCGGCCCTCGGAAAGCGCACCGCCAGCTCCGCATACGCCATCGCACCCGCGAACGCGAGCAGGCCGCCGAAGAACCACAGGGCGAGCACTGCGCCCGGGTGAGGGACCATCGACGCCACGATCCCCGGCGTCGTGAAAATGCCGACACCAATGACGTTCGCAATGACGATGGCGGCAGCGTCGATCGTTCCAAGACGGCGTTCGAGCGTCGGCGTCATGAGCGGCCCTTTCTAGTGTTCCCGTTCCGCGCCGGCCAGGCGCCCGTCCTGCGGTTTGACCGCAACGACGAGAATGCCTTCGACGAGGAGGTCGTCATCGGACAACTGGCGATACCGGGGCAGCAGCCGCGGCCGAATCGATCGCAGCAGCGTCAGGTTTTCGGCGGAGTAGTCGACGCCGTATTGAAGCGCCGTTCGGAACTCACGAAGCGGCCGGTTCTGTCCGAGCACCCACGTTACGTAGATCGTCGTGTCGTATCCGAGCGCGCTCAGGGCCCGGCGGTAGTAGTCGATCAGGCGTCGGTTGGGTTGGCCGCTCGCGCCGACCATGTAGGGATAGATGCGGTCGGAGACGGTCAGGAACTCCAGCGGATGAAAGCCATACTTGCTGAACATGCCGTAGTCGCGCAGATCGATGACATGCACCTGGCGGCCGCCCGGCTTCAGAACACGGTCGAGCGCGGCAAACGTCGCGTCGGGGTTGTAGATCTCCTCGAGAACCGCGTTGGACACGATGACGTCGACGGACCCTGGCACAAGCTCGGCCGCGGCGCCCTCGATGCTCTTGTACTCATACGAGAGCCGTCGCGGATTCAAGCGCATGTCGTCGCGCAGCTCGATGGCATCGTCGATGTCGCGCCGTGCGGAATCATCGAACTGCCGCGACAGCGACCGGTACAGCGACCGATGGAATTCCGACGTCAGGAAGGGGACGAACTTGTCAACGAGGGTCACGTGGGCGGCGCCCGCGGCAATGAACCGCAGAGCGACGCCAATGGTTTCCCCTGGACCGATCTCCAGCACGCGTGTGCCGCGCAGCACCGCTGGATTGAGGCCGCCGTACTTCTCGTAGCCTGCGACGGTCGCGTTGACCCGCGCGAGATAGGCCGGGACCTCCGACAACGGCAGGGCCGCATAATTCGGCTGGCCGATTTGATCGGAGCGGATGCCAACGCGCCGGAGCATGTCGTGACCGACATTGCTGGCGATCACCACCCACCTGATGCGCTTGGCCGCAGGTTTCCACAGCGGAAGCGTCAGCGCGGCCACGACGATCGCCACCAACGCGAGACCGAGCGAATTCCGGATCGCCGTCGACCTGCTCAGCCGGGCGAAGTCCGGAGCTGAATCGGAAGCCACGTCGACTCGCGCGCAGCAATCGCGGTGCCTTGGTTGGGGCGGGTTGACAAGAGGCGGCGTGGCCGATCGCCATCGCCAATCAGAATGTGGAGCGATTCATCGGAGATCCGTAAAACCGACGCCTCCCGGCCGCGACGCGGCGGCGCGCCCGGGCTTCCCGACGCGCGACGGCGCGGCCATGAGGTGGCGCTGCTAAGCCGTCATTGGGAATTGTCGTGCCCACGACTGGTAAATCGGCGGACCTATCCGAGACGCGAGGCGACGGCGAATGCCGAGCCCGGCGCCGCCGCGCGGCGATCGGCGAGCTCAGCTGGTCCCGTGAGTGGTCGCGTGACCAGCACTTTCGGCGGCGACCCGTGATGGCGTCTCTTCAGTTGCCCTGCAGCCGGACGGGAAACTCGTTGACCGTGCTTTTTCCGGAAATGATGCGGACGCGAGAGATCTTGCCGGTGCCGCTTTCAGCCAGCCAGAGGTCGCCATTCTTGTCGATGTCCATGTTCCGCACGGTGCCACCGCCGCCGGGAATCGCCCAGGTCAGGAACTTCTTCGTTTCCGGATTGAAGCGCACCAGCATGTTCCGGGCGTCGTCGCCGGTCTCGACGTACCAGACGGCGCCGTCGGCGGTCACGTCGATCGCGTAGGGCCGTGCGTCTTCGCCGCCCGGCGATTTGAACTCCTCAACCTTGCCGGTCTTCGGATCGAGATGACCGAGGTAGCCGCGCGCGTAGTCGCCGTACCAGACGGTGTCGTCCTTCGCGACCGCGATGCGCCGCGGACGCGCTCCCTTGTCCGGCAGCGGGTACTCGCGGATGACGAGCGTCTTCGGATCGGCGCTGCCGATCTTGTTCGAGTTGAACTCGTCGAAGTAGGGCACGCCCTTCGAATCCAGCCGCACACCATACGGCCGCGCGTTCACCGTCGGCGCCTCCACCAGCTTGATCGCGCCGCCGGGCGCCTTCGGATCGAGCGTGCCGACGAAGTTGCCGGCCTGCACCGT
>DATFWL010000074.1:0-40036 GCA_035259385.1 Vicinamibacterales bacterium | reverse complement strand
GCCAGCAGTGCGGGTACTGGTGCGAGAACGACTCGCGATGCCACAGCCGGCCGCGCTCTTTCAACGCCTGCTCGATCTTCGGATTCGCGTCGAACACACGCATGCCGCCGAATAGTTCCACGTTGTCGAGGAAATGTCCGGCCGGTCCGACCGGCGCGTATATCTCGAGGCCGTACTTGACGCCGGTGTTGAAGTCGTCGGCGCCGTGGCCCGGCGCGGTGTGCACCGCCCCCGTGCCCGCGTCGAGCGTGACGTAGTCGCCGAGCACGGCAAGCGAGCTTCGGTCGTACAGCGGATGGCGAAAACGAAGGCCTTCGAGCTGATCGCCCTTCATCCGCGCGACCGGTCGATCGAACCGGCGGCCGACCACCTGTCCGACGGTGGGCGCGAGCGTCTCGGCAACGATGACGGCACGCCCGTCGACGTCGTACGCCGCGTAGTCGAACTCGGGGTGGAACGCGACCGCCAGATTCGACGGAATGGTCCACGGAGTCGTCGTCCAGATGAGGACCGAAACCTTCCGACCCTTCAACGCGGGCACATGTGAGGCGAGCTCGCCGGCGCTCTCCGGTTCGAGTGGAAATTCGACGTAAATGGACGGCGACGTGTGATCTTCGTACTCCACTTCCGCTTCGGCCAGCGCGGTGCGGCAGTGGATGCACCAGTGCACGGGCTTCTTGCCTTTGTACACCAGGCCACGGTCGACGAACCTGCCGAGCGCACGTGCGATCGCCGCCTCGTAGCGGAAATCCATCGTCAGGTACGGATCCGCCCAGTTGCCGAGAATGCCGAGGCGCTGAAACTGGTCGTTCATCGCCGCGATGAAGCGCTGCGCATAGGCGCGGCAGGCGCGGCAGAATTCCGCCACCGACATGTCGCGCTTCTTCGGCCCCAGCTCGCGGTCGACCTGCAGCTCGATCGGCAAACCGTGACAGTCGTAGCCCGGCTCGTACGGCGCGTCGAAGCCGGCCATCGATCGCGACTTGACGACGAAGTCCTTGAGCACTTTGTTGAACGCGGTGCCCATGTGGATGTTGCCGTTCGCGTAGGGCGGACCGTCATGCAGCACGAACTTCGGTGCGCCGGTGCGGCACGCGCGAATCTTCCCGTACAGGTCCATCGCCTGCCAGCGCGCGAGCGTCTCCGGCTCGGTGGTCGGCAGGTTCGCCTTCATCGGAAATTCGGTGCGCGGCAGATTGACGGTGTCTTTCCACTCAGGCATGCGTCTCCACCGATTCTATAATGTTTGCATGCGTCGCACGACTCTCGACAACGGGCTCACGGTGCTCATCCAGGAGGAACATACGGCGCCACTCGCGTCGGTCTGGTGCTGGTATCGCGTCGGCTCGAAGGACGAGCGTCCCGGCATCACCGGCGTCTCGCACTGGTGCGAGCACATGAATTTCAAGGGCACCGAGAACATCCCGCGGGATCAGGTGAAGGGCCTGATCGAGCAGTACGGCGGCAGCTGGAACGGTTACACCTGGATCGACCAGACGACGTATCTCGAGACGGCGACGCGCGACGCGCTCGATCGGATGCTGTTCATCGAGGCCGAGCGGATGGCGCGCTGCCTGTATCACCCGGACGACTGCGAGTCCGAGCGCACGGTGATCATCTCGGAGCTGCAGGGCGGCGAGAACGATCCCGATCAGCTGCTCGATCAGGAGCTCACCGCGACCGCGTTCAAGGCGCACACCTATCGTCATCCGACGATCGGCTGGCTCTCCGACCTCCAGACAATGACCCGCGACGATCTGTACGGGTACTACCGCCGCTATTACGTGCCGAACAACGCGACGCTGGTGATCGTCGGCGACGTCGACGCCGACGAGGCGCTCGCCCGCGTCGATCACCACTTCCGCGCGATTCAGCCCGGCCCCGATCCGGTGCGCATCCGCACCGCCGAGCCCGAACAGACCGGCGAGCGACGGCTCACCATCCGCAAGGAAGGGACGACCGCATACCTGAAAGTCGGTTACCACGCGACCGCGGTCGAAGACCGCGACTTCTATCCGCAGCTCGCGCTCGACGCGGTGCTCACCGGCGCCAAGGGGCTGAATCTCTGGTCGAGTTTCCGCATCCCGGCCCCGCAGCGGAGCGCGCGTCTGTATCGCGCGCTGGTCGAGCGCGGCCTCGCCTCTGCAGTCTACGGTGCGCTGATGCCGACTGCGGAGCCGTTCCTCTATACGGTGTCGGTCACCGCGACCGCGCACACTCCGCTCGCATCGGTCGAATCGGCGCTGCTCGAAGAGCTCGATCGCGTGTGCCGCGACGGCATCACCGCCGCCGAGCTCAGGAAGGCGAAGGCACAGCTCCGCGCGCGCCTCGTGTTCGACAGCGACAGCGTGACCAACATCGCGCATCAGCTCGGGTACTTCGAGACGATTGCCAGCGTCGACGCCTTCGTCGAGGCGCCGTCACGCATCGCCGCGGTCAGCGAAGACGAAGTGGCCGACACGGCAAGGCGGCTGTTCGCGGCGTCCAACCGCACGGTCGGCTACTTCGACCCGATCGCGGTCGGCTGATGCCACTCAACCCGGTTCGCACGGCGCTGCCCAACGGCACAGCGCTGCTCGCGAAGCAGACGTCCACCACGCCGGCCGTGGCCATCAATCTCGCCGTCCGCGCCGGATCGGCGTCGGACCCGGCTGGACAGCCCGGGCTCACCTGGCTGCTGTCGCGCGTCGTCGATCGGGGGACGGCGACCCGCTCGGCCGCCGACATTGCCGAGGCGCTCGACAGCCGCGGCATCACGCTGACGATCACCGTCACCCGGCATCTCTTCTCGCTCGTCTGCACGTGCCTGGCCGATGACTTCGAGCCGGTCCTCGTCCTGCTCGCCGACGTGCTCCGCTCGCCGTCGTTTCCCGACGAGGAGATCGCGATGCGGAAGCGCGAGGTCGTCACGTCCATCAGGCAGGACGAGGACAATCCGGCGGTGTGCGCCAGCGAGACGCTGATGGCGCTGCTCTATCCCGACGGTCATCCGTACGGTCGTCGCACCAAGGGATCGATCGCGATCGTCGAGGCGCTGACCCGTGACGAGCTGGTGCGCCACCATGCCGAGCACGTCGCACCGGGCGAGCTGACTGCCGTGATCGTGGGGGACGTGGAGCCGTCGCGGGTGCGCGATGTCGTCGAGCAGGTATTCGGCGACTGGCGGACTCCGGCGCCGCCGGCGCTGACGCTGCCGCCGCGCCCGATCGTCAGCGGCCGCCAACGGATGATCGTGCCGATGATGAACAAGGCGCAGGCGGACATCGCCTACGGCTTCGTGACCATCCGCCGCAGCGACCCGGACTACTACGCGTGCTGGCTGATGAACAACATCTTCGGCCAGTATTCGATCGGCGGCCGGCTCGGCGACAGCATCCGCGAGCGGCAGGGGATGGCGTACTACGTGTCGAGCGCGCTCGACGCGAACATCGCCGAGGGTCCGCTGACGATCCGTGCCGGCGTGAGCCCGGCGAACGTCGACCGCGCGATCGCGTCAATCGACAAGGAGATCCTCTCGATTTTCACCGATGGTGTGACGCAGCGGGAGCTGGACGACTCGCGGCGCTACCTCGTGGGGTCCATTCCGCGCGCGCTCGAAACCAATGCCGCGATCGCCAACTTCCTCCAGGCCGAAGCGTTCTTCGGCCTCGGCCTCGATTACGACGCGCGCCTTCCCGATCTGCTCGGCGCCGTGACGCGCGATCAGGTGAACGCCGCCGCGCACCGGCTGCTCGACGTCAACGGCGCGACCATCGTCGTCGCGGGGCCGTACCAGTAACGGGTGAGCGCGCCCGCAGCGGTGAGTCTCAGCCGCGCAAGCGCTACAATGCTTGCTGCTCACGAGCGTCTGCATGCACCTGTCTTCCGGTGTCATGGTCGGTCACTACGAGGTCGAGGCGTTGCTCGGACGCGGCGGGATGGGCGAAGTGTACCGGGCGCGGGACGTACGCCTCGGCCGTCACGTCGCCATCAAGGTGCTCGATCCGGAGCGGGTCACCGCCGCGGATGTCGTCGCGCGTTTCCGCCGGGAAGCGCGCGTGATCGCCAGCCTGACGCACCCGCGTATCGCCCGTCTCTACGACGTCGGTGAGGACCAGGGCATGTCGTTTCTGGTGATGGAGTGCCTGAACGGCGAGCCGTTGTCGGCGCGGCTGAGAAACGGCGCCCTGCCGCTCGCTGACGCTCTCGATTACGCCGCCGACATCGCCGACGCTCTCCACTACGCGCACGCCAGGTCGGTCGTGCACGGAGATGTCAAACCGGCCAACATCTTCCTGACTGCCACGGGAGCGACGCTGCTGGATTTTGGCGTCGCCACCATCACCTCGGCAGGCGACGAACTGTCGACAGCGACGGCGATGGGCACTGGCGTCGTCGCGGGGACGTATCAGTACATGTCGCCCGAGCAGCTGAAGGGCCTCGGCGCGTCAGCGCGGAGCGATGTGTTTGCCCTCGGCGCGGTCATGTTCGAGATGATCATGGGACGCCGGGCGTTCAGGGGCGACTCGGTCGCCGCGGTGGCGACGGCGATTCTCTACGACGCGCCGGCCGCACTGTCCCACGACACCGACAGCCCGCCGGGGCTCGACGAGGTGCTGCAGCGCTGCCTCGCGAAAAACCCGATCGATCGCTGGCAGACAGCCGCCGACCTTCGTGACCGGCTGATCGACCTGCGCAGCGGAGGTTCGGGGGTAGCGCGGACGATCGGCCCGCCCCATCCACCGGCCCGGGTGGCGGCTTCACGGCAGCCGCTGCCGCCCGGCGGCATTCGAGCGGCGGCGGTCCTGCCGCTGCGCAATCTGTCGCCGGATCACGCGGAGGAATATCTCGTCGACGGGCTCACCGAGTCGCTGATCAGCGCGCTCGCGAAGATCGGCGCGTTCCGCGTGATCTCGCGAACGTCGACCATGCGCTACAAGGCCAGTGACAAGCCGCTCCGCCAGATCGCAGAGGAGCTCAAGGTCGAGGCGGTTCTCGAGGGGTCGGTCACCCACGCCGGTGATCGCGTGGCGATCGATCTGCGGCTGGTCAACGCGGCGACGGACGACTTGATCTGGGCGGAACACTTCAGCTGCCGCCCAACCGACATCTTCGACCTGCACGACGACGTCGTTCGGTCCGTTGCCGACTGCGTCCGCGTCGGCGCGATGCCCGCAGGACTACCGCGGCGACGATTCGCCCCGGCCGCGCACGACGAGTACTTGCAGGGGCAATTCGCGCTGAGCCGGCATACCAGGGACAGTCTGAAAGCCGCCTACGATCACTTCACACGCGCGGTCGAACTGGACCCGTCCCATGCGCTCGCGCAGGTCGGGCTGGCGCAATACTTCGAAGCGGTGGGCCTCTATCGCGTCGTCCCGTATCGCGAGGCATTCGCGTCTGGCACCGAAGCGGCGCGTGCCGCAATCGCCCTCGACGGTGCGCTTGCCTCCGCGTACGCCGCGCTGGGAAGTCTTGCCTTCAACTCGTGGGACTTCGATGTCGCCCAGGCGGCTCTGTCGCGAGCGCTCGACCTCGATGCGAACGACGTGCTCGCACGACGTCTCTATGCGCGCTACCACCTGCACCGCGGCCGCTTCGACGACGCCATTGCAGAGGTCGAGATCGTTCAACAACTCGACCCGCAGTCTCCACAAGCGATGACCACGGGTGCGACCGTCTTGTACGTCGCGGGCCGGTTCGCGCGCGCGATCGCGTCGGCGGACCATGCGTTGGCGCTGGCACCCAACCGGCCTGACGCGCTCTACTACCGCGGCAGGGCGCTGGCCGGACTCGGCGATCGCCAGGCGGCGCTCCAGACGATGCTGAACGCCGTCGAAGCGTCGAGTCGCCATCCGGCGACGGTCGCCGGACTGGTGTTCGCGCGTGCGGCATGCGGCGACATGGATGAAGCCAGGCTCCTCGTCGCCGAGCTCGAGCGCGGGATCGCCGCAGGGACCGCGACGCCGTTCAATCTGGCTGAGGCCTACGTCGCCGTAGGACGCCATGATGCCGCGCTCTGCGCGCTCGACGCCGCCTGCGGGCAGCGAGACCCCGAACTCACTGCGCTCGCCGTTGATCCGGTGTTTGCGCCGCTACGCCAGCTCGAAGCATTCCGCGACCTCACGCGGCGGATTGGCTTACATTGATCCTCCGTGGAACGAGGGCCGTCTTCTTCGACGTCGATTTCACGCTGATCCATCCCGGGCCGACATTTCTCGGCGAGGGCTACAAAGCGTTCTGCGCCCGCTACGGCATCGAGGTCGACGCGGCGAAGTTAGAACAGGCGGTCATCGCAGCGGCGCCGTTTCTCGACTCGCGCGACGAGCGCTACACCGACGAGCTGTTCGTCGTCTACACGCGCCGCATCGTCGAGGGGATGGGCGGCTCGGGGCCGAACCTGGACGCGTGTGCACAGGAGATCTACCGCGAATGGGCGGCGTGCCGGCATTTCGAGCTGTACGACGAGGTGCCGGACGTCCTCCGCGAGCTGTCGTCGGCGGGTCTCCGCATCGGGCTGATCTCGAACTCGCATCGCTGCCTCGCGTCGTTTCAGTCGCACTTCGAGCTGCAGGGGCTGATCAGCGCGACCATCTCGTCGTCGGACCATGGCTTCATGAAGCCGCACCCGAGCATCTTTGCGGCGGCGCTGCAGCTGGTGAACGTCGCCGCCGCCGAGGCGGTGATGGTCGGCGACAGCCTGCGGCATGACGTCGAGGGCGCGATGCGCGTCGGGATGCACGGCATTCTGCTGCACCGTGGCGAGAGCCGGCCGCCTCGCGCCGGCGAGCTCGGCGTACCGGTGATACGATCGCTACGCGATCTGCCCTCGCTCCTGGCGCTCGCCTGATGAATCGGGGGCGCAGCGCCTCGCACTCGATGTCGATCGCCTATCGCAATCTCGCAACGCTGGACGAGCTCGCGCAGGTTGTCGAGCTCGAACGCGCGATCTGGGGGCCCGGCTATGACGACGTGGTGCCGGTCCCGATCCTGACCGTCACCGTCAAGCGGGGCGCGATCCTCATCGGGGCGTTCGATGGCGACTCGATGATCGGGTTCGTGTATTCGCTCCCCGGCATCAAGGCGGGCAAGCCGATGCAGTGGTCGCACATGCTGGGCGTGCTCAACGAGTCGCGTAGCGCCGGCGTCGGCCGCCAGCTGAAGCTGCTGCAGCGGGAGCGGGCGCTGGCGATGGGGCTCGACCTGATCGAGTGGACCTACGACCCGATGCAGGCGATGAACGCGCACCTGAACTTCACGAAGCTCGGCGTGGTGGTCGAGGACTACGAAGAGAACGCCTACGGCGAGTCGTCGAGCCCGCTCCATCGTGGCAATCCAACCGACCGCTTCGTGGCGGAGTGGCGGGTGCGGGAGCCGCATGTCGCGCGCCGGATCGCCGCGACCGGACCGATCGTGCTCAGGACGAACGAGATCGCCGACGCGGTGTCGGTGAACCGCATCGAACGGAGCGGCGCCTGGTTCGAGTCTGTAGACGTCGATCTGTCGATCGACGCGCGGTGCCTGCTCGTGCACATCCCGATGGGATTCACCGACATGCTCGCGCGCAATCCGGAGCTCGCGCTCGCCTGGCGCATCTGCACGCGCGCGATCTTCACCACCTACTTCGATCGCGGCTACAGGGCAGTCGACTTCATGCTCGATCGCGACGCCGGCACGGGCACCTATCTGCTCGTGCGGTGATCCTTCGCGCTAATCGCTGCGCACGGCAGTCATCGGGTCGACGCGCATGGCGCGGAACGCCGGCACGACGCTCGCGCACGCGGCGAGCGCCAGGACGCCGACGATGACGGCCGCGAACGTCAGCGGATCGGTCGTCTGCGTGTCGAACAGCAGCGCGCGCAACAGCGACCCGCCGGCAGCGGCCAGCACAATGCCCACTGCCGCGCCGCACGCCGTCAGCGCAACGGCTCCGCCGACGACGCCCCGGAAGATTGACGCGCGGCTGGCGCCGAGCGCCATGCGAATCCCGATCTCCTGCGTCCGCTGCAGCACCGCGTACCAGATCGCGCCGTAGATCGCGACGCCGGCGAGCATCGCCGCCAGCGCCGCGGTGACGACCAGGAGCAGCATCGTCGCGCGCGTCTGCGCGAACGACGCGGAGATCCGCTCGTCCATCGTGCGGATCTCGTACATCGGCAGGTTCGGATCGAGCGCCTGCAGCGCGTTGCGTGCAGACCCGGTGAACGACGCCGGATCGGCCGTGGTACGAGCGACCACCGTGAAGCCGGACACGGCAGTCTGCGCGATCGGGTGGTACATCTCGGCCACCGGATCGCGATCCAGCCCGAGGTGCCGCACGTCGTCGACGATGCCGACGATGCGGAACCAGATGCCGGAGTCGAAGCCGCCGGTGGTGCGGATGCGCTGGTCGATCGGATTCTCGTTCGGAAAATGACGGCGTGCCATCGTCCGGTTGATGACGGTGACGCGTTCCGATCGCGCGTGGTCGGAGTCGGTGAACGACCGGCCGCTGACGAGCGGGATGCCCATCGTCTGAAAGTAGCCGGTCGAGACGTGCCGCTGGTCGACGATCGTTCGCGAGCCCTGCGGCTCCACGCGTCCTTCGATCTGGATCACGCTCGCGTTGCGCACGCCGGCGAACGGCACCACCGAGATGACGCTGGCCGATCGCACGCCCGACAGCACGGTCAGTCGCGCCAGCAGGTCCGACACGAAGCCGGCGCGCGACGGGGCGCTGGCGTATCGATCGCCGATCAGCGACAGCCTGAACGTCAGCAGGTGGTCGGCCGCGAAGCCGGGATTGACGCGCGAGAGCTTGACGATCGAGTTCAGCATCAGCCCCGCGGCGGACAGCAGCACGACCGCGAGCGCGACCTGCGCTGCGACCAGCACCTGGCGCGTGCGGCCCGACGCGCGTGACGTCGTGGACCTGGCCCCGGCGCCCAGTGCCGCGATGCCGATGCTGCCCGGCCGGTAGCTGGCGACGGCGCCGGACACGACGCCGATGGCGATCGAGGAAGCGACGGTCACCAGCGTCGCCCGCGCGTCGATGGCAATGGCAAGCGACGAAGGCAACGAAGCGGCGAACAGCGGCACGACCGCGCGCAGCGCCACCCTGCCGACGAGCAGTCCGCCGACCGCGCCGATGGCGGCAAACAGCACGCATTCGGCGATCGACTGCCCGAGCAGCCGTCCGCGGGTGGCGCCGAGCGCCGCGCGCACCGCGAGCTCCTGCCGGCGATTGGCGGCGCGCGCGACCAGCAGCGTCGAGGCGTTCGCGGCGGCGACCAGCAGGAGCAGCGCAACACCCGCGCTGGCGACGAGCAGCGCCGGCCGGACGCTGCGGACGGCACGCTCTTCCACCGACACCAGGCGTGCGCCCATGCGGATGTGCGACGGGCGCGCGGCGGCCAGTTGCGCCGCGAGCGCATCGAGCTCCGCCGCTGCCGCGGTCGTCGCGACGCCGTCTGCGAGACGACCGACCATCGTGTAGTTGTGGCTGATTTCGTTGGCCGCCTCCGCCGGCGACATCCGCATCGGCAGCCACAGCTCGTTGTCGTCCACGCGCATGCCGGGCAGGCGGGCGCCGCGAGGCATCACGCCGACGACCGTACGCGGCGTACCGTCCACCTCGATGGACTGCCCGAGAATCGACGCGGCGGCGCCGAACCGACGCCGCCAGAGGAGGTCGCTCAGAATCACGCTCGCGGCGATGTTGTCGCGATCCTCCTCGGTGATGAACGCACGTCCCATTGCCGGCGCGATCCCGAGCAGCGGCATCAGCGACGCGGTCATCCGCGCGCCGGCGATGCGCTCGGGCTCGCCGCTTCCTCCGGTCAGCGTGAACGAGCCATAGCTGATCATCGCGAGCGCCGAGAGGCTGCGCATCGACCGCCACGCCGTGTAGTCGTACGGCGACGCTTCGACCTCGTACACGTTCTGCTGCGGCAGCGTCTGCCACACGAAGACCAGCCGCGACGGATCGCTGAAGGGGAGCGGTCGCAGCAACACGGCGTCGACGAGCGCGAAGACCGCGCTGTTGACGCCGAGCCCGAGCGCGAGCGTCAGCGCGACGAGCAGCGTGAAGCCAGGCTGGCGCGCGGCATGTCGCGCTGCGACCCGGAGATCGCCCCACCAGGACTCGAGATGCACGATCGTTGGACGACGGGGAACGACACTGGTTAGTGAGCGAACGGCCGTGGTAGCCTGCGCCGCATGATGATTCGCCGATGGCTGGTGCTCGCCGGCGCTGTCGCCTTCGCCGCCGTGGCGCCGGCTGCGCAGCAATCCGACACGACCAGGAACCCGCTGGCGGCCCGCCCCGACGCCGCGGACGCCGGCCGTCGCCTGTACGACCAGACCTGCCAGTCGTGCCATGGACCTGCGGGGCAAGGCGAGCGCGCGCCGGCGCTCGATCGCGGCACCTTCGCGCACGGCAACGAGGACGGCGATCTCTTTCACACGATCCGCACCGGCGTGCCCGGCAGTCAGATGCCGCCGTTTCCAGGGCTCACCGACGAGCAGACGTGGCAGCTCGTCACGTACATCAGGAGCCTCGCCTCCGACGGCCGACCTTCGGCGAACACCTACGCCAGGCCTGACGGAGATCCGGCGGCGGGCGAAGCGCTGTTCTTCGGCAAGGCCGGCTGCGCGAGCTGTCATGAGGTGAACGGCCGCGGAGGCATGGTCGGTCCCGACTTGTCGACGGCCGGGCGCGGATCGGCGCCGGTGCTGCGCGCGAAGATCGTCGATCCGAACAAGCCACCGTCCGGTCGCGGAGCAGCGCCGCCGCAGGTGATTGCGGCGACGCTCGACGACGGCACGCAGATTCGCGGGGTGCGACGCAACGAGGACACGTTCTCCGCGCAGATCGTCGATGCGTCGGGCATGCTCCATCTCGTCGACAAGCTGAAGGCGAAGGCCTTCCGCGTCGAGAACGTGTCGCTGATGCCGGCCGACTACGCGACCCGCCTGACGGCCGCGGAGCTCAATCACGTCGTCGCGTACCTGGGGACGCTGCGCAGCCGCGCGGCGAGCACGGGTGCCTCCGCCGCCGGCGGCGTCACCGTCGATCGCCTCGTCAAGTCGGCGGCCGAACCGCACAACTGGCTGATGTACTGGGGCGACTATCACGCGACGCACTATTCGGCGCTGACGCAGATCGCCGCCGGCAACGTCGATCGGCTTCGCGCGGCGTGGGCGTATCCGATGCCCGGCGAGTCGGTGCTCGAGGCGACCCCCGTCGTCGTCGACGGCGTGATGTACATGACGCAGCCGGGCGCGGTCGTCGCGCTCGATGCGCGAACCGGACGGCAGATCTGGCGTTCGGCGCGCGCGCAGAAAGTGCGGAGTCCGTACGAGATCAACCCGTTCAACCGCGGCGTCGCGATCGCGGGTCACCGTCTGTTCGTCGGCACGCTCGACGCCGCGCTGGTGGCGCTCGACGCGCGGACCGGGCTGGCGTTGTGGGAGACACAGGTCGCCGACACGATGCTCGGCTACAGCCTCACGAGCGCGCCGCTCGTCGTGAAGGACAAGGTGCTCGTGGGCATCACCGGCGGCGAGTTCGGCGCCCGCGGCTTCCTCGACGCGTACGACGCCGCCACCGGCACGCGCCTCTGGCGATGGTATTCGGTGCCGGCGCCCGGCGAATTCGGCAACGACACGTGGAAAGGCGACAGCTGGAAGTTCGGGGGCAGCCCGATGTGGCTCACCGGCTCGTACGATCCTGACCTGAACCTCGTGTACTGGACGGTCGGGAATCCCGGGCCGCAGATCGATCGATCGGCGCGCGGCGATCTCGACAACCTGTTCAGCGACTCGGTCGTCGCGATCGATCCCGACAGCGGCCAGCGCAGATGGCACTACCAGTTCACGCCGAACGACGGCCACGACTGGGACTCGTGCCAGGCGGTCATGCTGGTGGATCGCATGTGGCGCGGCCGGCAGCGCAAGCTGCTCTTGCACGCCGATCGCAACGGCATGTTCTACGTGCTCGATCGCACGAACGGCCAGTTCCTGGCGGCAACGCCGTTCGTCTATCAGAACTGGAACACCGGCTTCGCTGCCGCCGGGCGTCCGATCGTCGTGCCAGGTTCGAACTCGAGCCGCGAGGGCAGCTTCTTCGTGTATCCGACGCTCGGCGGCGGCACCAACTTCCAGGCGCCGTCGTACGATGCGGCCACCGGCCTTGTCTATCTCGAATACAGCGAGAACGGTCAGACCTACGTCAGCACGCCGGTCCCGTTCGAGGAGGGCCGTCAATACATCGGCCGGGACACGTCGGCCGGCACGCGCGCGTCTCCGAAGCCAGGCGAGCCGGGTCCGTCGGCGGGAATCAGGGCCATCGATCCGGAGACGGGCAAGACGGTCTGGGACTTCGGGATCTTCCGCGGATCGTTGACCAACGGCGTCCTCGCGACGGCGGGAGGCGTGCTCTTCGCGTCGCTCCGCGACGGCAACATCGTGGCGCTCGATTCGCGCACAGGCCGGCATCTCTGGCACTTTCAGACCGGCGGCAACAACGCCGCGTCGCCGATGAGTTACGCGGTCGGTGGACGGCAGTTCGTCGCGCTCGCCGCCGGCAACACGCTGTATGCGTTCGCGCTGCCGGAGCCGCGATGAGCTCGCGGCCCTCGTTGGCTGATGGAGGTCCGGCCTTTCGGGCCGGACGCGCGGCCACGTTGAACGCGTCGCCTTCCACGCGCGTCGTGATCGCTGCGACCGCGTTCGTGCTGGCATGCAGGCTCCTGGCGCTGCCCGCGCTCGCCGCTCAGTACACCGCACAGCAGAGCGGCGAGATCGTGCGTCTGGAAGACAGCGCAGCGGAGACGGCGGTGTCGATCCTGCCGTCGGTCGGGAACATCGGGTTCGAGCTGAAGGTGAAGGGACAGAACGTCCTGCGCTGGCCGTTCGCGTCGATCGACGAGTTCAAGACGAGGCCGTCGATGAACGGCATCCCGTTCCTCGGACCATGGGCGAACCGGCTCGACGAGCAGGCGTTCTATGCGAACGGCAGGCGCTACGCGTTCGACATGGAACTGGGCAACGTCCGCGGCGCGATTCCGATCCACGGCTTCCTGACGACGAACACTCGCTGGCGCGTGATGGAAGTGAAAGCCGACGCAGAATGGGCGTGGGCGACGAGCCGGCTGGAGTTCTTCAAGGAGCCGGCGTGGATCAAGCAGTGGCCGTTCGCTCACACCATCGACATGACCTACCGGCTGCGCCGCGGCGCTCTCGAAGTGCAGACGGCGATCCTCAACCTGAGCGACGAGCCGATGCCGGTCGCGATCGGCTTTCATCCGTACTTTCAACTGAGCGATTCGAAGCGGGACGACTGGACGATCTCCGTCGCCGCCCGCACCCATTGGCTGCTCGCGTCGAACAAGGTGCCGACCGGCGAGACGGAGCCGATCGAGCGGCTGTTCCCACAGCCGGCGGCGACGCCGCTGCGCGGGTTCGACCTCGACGACGTGTTCAGCGATCTGGTTCGCGACGCCGACGGGCGCGCGGCGATGACGATCGCGGGAAAGTCGCAGCGCCTCGACATCGCGGTCGGGCGGAATTTCCGCTCGGTGGTGATCTGGTCGCCGAAAGAGAGCGCGTTCATCTGCGTCGAGCCGATGGCCGGCATTACCGACGCGCTGAACCTCGCGCAGAGGGGCGTTTACAAGGAGCTGCAGGCGATCGCTCCCGGTGGCACGTGGCAGGAGAGCTTCTGGATCGCTCCGCGGGGATTCTGACGGGGCTGAGGGCGAGGGGCAACTTACAATCGACCTATGGCCGACTGCCTTTTCTGCAAGATCATCAACCGCGAGATTCCCGCGACGATCGTCTACGAAGACGATCGCGTGCTGGCGTTCAACGACGTCAACCCGCAGGCACCGGTGCATGTGCTGGTGGTGCCGAAGCGCCACATCGGGTCGCTCAGCGATCTGACGGACGGTGACGATCAGATCGTCGGCGAGGTGGTTCGCCGCGCGGTGGCGATCGCGCACGACCGCGGAGTCGCCGCCGGCGGTTTCCGCACGGTGTTCAACACGAATCGCGACGCCGGGCAGACGGTGTTTCACATCCATCTGCATCTTCTCGGCGGGCGGAGGATGACATGGCCGCCGGGGTGAGCGCGGTCTGAGCGAAACCCTTCGTGTCGTCGCGCCTTCGTGGGCTGTCTAGGTGCGTCGCGCGACGGCGGTGCGAGCGATCCCCTCGACGTCGCGGCGGATCTCCAGCAGCCGCAGGTCGGCCGACGCGTCGAGCAGATCCTCGACTTCGACGTCCTGGCCGAGGCCGAACTCGAAGATCAGCACGCCGCCGGCGCGAAGCCGGCGGGGCGCCGCCGCGATGAGCCGCGTCACGAGACCGAGGCCGTCGGCCCCGCCGAACAACGCCACCGCCGGCTCATGATCGCGCACTTCCGGCTGCAGCGCCGGCGCTGCGTCGTCGACGACGTACGGCGGGTTCGCCACAATGGCATCGAAGGATCCCTCGACGCCGTCGAGCAGATCGGTATGCAGCAGCCTGATGCGATCGGCGACGCCGTGCTGCGCCGCGTTGCGCCGCGCGACTGCCAGCGCCTCGAACGAGATGTCGGAGGCCACGATCGACGCCGCCGATCGCTCGTGCGCGAGCGCGACCGCCACGCAGCCGCAGCCGGTGCAGACGTCGGCGATCCGCAGCCGCGCCCGGCGATCCGCGAACAGACCGAGCACCGCTTCGACGATGAGCTCGGTCGCCGGCCGGGGAATCAGCACCGCCGGCGACACCTCGAACTCGAGCCCCCAGAACTCGCGTGTGCCGACGATGTAGGCGAGCGGCTCGCGCGTCGCGCGGCGGGCGACGAGCGACTCGTAATGACGCGCGAACCCGTCCGGCTCGCCGTTCTGGCCGTCGGTGAGAAACCGTTCCGTCGTCCAACCGAGAACGTGCTGCGCGAGGAGACGCGCGTCGAGATCGGATTCCGCGCGGGAGATGCCGGCCTCGCGCAGCCGAACGCGCGCCGCCGCCACCCGTCTGTGGATGCTCACGAGACCGCCGTTGCGTCCTTCAGCTTCTCGGACTGGTAGTAGGTGATCACGTTGTCCAGCACCTCGGCGAGATCGCCGTTCAACACCTCGGCGAGGCGATGGCTGGTGAAATTGACGCGGTGATCGGTGACGCGGTTTTCCTTGAAGTTGTAGGTGCGGATTTTCTCGGCGCGCTCACCGGTGCCGACCTGGCTGCGGCGATCCTTGGCGATCGCTTCCTGCTGCTTGCGCAGCTCCATCTCGTAGAGCCGCGCGCGCAGCACCTTCATCGCCTTCGCCTTGTTCTTGATCTGCGACTTCTCGTCCTGCTGCGAGACGACGACGCCGGTCGGGATGTGGGTGATGCGGACCGCGGAGTAGGTCGTGTTGACGCTCTGGCCGCCCGGTCCGCTCGAACAGAACGTGTCGATGCGCAGGTCCTTGTCGTTGATCTGGACGTCCACGTCCTCGGCCTCGGGGAGCACCGCGACGGTGACCGTCGACGTGTGGACGCGGCCGCTGGCTTCGGTGGCCGGCACGCGCTGAACGCGGTGAACGCCGCTCTCGTATTTCAGCTTGCTGTAGACGCCGCGGCCTTCGATCGTCGCGATCACTTCCTTCAGGCCGCCGACGCCGGTGTCGCTGGTCGACATCACCTCGAGCCGCCAGCCGTTCCGCTCGGCGAACTTGCTGTACATGCGGAACAGATCGGAGGCAAACAGCGCCGCTTCGTCGCCGCCCGTGCCGGCGCGGATCTCGAGGACGACGTTCTTTTCGTCGTTGGGATCCTTGGGGATGAGGAGGATCTTGAGCTCCGCGACGATCGCGTCGCGGCGCGCGATCAGCGACCTCAACTCTTCCTTGGCAAGCTCCCGCATCTCGGCGTCACCGGACGAAGCCAGTTCCTCGGCGCCGGCGATGTCGGCGGCGACGCTCTTGTACTCGCGGAACTTCTCGACCAGCGGCTCGACGTCGGCGAGCGCCTTGGCGTGCTTGCGGTACTCGGCCGCGTCGCTCTGCACTTCCGCCGTGCCGAGGCGCGCCATCAGCTGTTCGTACCGTTGTTCTTCCGCCGCTAATTTGTCGAACATGACTCACAAGGAACGCAAAGGCTTTGCGCGCTTTGCATTCGAATCATCCTCCCGAGACCGGGGGGAGGAACGCCACCTCGTCGCCGTCGGCGACCACGCGATCCATGCGGGCGTAGTCAGCGTTGACGGCCGTCGAAATCGATCGCTCGTAGCCGGCGAAATCGGGGAACTCGGCGGTGAGCTGCCGCCAGACGTCGCCGATTGTTGCGCCGGCGGCCAGATCCCGCGACAGTTCCGCCGCGCCGGCGATGTCGCGGAGCCGCGCGAACAGCCGCACCGTCACGCGCATGCGACCCGCTCCGCCTCGGCGCGCGCACGCTCGTCGTCGGGATTGGCGGTGGCGCCCTCGATCCAGACGTCCCCGCCCTCGAAGAACTCGCGCTTCCAGATCGGCGCGATCTGCTTCACCCGCTCGATGGCGTAGCGGCAGGCGGCATACGCGTCACCGCGATGGGGTGAGCGCACGACGATCGCGATGCTCGCTTCGCCGATCTCGAGCCGCCCGATCCGGTGGTGCAGCGCCAGCCGCGCGCTCGGCCATCGCTCCTGAATCTCAGCGGCAATCCGCCCGAACGCTTTCAGCGCGAGCGGCTCGTACGCTTCGTACTCCAAGTATCGGACGCGCCGGCCGACGTTGTGGTTGCGCACGAGGCCGAGAAACGTCACCACCGCGCCGTCGGCGCCGTGCTCGGGTCCGGCGGCGCCTGCCGCGGCACGCGCAAGGCGGTCCACCTCGAGCGGCGCCGGTCCAATCGCGAACAGCGGCGTCGTCACGTCTTCATTATACCGGCCCAAAAATGGCCGAGGGGGCCGCGGCCATGTCCGAGGCCGGGCGCATGTGCGATCGCGCCGGCGACGTACTCCTGGGCACGCGCCGCTGCATCGGGCAGGTCGCGGCCGAGGGCGAGCGATGCCGCGACCGCCGACGCGAAGGTGCAGCCGGTTCCGTGAGTGTGGCGCGAGTCCACGCGCGCGACGCGGCTCTCATGAAAGGCGCGGCCGTCGAAGAGGAGGTCCACGACGGGGTTCGGGGTTCGGGGTTCGGGGTTCGGGGTTCTGGTTCGGGGTTCGGGGTTCTGGGGTTCTGGGTTCTGTGGTTCTGGGTTCTGTGGTTCATGCCCGCCGGTGATGATGACCGCGCGGGCGCCCATGTCGTGCATCCGGCGCGCGGCGGCTCGGCGTGTGTCGGGCGATGTGATGCGAATGCCGGTGATCGCTTCGGCTTCGGGGACATTCGGCGTCACGACCCGTGCGAGCGGGAGGAGCAGATTCCGTAACGCGTCGACGCCCTCGGCGTCGAGCATGCGCTCGCCGTTCGTCGAGATGAGCACGGGATCGACGACGACCAGCGGCAGGTCGAGCTCTTCGATCGCCGCGGCTACCGCCTCGACAATCGCCGCGGTGGCGAGCATGCCGATCTTCGTCGACGCGATCGTGAGGTCGCCGGCGACGGCTTCGATCTGGGCGGTGACGAGATCGGCGGGCAGCGGCGCGACCGACTCCACGCCCCTGGTGCTCTGCACCGTGACTGCCGTGATCGCGCATGCACCATAGAGCCCGAACGCGGCGAACGTCTTGAGATCCGCCTGCACCCCGGCGCCTGCACATGGATCGCTTCCGGCGATTGTCAGTCCTGTACGCATACGTTAAGATCCGCGTCCATGTATCCCACATTTTTCGACGTGCTGACGAGCCGCGCTGATGCGCGCGTTCGCGCCGCCGAACAGGCGGGAGCCGTACTGTTCGTGACCGTCCTCACGGCCATCGCGGCGCAGATCAGCATCCCGCTGCCGTTCACGCCCGTCCCCTTCACGTTCCAGCCAATGGTCGTGCTGGTCGGAGCTGCCGCGCTGGGATCGCGTCGCGGCATGGCGAGTCAGGTGCTGTATCTCTCGCTCGGGCTTGCGGGGCTCCCCGTGTTCGCCGCCTCGCCTGCGCTGCCGCACGGCATCGCGCGTCTGATCGGACCGACCGGCGGCTACCTGATGAGCTATCCGTTCGCGGCGTTCCTCGCGGGCTACCTCGCCGAGCGCGGGTTCGATCGCCGCTATCTCTCGTTCGTGCTTGCCATGATCGCCGGCCTCGGCGTGGTCTTCGCCGGTGGCGTCGCGTGGCTGGCGCTGGCGCTGCACAGCATCCGAGCAGCGCTCGCCGCAGGGTTCTTCCCGTTCGTGCTCGCCGACCTGGCGAAGCTGTTCGTGGCGGCCGGCGTGATGCCGATGCTCTGGCGCCTGACCGGCTCCGAGCGCTAGAGCGCGCCAGCGCTTCCCGGATCGAGGGGCGGCGTCCGACGGCCGGGGCCGCAGCGCCGGACTTACGGGGAATAGTCGGCGCGACCGAACACCAGCAGGTACACGAACGGTGGAATCTCCTCGTGGAGGAGCAGCTGCAGCCCTGCGGCGCGCGCCTTCGCGATCACCACGTCGGGATTGACGCGTTGATTGGCGGCAGGCCCCGGGCCGCCGTCTCCCGGCGTCCAGTCGACGATGCCGAGACGCCCCTGCGGTTTCAGCGACTCCCCGGCGTTCTTCAGCAGCGTGACGACCAGCGTCGGATCCGCAGGTTCGTCCATCTCGTGGAACGCGTCGTTGATCAGGATCGCGTCAATCCCGATCGGGAGTCGCGGATCGTTGGTGGTACCCAGCACCGTCTTCACGTTCGAGACGTTCTCGTTGCGCATGCGGCGGCCGATGGCTTCCAGCATCGCCGGCTGAATGTCTTCGGCGTAGACGAGGCCGTTCGGCCCGACGCGCCGCGCGAGCTGCATCGTGAACCATCCGCCCGCCGCGCCGAGCTCGGCGACGATCGATCCTTCCGCGACTCCGAGCGCGTCCATGATCTGCTCGGGCTTCTGCCATTGATCGCGATCGGGCGAATCGAGGAGGCCGAGATCCTGAGGCTGAAACAGGCGGCCCTTCGCTGGTTTTGCCGGCGACGCGCGCCGGGCCCGCTGCTTGCTGGGCGCGCCGCCAGCGCGTGGCACGGATGGGACGGATGGGACGGATTGGAAGGATGGGACGGATGGGAGGGATGAGACGGATGGGAGGGAGGGGAACGACGGAAGGGCAATCAGTGCTCCTGGAGCGAGCAGCAATGTGACAGCGGTTCTAGAACCCATCCGCCCCATCCGTCCCATCCCTCCCACCTCCCATCCCTCCAATCCGTCCCTACCTGACCTTTCCCTCGCCGACGATCCCGCCCCGCGTCATCGCGTCCACGGACAGGATCTCGTCGAGGCGCTTGGCGTCGAGCAGTCCGCGCTCGAGCACGAGCGCGCGGATCGTTTTGCCGGTTTCGACCGCCTCCTTCGCGATCGCGGCTGTCTCGGCATAGCCGATATACGGGCTCAGCGCCGTCGCGGCCGCCGTGCTGCGTTCGAGCAGATCGCGCGCGCGCCGCTGATCGGCGGCAAGGCCGTCCACGCATCGCATGCGAAACACCTTCGTCGCCTCGCGCAGGATCGTCGACGCGTGGAGCGCATTCCACGCGATCACCGGCATCATCACGTTCAGCTCGAGCTGACCGGCTTCGCAGGCGATCGCGATCGTCGCGTCGCACCCCATCACCTGGAAGCAGACCTGGTTCACCATCTCCGCGACCGATGGATTCACCTTGCCCGGCATGATCGAGGAACCGGGCTGGACGGCGGGCAGGGCGATCTCCGAGAGCCCCGCGCGCGGACCCATGCTGAGGAGCCGCAGATCGCTCGCGATTTTGCCGACTTCGACCGCCAGCCGTCGCATCGCGCTCGAGTACGCGAGGACGTCGCCCATGCTCTGCGTGACGCGGAACAGGTTCCCCGCCGACCGCAGCCGCAGCCCGGTGTACCTCGACAGGTTCGCGACGACCAGGCGCCGGTAGTCGTCGCCGGCGTTCAAGCCGGTGCCGACGGCCGTCGCGCCGATGTTCAACTCGAGCAGTTGATCGGACGCCGCCGCCACATCGTCCGTGCCGCGCCGGACGCACTCGGCATAGCCGCTGAACTCCTGTCCGAGCGTGATCGGAACCGCATCCTGCAGATGCGTGCGGCCCGTTTTCAGGACGCCGGCGAACTCGTCGGCCTTGCACGCGAAGCTGTCGGCCAGCGCGCGCGTCGAGGCGAGCAGCGGCTGCGCACCGAGCAGCAGCGCGAGACGCGTCGCCGTCGGGAACACGTCGTTGGTCGACTGTCCCATGTTGACGTGATCGTTGGGGTGGACGCGCGCATAGCTGCCGCGCGGCGAGCCGAGCAACTCGCCGGCGCGGTTGGCGAGCACCTCGTTCGCGTTCATGTTGTGCGACGTTCCGGCGCCCGCCTGGTAGACGTCGACGACGAACTGGTCGCGCAGCGCGCCGCCGAGAATCTCGTCGGCCGCACGCACGATCGCGGCGGCGACGTCGCGATCGAGCCGCCCCAGCTTCCAGTTCGCCTCGGCGGCGGCCTTCTTGATCAGAATCGTCGCAGTGACGAGATCGGCCGTGGCGCGCAGGCCACTGATCGGAAAGTTCTCGACCGCGCGCGCGGTCTGCACGCCGTAGTACGCGCGGTCGGGAACCTTCATTTCGCCGAGGGGGTCGCGTTCCGTGCGGAAATCCGGCATCAGAAACACCCTGGTGTGTGGGACCGATAGGCCCATCGGGTGGGTGGGGAGGGCGGTCGCGTTCGCGACCGAACCTCCCTACCCAGCCCATGGGCCCATCGGTCCCACACTCCCAAAGTATACTGACCCGTCATGCTTCCGAAGTTCTTCGACAGCGTGCTCGACCTCATCGTCAAGACGTCAACCGAGCTGCCGCCCGACGTGCGCGCGGCGATGAGGCACGCGCTCGTGGCTGAGCCGCCAGCGACCCGCTCGGCCCAGGCGCTCACGATCATCGCGCAGAACATCGATCTCGCCGTCGCCAACGAAGGCGCCATCTGCCAGGACACCGGCATGCCGACCTTCGAGGTGTACGTGCCGGTCGGCGCGAACCAGATCTGGATGCGTCAGCAGATTCGCGAGGCGATCGCTGAAGCGACGCGCCGCGGCAAGCTGCGCCCGAACTCGGTCGATTCGATCACCGGCGAGAACTCCGGCGACAACCTCGGCCCGGGCACGCCGATCATCCATATCGACCAGTGGGAGCGCGACTCAATCGAGGTCAAGCTGATTCTGAAGGGCGGCGGCTGCGAGAACACCAACGCGCAGTACGCCCTGCCGGTGGAGCTGCCGCACCTCGGTCGCGCCGATCGAACGCTCGACGGTGTCCGCAAGTGCATTCTCCACGCGGTGTGGAGTGCCCAGGGCAAGGGTTGCGCACCTGGCGCGGTCGGCGTCTGCGTCGGCGGCGACCGGACGTCAGGCTACACGCACGCGAAGGAGCAGTTGTTCCGCACGCTCGACGACGTGAATCCGGATCCGCGGCTGGCCGAAGTCGAGGCGTCGATCATGGCGACAGTGAACGACCTCGAGATCGGCACGATGGGATTTGGCGGCAAGGTCACGCTCATCGGCTGCAAGATCGGCGCGCTGAACCGGCTGCCGGCGAGCTTCTTCGTGTCGGTCGCGTACGACTGCTGGGCATTCCGCCGGCTCGGCGTCGAGCTGAACGCCGGGAGCGGTGCGATCGAGAAGTGGCTCTACCGCGACCCGGCGCATCCGATCATCCCGATGCTCGATCAGTCAGGGTTCACCCGCACCGGCCGGGAGATCGCGCTTCAGTCGCCGCTCACCGACCAGGACGTCCGAGCCCTGAGGGTCGGCGACGTCGTGATGATCTCCGGCCGCATGTTCACCGGGCGCGACGCGGTGCACTCGCACCTGATGAAGCACGACCCGCCGGTCGATCTGCGCGGCTCCGTCCTGTACCACTGCGGTCCGGTCGTCGTGAAGGAGGGCGGCGGCTGGCGGGTCACTGCCGCGGGTCCGACGACGAGTATCCGCGAGGAACCGTATCAGGGCGAGATCATCAAGCGGTACGGCGTGCGCGCCGTGATCGGCAAAGGCGGCATGGGCGCGAAAACGCTGGCGGCGCTGAAGGAGCACGGCGCGGTCTACCTCAACGCGATCGGCGGCGCAGCGCAGTTCTACGCGCAGTCGATCAAGGGGGTGGACGGCGTATCGCTGCTGGAGTTCGGCACGCCGGAAGCGATGTGGCACCTGAGCGTCGAGGAGTTCCCGGCGATCGTGACGATGGACGCGCACGGCAACTCGCTGCACAAGGACATCGAGCAGGAATCCGGCGCACACCTGGAGGCTATCGGCGTGTGACTTAACCGCGGAGGCCGCAGAGACCGCGGAGAATTCTCTTGTACATAAGAAACTCTGCGGTCTCCGCGGTTAAGGCTTGCGCGCGAGATCTTTCAAGGGCGGGCGCGCATAGCCGTGGTCCATCGCGGCGACGTCCAGGTCCGTCGTCTCGATGTCAGAGATTGAGAGCAGCGGGAACGGCGAGAGCTCGTTGAGATCGATCGTCTTCAAGTAGCCGCCGCACGCGCTGCAGAGTTCGAGCCGTCGGTCCTTGCGGTCTTCGTCGGGCGCGGCGGTGACGAATTTCTCGCCGCTCTCCCCGCAGTAGATGCACGCGTAGGTCGTCAGCTCCCACGCCGTCGCGCAAAACGAGCACCGCATGATGCGATGGGCGGACACCACTTCGGCGACGGCCGGCCACGAGCCGCATGCGGGACAATAACCACGATTCCAGTGATCGAGCGCAGCGTCCAGATCGCCGGTCGCGTTGCTGAACAGCAGTCGCTGCAGCGCGTGTACGAACGGGCTCGCGGCGAGTTCCGCCACGAGCCACAGGAGATCCGGCGAAAGGCCACGGTGCACGGCACCAGTGCGCAGGGCCCCCTGATCGCGATGCAGTGACGCGGTGAGGAGGGAGCCGGCGTCGATCGTCCGTGTGTCGATCGCCGTCCTGATGTGCTGGGCCGCTGCGCCGGCCCCGCCCGCCGCGAGCGCATCGCACAGCTGGAGCAGCGTCGGCGTGAGCACGGGAACCGGCACCGGGATCGGCTCGCCGGCGAACGCCGGCACGCCGCGCGCGAGCTTCGCGGCGACGTACTTCGGCGGGAGCGACAGCTTCGGCAGGCGCCCTGTCTCGAAGACGCCGGCGGCGTCGAGGACGCGCGCGAGCAGCTGCCGCTGGAGGGCGAGCGCGGGCGCCAGGTCGGGGCGCGTCCCGGCGACGCGCTGCCACCGCGCCTCGGCCGAAATCATCAGGTTTTCACGGGAAACTGCGGCGATCGGCACGTACGGCATCTGCGGGCCACGGCAGTATATCAACCGGCTTCTTGCTATAATGGCAACATGATCAACGTGTCTGAAACGGCGGCATCCAAGATCAACGAGCTGCTGGCCGAAGAGAACAAGAGCGGAAGCGGCCTGCGCGTGTTCGTCCAGGGCGGCGGGTGCTCAGGATTCCAGTACGGGCTGATGATCGAAGAGAACGGCCAGGGCGCCGGAGACCAGGTGTTCGAGTCGCACGGCGTGAAGCTGTTCATCGACCCGATCAGTATCCGGTATCTGAACGGCGCCGAGGTCGACTTCGTCGACACGATCACCGGCGGCGGCTTCACGATCAAGAATCCGAACGCGACGTCCACCTGCGGCTGCGGCCAGTCCTTCTCGGTCGACTAACACGACGACAGTCTGGTGAGTTGGTGAATTGGTGAATTGGTGATTGAATTCACCAGTTCGCCAGTGCACCCGTTCGCCACATGACCCGTCAGCTTCCCGACCTCTCAGCGCTTCGCCCCGAAGGCGGCAAACGCTCGTCAAAGCGCGACAAGATCGTCGAGGTGTTCCTGCGCCAGCAGGGGCACATCAGCGCTGACGATCTGTTCGAGCGGATCCGGCGCGAAGCGTCGGGAATCGGCCGTGCGACCGTCTACCGGACGCTGCAGTGGATGGTGGACGCCGGCGTCGCGCGCAAGGTGGACTTCGGCGAAGGGCGTTCGCGCTACGAGCCGTCGTACAGGCATCCGCGGCATTTCCATCTGATCTGTACCACCTGCCACTCCTCGTCCGAGTTCCTCAGCTCCGACGTCGAAGCGCTGATGGAGGAGATCGCGGCGGCGCGGAAGTTCGCGGCGTCGCAGTCGGTCGTGCAGATCTACGGGACCTGCGAGGCCTGCCGCACCGGCGCCGCGGTGGCGCCGCCCCCGCTCGACGGCGCGATGACCGAGCTCGTCTTCGCCCGCGACGCACTCCGCATGGCGATCGCGACCGAGCGCAGCGGCCTGGAGTTCTACACGCGCGCGACCGCGCTCACCAAGGATCCGCGCGGCCGCACGGTGTTCCAGAAGCTGGCCGAGGAAGAGAAGGAACACCTCGCCACGCTCGAAAAACGCTACCGCGAGTTGATCGCCGGCGATCCGCTCCTCGAGTCGAAGCCGACGTTCCTGTTCTTCAAGGGCGCCGCCAGCGGCGTCTTCGCGGAAGGCACCAAGGAGCTGCGCCAGGGCGTGGACGACGAGCAGGCGCTGCTCATCGGGATCCGGTGCGAGCGCGGCTCGCATCAGTTCTTCAAGAAATACGGCGAGCGCTTCGAGGACTCGGAGGGCAAGCAGGTGTTTCTCGAGTTTGCCGATGAGGAGCGCGCGCACCTCGAGCTGCTGATTCGCGAGTACCGCGCGCTGCGCGCCCGGCGAGCGGCGCCTCCGGGCCGGCGCGGCCGCCGTACGCCTGCCGCAACCGGCGGCGCCCCCCCGGCGCCGCGGCGTGCGGTGCGGCGTCGATGATTGATCTCCACACGCACACGACGGCGTCCGATGGACGCTGCACGCCGGCCGAACTCGTCGCCCGCGCCCAGGCGGCCGGCGTCACCGTGCTCGGCGTCACCGATCACGATACCGTCGCCGGATGTGACGCGGCCGGCGCCGCCTGCGTGGCGGCCGGCATCGGGTTCGTGGCCGGCATCGAGATCACGGCGGTGCGTGAAGAAGCGGACCTGCACATCCTCGGCTACTTCATCGATTCCTCGGCGCCGCCGCTGCTCGCGTTCCTGGCCCGGCAGCGACAGCAGCGAATCGAGCGCGTGCGCCGGATGATCGCGAAGCTCGCCGATCTGGGCATCCCCCTCGACGCCGACACGATCCTGCGACGCGCCGTCGCCAATCCAGGCGTCGCGATCGGCCGGCCCTGGATTGCGCGCGCGCTGGTCGCCTCCGGGCACGTGACGACGACGAGCGAGGCGTTCTCGTCGTGGCTGGGCCGTGGCCGGCCGGCCTTCGTGGCGCGCGAAGGAGCGACGGCGGCCGACGTGATCGCGCACATTCACGATGCCGGGGGCATCGTGTCGATGGCGCATCCGGGGGTGACGGGACGCGACGCCTGGATTCCCGATCTCGTGGCGGCGGGGCTCGATGCCATCGAGGTCTATCACATGGACCACGACGAGGCGGCAACGGAGCGCTACCGCGCGGTCGCCGAGCGCTACGGCCTCGCGATCTCGGGCGGATCCGATTTTCACGGCGACGAGTCGCATGGCGCACCGCAGCCGGGCAGTGTCTCGCTTCCGAAGGAGGAGTACGAGCGGCTCCGCCGCTCGCCGGCAATCAAGAATTTGGAATTTGGAATTAAGAATTCGTGATCACGACCGCGACGGTACGAAGCGGTGTGATCCGGTCCACGACGAACGGCGAAGGTGACATAATCGGTGCTTTGTCGTGGCTCAGGCGCTTCTCACCGCGGTGTTCATCGGCCTCGTCGGCCTCTTCGCCACGACTGTCTTCGGCCTGCGCGGCGTGGACATCGCACGCCACATCTCGTTCGGGATCTTTTCGACGATGATTACCCTGCTCGCGCATTCGATGATGATGTTTTATCTCATCGGCAAGGGCAAAGCGGTGAAGGACGCGATGGCGGACCACCGCGTCGCCGGCGACTACTACCGCCGCATCGCGGTTGCGCGCAAGCCGGTTTTCTCGATCGCCACGCTCGCCATGGCGGTGACGATGGTCACCGCGATTCTCGGCGCGAGCGTCGACACGGGCGTGCTGCCGCCGATGGTGCACGCGATGATTGCCTACGGCGCGATCGCCTGTAATCTCGCCGCCGCGAAGATCGAGATCGGCGCCCTCGCCGAATCCACGCGCATCGTCGACGAGGTCAACCAGCAGATCGGGTCGTGAACCCGCCCGTCCTCGAGTTCGCGGGCGTCACCAAGCACTTCGGCAGCCTGCGGCCGCTGCGCGTCGCGGATCTGCGGGTCGCATCCGGGCAGCGGACGGCGATTGTGGGCCTCGATCGGCCGAGCGCCGAAGTGTTCGTGAACCTCGCGACTGGCGCGACCCTTCCGGACGCCGGCGACGTCACGCTGCTCGGCCGGCGGACCTCGGCGATCACCGATAGTGGAGACTGGCTGGCCACCGTCGATCGCGTCGGCATCGTCAGCGAGCGTGCGGTCCTGCTCGATCGATTCACGGTCATCCAGAATCTCGCAATGCCGTTCACGCTCGACCTCGAGCCGCCGCCGCCAGCCGAGCGGGCGCGTGCCGAGGCACTGGCGAGGGAAGTCGGTCTCGATGAGCCGGCATGGACGCCGCCGCTCTCGCAGCTCGACGCGAACGCCGCGATGCGCGTCCGGCTGGGCCGCGCCGTCGCGCTCGATCCGGCGGTCCTGCTGCTCGAGCACGCGAGCGCGTCGCTGCCGCGCGCGGCGGCGGCGGCGTTCGCCGCAACGGTCCGCGCCATCGCGGCGGAAAGGGGTATCGCGGTCGTTGCACTCACGGCCGACGAGCCGTTCGCGCGGGCGCTCGACGGCATGGTCCTGATTCATGAGGCGGCCAGCGGACGTCTGAAGGAGAGCGGCGGCGGCTGGTTCGCCGCCCGCCGCCGACGGTGAGGTGCCAGCCACGTGCCTGGCACTCAGCGGCGACACTGCGGCTACAATGGCACCCGCGAAAGGAGATCGCATATGAAGCTCAGGACGCAGCTCGCGCTGCCGGTCCTCGTCATCGTCACAGCGTTCGGCGCGTTGCTCGGCGCCCAGGCCAGGCAGTCGGCGGCACCGGCGAAGAAGATTCGTGTGTTCTTCATCGAGCCGAAGAACAACGCGAACGTGTCCAGCCCCGTGCACATGAAGTTCGGTGTCGAAGGGATCGAGATCTCGCCGGTTCCACCGGGCGACTTGAAGGACACGCGGCCGGGCGTGGCGCACTACCACGTCGGCATCGATCAGGACTGCCTCCCGGCTGGCAAGAACATCGTGAAGGGCACGCCCTCGTGGGTCCATTTCGGCGACGGCAAGGATGTCTTCGACAGCCAGCTGACGCCTGGCAAGCACAAGCTAGCGCTGCAGCTCGGCGATGACCTGCACAACACGTTGCCCGGCGCCTGCCAGGTGATTACCGTGAATGTGAAATGACGTGCGGCTGGGGTCCGGGTGAACCGCCCCGGAGCCTCAGCCGAACTCTTGTTTGTTTAGTACACAACCGTATTCGTTTTCGCCGGTCGCGAGCACCGATCGTCCGGGCTCGGCCGCGAAATCACCATTTTTGTCACATGCGGAATGGAACGGAAATTGATAATCCGAGTCTGGGCACGCGGGAGTGCCCAAGGAGACTCGGATGTCGAGCGGCACCATCAAGCGACTCGTGCGTGATCGCGGATTCGGGTTCATTCGCGACGATGGCGGACAGGAATGGTTCTTCCACCGCAGCTCGGTGCAGGGAAGCTTCGACCAGCTGAATGAAGGCCAGCGCGTCCACTTCGAAGAAGAGCCTTCGGCAAAGGGGCCGCGCGCCGGCAACGTTCGCAGCGAAAGCTAGACGGTCGACCGACGAGCCACGCGCTTCTCTGATCCTCTTCGACATCGACGGTACGCTTGTGCTCACGGGCGGTGCCGGTGTGCGCGCGATGACGCGCGCGTTCGAAGATCTCCTCGGTGTGCGCGACGCGTTCCGCGGCATGCCGATGGCCGGCCGGACCGATTCGTGGATTCTCGCCGACGCCGCTACCGCGCACGGCATCTCGTCCGATTCGCCCGCGCTCGCACGATTCCGCGACGTCTACCTCCGCCACCTCGCCGACGAAATCGACAAACCGGGCGCGACACGAAAGGGCGTGATGCCGGGCGTCCGCGACCTGCTCGAGGCGCTGTCCGGACGTCCGGACGTCTACCTCGCGCTGCTCACCGGCAACTACGAAGCGGCGGCGCGGATCAAACTCGAATACTTCGATCTGTGGCGCTACTTTCCGTGCGGCGCCTTCGGCGATTCGGCGCCCGATCGCAACGGCCTGCTGCCACGCGCCGTCGCGACCGTCGCCGCGTGCGGCGGACCCGCGATCGCGGCAACCGACGCGGTGGTGATCGGCGACACGCCGCTCGATGTCGCGTGCGCGGCGCATTCCTCGGCGCGATCGATCGGCGTCGCCACCGGCAACCACACGGTGGACGAACTTCGCGCTGCGGGCGCCGACGCCGTGTTTCAGGATCTCAGCGACACCGGCGCCGTGCTGCGTGCGCTCGGTGTCATGCAGTAGCCGCGCAGCGATCTGCCGTCTGTTCGTCGCCGACGAAGGCTGGTAGGGTCCAGCCTTGGCTTGGTACCTTGCAGCTCAACGTCCGCCTCTGCTGCTTCGCAACTCCGGCGCGACAGTCCTTCGCGTCAATCGTGAGCGAAGGCTGGCGGAAGCGCCTGGGAGTCGAACCCAGCCTCCCCGGGTAAACAGGGAGCGACCGATTTTGAAGACCGGGAGGGCCACCGGGCCCCGTTCACTTCCAGGAGAATTGTAGGGCGGGACTGCGGATTGCGGATCGACTGCGGGCAGACGTACGCAGTGCGGGATCCGCAATCCGCGATCCGAAGTCTATCCCTCGACCAGGCGGACGTCGCCGGCGCGCGGGCCCTTCTGGGAGTCCTCAGGCGTGAATTCCACACGCTGGCCCTCGCGGAGCAGCTCGAACACTGCGCCCCGCACCGAGCTGCGATGGAAGAAATGCTCGATGCCCCCTTCGTCGCGAATAAACCCGAAACCCTTGTCGATGAGGAGCCGCGCGATTGTCCCGGTTGGCATAGCCCCCAACCCTCCCGTCTCGAACCCCCGGGGACATCCCAAGGGAACCCAGCCGGGTCGGGCCGCCTGCGAGTCACACGCCGTCGGGACGCGAGCCCAGCCGAGTCCACCAGCTCTGTTGAGCTGGAAACGGGGGCCAGTCTAGGCAGTTTGTAACGAGAAGTCAAGAAAACGGCTGAACTTTAGGGCAACCGTCCACTTGAGGACACCTGCCACGTTTCGACGTCCTCGTCGTCTTCGTCGTCCTCGTCCTCACCGTCTTCGTCATCTTCGTCGTCGTAGTCGTCGTCTTCCTCGTCCTCGTCGAGGTCGTCGTCAAGAACGTAATCCGTCACAAAGATGTCGCCGCTTGTCACGACGCGGTCTCCGTGGCCGGCTTCGGCTTCTCGCGGTTCGGCGGCGGATAGGTCGTCCAGAAATGACGGCCGCAGCGGTTGCACACCCAGAATTGATCCGGCGTCCACGGCATGCCCGGCCCGGGATCGCGGAGCTCCATCTCGGCGCCGCAGCGCATGCACCGAATGTGGAGATCGACCTCGCCCATGGCGGCGATTCTATAACATGGCTCCGTGATTCCGGCGATCGTGCTCGCTGCCGGCCGCTCGTCGCGCATGGGCCGCGCGAAGGCGACGTTGCCGGCCGGCGGCAGTGACACATTCCTTACGCGCATCGTCCGGACGTTCCGCGACGCGGGGGTCGACGATCTCATCGTCGTCGTCGGACACGACGCGGACGCGATTGCGCGCTCGTTCGCCGCGAGCGGCCTGCCGGCGCGCTTCGTGATCAATCGCGAGTACGACCGCGGTCAGCTGTCGTCGCTGATCGCCGGGCTGAACGCGATCGATCGCCCCGGTGTCACCGCGGCGCTCGTCACCCTGGTGGACGTGCCGCTCGTCTCTGCGGCGACCGTACGCGCCGTCGTCGATCGGTATCGCGCCTCCCGGGCGCCGGTGGTCCGGCCGACATCGGGATCGCGCCACGGGCATCCGCTGCTGATCGATCGCGCCCTGTTCGACCTGCTGCGCCGCGCCGATCCGGTGGAGGGTGCGAAACCGATCGTTCGCGCGCACGCGTCCGCTGCCGGCGATCTCGCGATCGTTGACGAAGGTGCCTTCACCGACATCGACACGACGGAGGAGTACGAACGGATGATCAGTGGTCGCCGGAGCGGCGGCGGGGCGAATCGGGATCTGGAGTGACGCGCTCTTCGGTACCCTTTGCGTCGAGAAATTCCTGGTCGTAGGTGCGAACGTCGCGCCGCATCTCGACATCGGCGTACCGTTCAGCCACGAGCCACGTCCCGAGATCGGCCGAGACCTCGCGGACCGTGCCCGGCTGCAACCGGTCCAACTTCACACCGTCGAGCTCGTGCTCTCGAGGCGCACGGGTGATCCGTACTTTCACATCGACGAAACCGAGCAAATGAGGTACCGCGATCGCGCGACCCGCTTGGACGAGTCGCTCGTTCCCGAATCGTGATGTCGCGCGCGCATCGCTCGCTTCCGAGCTCTTCAGCCCCGACGCATCGTGCGCGTTGCGATCACCGTTTCGGGCGAGCGAAGGCGGAAGGCCTCAGTCGAGCGTCCTCCTGCGCGGTTGCGGCGTCGAGCTCTGCCGCCAGAGCGGGAAATTCCTCGGTCGGACCATTCCAGCGCAGCGCGTCGATCGAGTCGAACAGCGGAATATCCGTGCGCAGGGTCGCCAGATCGCGAAAGAGGAGCGCGCGATCGCGGTTTTCGGCCAGCGTCCGCGCCAGCGCGCCGGCGTTCGATGCGTTGACACGCCATGTCGCCGGATCGTCGGGAATCAATTCAAGATGCTTGAACTTCGCCAGCACCGCAGCGGTCGATTTCGTGCCCCAGCCGGGCAGGCCGGGATAGCCGTCGGATGCGTCGCCGACGAGGGCGAGATAGTCGGGAATCGACTCCGGGCCGACGCCGAACTTCGCGACCACGCCGGCCTCGTCCCTGATCTCCCGGGTCCGGCGGATCATCTGCACGACGCGCGTGCCGCGGACGCACTGCGCGAGATCCTTGTCCGGCGTGCAGATGACGACGCGGTCGACTTCGGTAAAGGGCGCGGCCTGCAACGCGGCGGCGGCGAGCGCGTCGTCGGCCTCGAACTCGATCATCGGCCAGACCGCGACGCCGAGCGCGGCGAGCGTGTCTTCGAGCAGCGGAAACTGCGACTTCAGATCGGCGTCGACGCCTTCCCCGGTTTTGTATCCGGCCCACATCCGGTTCCGGAACGACTCGATGACGTGATCGGTTGCGACGCCGAGGTGCGTCGCGCCGCCGTTGATCATCGCCAGCACCGAGGTGAGGACGCCGCGTACCGCGCCGACCTCGCGCCCCTGCGCGTCGCGCGCTCGCGGCACGGCGTAGAAATGACGGAACAGTTCGTATGTCCCGTCGATCAGGTAAACGTCCAGAAGGCCTCCGGTCTGAGTATATCGACCTCCTGGCGTAAGCTGTCTGTCATGACGAAACGCGCCACGGTTGCCTTCGCCGTCCTGCTTGCCGTTGCGGTGCCGCACGCGCAGCAGAGCGACCGCGCCCGCGCGCTCGATGCGCAGATCGGCCGCATCTTCGAGGCCCGCGAGTACGAGGTCCCTCGCTTCGGACCGGCGCGCTGGCTGCCCGACGGCATGTCCTACACGACGGTCGAGCGTGGCAGCGATCACGGTAGTGCATCGGCGATCGTCCGCTACGATGCGAAGAGCGGCGCGCGATCGGTCCTCGTCCCGGCCGCGCAGCTGACGCCGAAAGGACGCACTGCGCCGCTGGAGATCGCCGACTACCTCTGGTCGCGTGACGGCCGGCGGCTGCTGGTGTTCACGAATACGCGCAAGGTGTGGCGGCAGAACACCCGCGGCGACTACTGGGTGCTCGACCTCGGCAGCGGAATGCTGCGGCAGCTTGGCGGCGGCGCTCCCGAGGCGTCGCTGATGTTCGCGAAGTTCTCGCCGGATGGGTCGCGAGCCGCCTATGTGCGCGCCAACAACCTCTACGTCGAGCGGATCGACGACGGCCGCGTCGTGCAGCTGACGACAGACGGCTCCGACACGACGATCAACGGAACGTCCGACTGGGTCTACGAAGAGGAGCTCAACCTCCAGGACGGGTTCCGGTGGAGTCCCGACGGAACGAAGATCGCCTTCTGGCAGTTCGACACAACTGGCATCGGCACCTTCTCCCTGATCAACGACACCGACGCGCTGTATCCCGTCGTCACACGCATTCCCTATCCGAAGGCGGGCACGAAGAATTCCGCCGTCCGCATCGGGGTCGTGTCTGCTGACGATCGCCATGCGACACGCTGGCTGGACACGCCGGGTGATCCGCGCGACACGTATCTCGCGCGCATGGACTGGCTCGACGCCGACACCATGGCGATTCAGCAGTTGAATCGCCTGCAGAATCGCAACGATCTGCTGCTCGCCGACGCGGGCAGCGGCGAGGTCCGCCGCGTCTTCCGCGACGAATCGAAGACGTGGGTGGAGGTGATGGACGATCTCCGCTGGATCGATCGCGGACGGGCCTGTCTGTGGCGCAGCGAGCGCGACGGCTGGCGGCACGCCTACCGCGTGCCGCGCGACGGCGGCGATCCGCTGCTGCTCACGAAGTTCGACGCCGACGTGATCGACATCGCTGGTGTGGACGAAGCCGGCGGCTGGCTGTATTTCATCGCGACGCCGGATCGCCCCACCGATCGCTACCTCTATCGATCGAGGCTCGACGGCAGCGGCGTCCCCGAGCGTGTGACGCCCGCCGTCGACCGCGGCACGCACGGCTACGACATCGCGCCAGGCGGACTCCTCGCGTTCCATACCTGGTCGACGTTCGATCGCCCGCCGTCAACCGGCGTCGTCGATCTGCCCGATCATCGCGCGCTGCGCCCGCTCACCGACATCTCCACGCTGATGACCAGGCTCGAGCCGATCGTCGTGCCGCCGGTGGAGTTCTTCGCCCTCGACATCGGCGGAGGCGTCACGCTCGACGGGTGGATGTTGAAGCCGAAGGACTTCGACCCGGCGCGCACCTATCCGGTGATCGCATATGTGTACGGCGAGCCCGCCGGTGTGACGGTGACGGATCGGTGGGGCGGCGGCCGGAATCTCTTCCATCGCGCGCTCGCGGAAGCGGGCTACATCGTGGTCAGCGTCGACAACCGAGGTACGCCGGCGCCAAAGGGGGCGGCGTGGCGGAAAGTGATCTACGGCACCGTCGGCGATCTCTCGTCGAAGGAGCAGGCGGCGGCGATGCGCGCGCTTGCCGCGCGCTATCGCTTCATCGACGGCGCCCGCGTCGGGATCTGGGGATGGAGCGGCGGCGGCTCGAACACGCTCAACGCGATGTTCCGGTTTCCGGAGACCTTCAAGGTCGGCGTGTCGGTGGCGCCGGTCCCGGATCAGAAGCTGTACGACACGATCTACCAGGAACGCTACATGGGCCTGCCCGGTGAGAACGCGGAAGGGTACCGCGTCGGCTCGCCGATCAACTTCGCCGAGGGCCTGCAGGGAAAGCTGCTCGTCGTGCACGGCTCCGGCGACGACAACGTCCACTACCAGGGCACCGAGCGGCTCGTCAATCGCCTGATCGCGCTCGGCAAGCCGTTCGACATGATGGTCTATCCGAACCGGACGCACGCGATCGCCGAAGGGCCGGGCACGACGGCGCACATCTACCGCCTGATTGGCCGCTACCTGCTCGAGCATCTGCCACCGCAGCCATGAGCTTTCCGATCGAGCCGCCGATCGAGCCGATGCTGGCGAAGCTCGCGGACGAGCTCCCGCCGCCCGGTCCGTTCCTCTATGAGCCGAAATGGGACGGCTTCCGCTCGATCGTGTTTCGCGCCGGATCGGAGCTGCTGCTGCAGAGCCGGGATCTCCGTCCGCTCGATCGTTACTTCCCCGAGTTGCACGACGCGCTGCTCGCCGGCCTTCCCGATCGGTGCGTCGTCGACGGCGAGATCGTGATTGCGACGCCGCGCGGATTGGACTTCGACGCGCTGCAGCTGCGGTTGCATCCGGCGGCGTCGCGGGCGGCGAAGCTCGCGAAGGAGACCCCTTCGTCGTTCGTCGCCTTCGATGCGCTCGCGATCGACGGCGCCGATCTGCGCGCCGAGCCGCAGCGCGAGCGGCGGCGGCGGCTCGAGGAGGCGCTGGCCCGCGTCGCGCCGCCGATTCACGTCACGCCGGTCACTCGCGACCGCGACGTGGCGTCGGAGTGGCTGTCGCGCTTCGAGGGCGCGGGCCTCGACGGCGTCATCGTCAAGCCGGACGAGGGCCTGTACGAGCCGGGCAAGCGGGCGATGATCAAGGTGAAGCACGCGCGGACGGCCGACTGCGTCGTCGCCGGCTTCCGCTGGCACAAGGACGGAAAGGGCGAACGCATCGGCTCGCTGCTGCTCGGGCTGTACGACGATCGCGGGCGGCTGCACCACGTCGGCGTCACCTCGTCGTTCACGATGACCAAACGGCGCGAGCTGGTGGAGGAACTGGCGCCGCTGCGCACGAACGCGCTCGACGGGCACCCGTGGCGCGAGTGGGCCGATTGGGCCGACGCCGATGCCGGCGGCCCGACGCGCATGCCCGGCGGACAGAGCCGGTGGAGCGCCGGCAAGGATCTCTCGTGGGAGCCGCTGCGGATCGAGCGCGTGTGCGAGGTGAAGTACGACCACATGCAGGGCGAGCGCTTCCGGCATGCGGCGACCTTTCTGCGCTGGCGGCCCGACAAGGCGCCGCACGACTGCCGCTACGATCAGCTGGAGGTCACGACTCCGTACGAGCTCGAGAAGGTCTTCGGCGCGGCCACTCGCCGGTGACACCGGCCCAGTCGTTCGGCGTGTCGTCCGGATCGAGCGCTTCCTGCGGCGGCCGCAATGCTTCGGGCACGTGCTGGAGGTTGATGCGGATGCGCGTCCAGGTGTGAAAGCGTCCGCGCATCGCATCGACGAGGACGTCGGCCGGCTGCAGGCGTCCGGCCGCGTCCGGATGACGCGCCTTCCACCGTTCGAGTCCCGCCAGCGCCTCCTCCTTCTTTCCCGATCGCGCGATTTCGATCAGCGGATGCTTGGGAGTCCGCCGCCGCGACGGCTGCACACGCGCCGGTTCGCCCGCCTGTTTGCGGTAGTGCGGCGGCCACGGCGCGTCGCCGAGCCCTTCGCGCGCATGACGATCGGCCAGCTCGAGCAGCGCATCGAGCGCGCAGGCGTGGCCGTCCATGTCGGCATGCGGATTCCCGATTGCCTGCATGCGCCGCGGCATCGTCTTCAGCGTGAACTCGCGCGGGTCGCAGTCGGCGATCTCGTCCCACGCCAGCGGCGCCGACACGCGGGCGTCGGGAGTCGGCCGCACCGAGTACGCGCCGGCAATCGTGCGATCCTTTGCGTTCTGGTTGTAGTCGAGGAAGACGCCGTGGCGCTCCTCCTTCCACCACTTGCTCGTCGCCAGCGCCGGCGCGCGACGCTCGACCTCGCGCGCGAAGGCGAGCGCCGCGCGGCGCACGAGATCGAACGTCCAGCGTTGCTCGATCCGTACGTAGACGTGCATGCCTCGCGACCCCGACGTCTTCGGCCAGCCGACCAGGCCGAAGTCGTCGAGCGTCGAGCGGACGACGCCGGCGACGTCGCGGACCTGCTCCCACTGAACTCCCGGCACCGGATCGAGATCGACGCGCAGTTCGTCGGGATGATCGAGATCGTCGGCGCGCACCGGGTGCGGGTGCAGCTCGAGGCAGGCGAGGTTCGCCATCCATGCCAGCGCCGCCGCGTCGCGCGGGACGACTTCTTCGGCGGTACGGCCTGACGGAAACTTCAACGTGACCACCTCGATCCAGTCGGGCCGCGATTCCGGCGCTCGCTTCTGATAGAAGAATTCGCCGCCGACGCCGTTCGGGTGCCGCACTAGTACGTTCGGTCGACCGCCGGAGCCGGCGAGCGCGCCGGCCGCGACCGCGAGGTAGTAGTGCACCAGGTCGTGCTTGGTGTAGCCGGCCTCGGGGAACAACACCTTCCGCGGATTCGAGATCGCAACCTCGCGGCCGTCGATGGTCAGGAGTTCTTTGTCGGACTTGGCCATCAGAATCGAATGTAGCGCGAAGGCGTCAACGTCGCGCGAAGGCTTCGACGTAGCGCGACGGCTTTAGCCGAGCCGGGCGTCAGTCGTGCTGTTCAGCAGCGCCTCCGCCACACAAAGTACACCGGCAGCCCGAGCAGGACCACGCCGATGCCAATCGCCGCGCGGCTGGGCTGCGTGACGATCGTGTTGGCGACGAGCGCGGCCGCGGCCACGATGAACAGCAGCGGCGCCCACGGATAGCCGGGGACGCGGAACGGCCGATCCGCCTCGGGGTGCGCGCGCCGCAGCGCGAACACGCATGCCGCGCCGAGCCCGTAGAAGATCCACCCGACGAAGACGACGTAGGTGAGCAGTTGCTCGAACGTGCCGGACACCGCGAGCACCATCGCCCACGCCGTGCCGGCGACGATGCTGGCAGCCGGCGTGCCGAAGCGCGGGTGGACGGCGGCGAGGCGGCTGAAGAACAACCCGTCGCGCGCCATCGCGTAGTAGACGCGCGGCGCGCTGATGGTGAGTCCGTTGGACGCGGAGAAGATCGACACGAGGATTGCCGCGGCGATCAGCTTCCCCGCGCCGCCCCCCGCCACACGGCTGACCGCTTCCGCGGCGACGCGATCGGATCGGGCGACGCCGTCCGGCCCGAGCGCCGCGAGATAGCCGACGTTGGCGAACACGTAGATGCCGATCAGCGACGCGGTGCCGGCGATGATGGCGCGCGGAAACGTCCGTTGCGGACTCGTCGCTTCGCCGGCGGAAAACGTCACGTACTGCCACCCTTCGTACGCCCACAGCACGCCGATCATGCCGAGTCCCATGCCCGATGCGATGTCGGCGGTGAACGCCGGCGGCCACAAGGGCATCGCCTGCCGCGAGCCGCTGCCGAACGCGACGAGGAGCACGCTCATCGCGAGCAGCGCCCCGACCTTGATGGCCGTCGTCCAGTTCTGTACGTCGGCGCTGCCGCGCGTGCTGCGCACGTTGATCGCGGCGACGAGCGCGAGGAGTGCGACGGCGGTCGCCTTCTGACCGATCGGCCCGAGCGGAACGAACTGCTGCAGGTACGCGCTCGATGCGACGGCGAGCGTGGCTGCGGATCCGGTCGCGATGACGAGGAAGAACGTCCAGCCGTACAGGAACGCCGTGACCGGTCCGAACGCGTCGCGGAGGTAGACGTACAAGCCGCCAGCGGCCGGATTCATCGCGCCGAGCTCGCCGTAGGCGAGCGCGCCGAGGAGCGACAGCACGCCGCCGACTACCCACACGACCAGCGCCGGGCCGGCGTAGCCGCCGGTCTGCCGCACCACGCCGCCGGGGACGAGGAAAATGCCCGATCCGATCACCGTGCCGACGACGATCAGGATCAGATCGCGGAGGCCGAGCACGCGTGCAAGCGCGCGGTCAGACAAGGCCCGCTACGATATCACTTCGGCGGTCAGATCTTGTTGGGGCAGCCGGGCCGGCAGCGGCACGGGATCGTCCGCTCGCCGATGATCGAGTAGTCGTAGGTGAGCTCTTCGCCTTTGCGGATGTCGCGTTTGGCGCGGATCCAGATCGTCTTGTCCACGACCTCGAACCAGCAGTTCGGCGTGCACGAGTGGTTGATGAACCGCGCGATGTTGCCGCCGACGTTCGCGTCGCGGCTCCAGGTCCGGTTGACGCGGAACACCCAGATGCAGCCGCCGGTGAGGTAGCGCTCCTCGCGCTCCTCGCTCTCGTCGTTGCGCACCAGCTCGCCGGCGTAGTCGATGATCCGCCGGTTCTTCGAAATCCGCTCGGCGGCGAACACGCCGAATCCATGGACTGCCGATCGGCGCCGGGCGATTCTCGGCAGCGTCTCCGTGCGCATACGCGATTGTAGTCTCCGGCGATCGCGCTATGCTGACGCGTGGCGACGATCGTCAATCGCCTCGTCTGGCTCGGTCCGGCGACGGTAATGTCGTCCATGGCTGTCGTGTTGGCCATCCAGCAGCTTGCGCTGCTGTGGTTCACGCCGCTGCCCTGTGAGTACGCGATGCTGCGCTCCTCCGAGCCGATCGCCCTGTCCGCGTGCTTGGTGTCGGTCGCAGTCGTCGTGTTTTTCGTCGTCGCCCGGGAGGCCGTCGATCCCGTTCGTACCTACCGGCGCGTCGCGCTGTGGGCGCTCGTGGTCTCGTTTGTGCCCGACGTCGTGCTCGGATATACCTCGCAGCCGGCGCCGGCCACGAGCGTGTGGCCGATTGCCGTCGTGTTCATGGTGTTGCACGTCGTGGCCTGGGCCGTGATCGTGACGCTCCTGACCTGCCGATGGCCGACCAGCGACTAGTCGAGCGCCTTCGCGCGTCGAACCGGATTCTGATCTTCTCCGGGGCTGGCGTGTCGACGGCGAGCGGCATTCCCGATTTCCGCGGCCCGAACGGCGTCTGGACGCGCCGCCGTCCGGTCTACTACGACGAGTTCCTCGCCTCCGAGGCCGCGCGCATCGAGTACTGGGACTACAAGCTCGAGACCTGGGAGATCTACCAGCAGTCGCAGCCGAACGCGGTTCATCACGCGGTGGTGGCGCTCGAGCGGGCCGGCAAGGCGCTCGCCGTGGTGACGCAGAACGTCGACGGCCTCCACCGCCGTGCCGGGACCGCGCCGGATCGGCTCGTGGAGCTGCACGGCACCGACCTCTTCGTCGAATGCCAGACCTGCCGCGCGCGCAGCGACCCGGCGCCGCACTTCGATCGCTTTCGCGCGACGCGATCGGCGCCGCGGTGCGGCTGCGGCGGGCTGTTGAAGTCGGCGACCATCAGCTTCGGCCAGCCGTTGAACGGTGCCGATCTCGATCGCGCGGCGATTGCGGCGCAGCGCGCGGATCTGGTGATTGCGCTCGGATCGACGCTGTCAGTGTACCCGGCCGCGTCGATCCCGCTGCTCGCCGCCGAACGCGGGACGCCGTACGTGATCGTCAACCGCGGCGCGACCGATCATGACGGGCATGCCGCCGTGTCGTTGAGACTCGAAGGCGACGTCACCGAGATTTTTCCACCCGCCGTCGCCGCCGCGATCGAGTGAATCGCCGATCATTTTCGCGGACAGGAGCCGCGTCTGAGCTGATTCTGCGACGCTGGTCGTGTCGCGAGCGAGTGGCTGACGCCGCGGGTTCAAGGCAGCCGCGGCCAGGGAAACGTCGCCGCCGATTTCTTCTTCACTCGCGTCACGACGTCGTTTGGAATGCCGCGTCGTCGCTTGATGCCGGCTCGCGTCCGTGCCTGCCGCAGCAGCGCATGGAGCTCACGCCGCCCGAGATCCTCGAGCGCGTGCAGCCGCACGTGACGCATCGCTTTACCCGCGCCCTCGAGCAGGCCGGCCGGGTCGTCGAGATCGATGCCGCGGCTGAACGCCAGCGTGACGTGCCGCGTCCAGACGGTGATGAGGCAGACGCCGTCGGCGATCACCTTCTCGGTGGCGCTGTAGGCGATGACCAGCGTGCGTCGCATGTCGAAGATGTATTCGTGGCAGGGCGCGAGTTCTCCGTGAATCAGCTTTCGCGCGCCGAGCGCGAGCGACTGGATGGGTGGCGGGTAGCGATGCAGGTACTCGAGCAGCTCGGCGGGCGGCTGGGCCATGCGCCATATTCTGCGTCCGCGGCCCGTCCTCCCGCACCCACAGCCGTGCGGCCGCGAACCGCCGACGGGCCGATGTCCCGTCATTCATGCGCGTCAAACCGGGATGACTGGCGGCTGCGTGCGGCGGGATCACCACCGTCGCTCGCCGGTGAAGCGATTCCTGCAGTAGGGCGCGGGCCAGTGAGATTGACGCTGGCCCCGCCGCGCGTTACGATCGAGGTTCGTTCCGCACTCCGTCCCAACAGTGGGCCAGTAGCGCAGTTGGGAGCGCGCATGAATGGCATTCATGAGGTCACGGGTTCGACTCCCGTCTGGTCCACCA
>DATFWL010000073.1:0-21911 GCA_035259385.1 Vicinamibacterales bacterium | reverse complement strand
TTGTCCATGTCGAGGTTCGAGCCGACCTCGAACGACACCTTCAACGTCAGCGTGCCGTCGTTGGCGTTGGTCGACTTCATGTAGATGCCCTGCTCGACGCCGTTGATCTGCTGCTCGAGCGGGGTGGCGACCGACGCCTCGACGTCCGTGGCGCTGGCGCCGATGAAGGTGGTCGTCACCTGAATCATCGGCGGCACGATGTCCGGGTAATGGGCGATCGGCAGCCCCTTCATCGCGACCAGGCCGAGCATCACCATGATGATCGACAGCACCATCGCGACGATGGGACGGTTGACGAAGAAGCGGGCCATGATCTATCTCGCCTCGGCGATCGGGGCTGCTGCCGGCGCCGTCGCGGAGGGAGGCGGCATCGGCTTGGTCCGGACCGTGATTCCGTCGCGGAGCGCCTGGAGCCCTTCCGCGACCACCTGGTCACTCGGTGTGAGGCCCTCCTCGATCACCCAGAGGGTGTCGACGCGCGGGCCGACTTTCACGTTGCGGAACGCGACCTTGTTGTCGGCGCCGACGACCGCAACGCTGTACAGGCTCTGGAGCTCCTGAACCGCCCGCTGCGGGATCAGCAGCGCGCTTTTCTTCATGTCGATCAGGATGCGCGCACGCCCGTACTGACCGGGGCGCAGGACGTTGTCAGGGTTGGGAAAACTGATCTGCACGGTCAACGTGCCGGTGGACGCGTTGACGGCGCGCTCGACCGTGGTCACGGTGCCGTGCTGTGGATGGACGGTGCCGTCGGCCAGGGTGAGCTCGATGCCACCGGCGTTGGGCGCCTCGCCGCTGCGGCCCGGACTTCGCTTGGCGACGCGCAGGTAATCCGCCTCGGTTGCGCCGACGCGGAGCACGATCGGGTTGATTTGCGACACCGTCGTGAGGAGCGTGCTCTCTCCTCGCCCGACGAGGCTGCCCGGCTTGACCTTCGTGAGGCCGACCAGGCCGTCGACCGGGCAGTTGACGCGCGTGTAGCTCAGATCGAGCGCCGCCTTCTCGACAGCGGCTTTCGCGGCATCGACCTCCGATCGGCCTGCATCCTGCGCGGCGCGCGCGTTGTCGAGCTCCTGCTGGCTGACCGCCTGCTTGGCCACCAGCGGCGTGTAGCGCGCGACGTCGTTGTTCGCTTTCTGGAGCCGTGCCTGCGCAGTCGCCTGGTCGGCCTTCGCCTGCGCGAGCGCGGCCTCGAACGGCTTGGGATCGATGGTATAGAGCAGCGCGCCCCTCCGCACGAACGACCCTTCGCGGAAGTTCATCGTGTCCAGGAACCCCTCGACGCGCGCGCGAACGTCCACATCCTGCGTTCCCTCGGTCTGCCCGACGAGGTCGAGATACGTCGGCACGTCCTTCTGAACGACCGACACGACGTAGACCTCGGGCGGCGGCGGAGCGACGGCCACCGTTTTTTCGCACGCGCTGGTGAGCGCGGCCGCCGTCGCCGCGACGGCGATCATCGTCTTTGCCGGCTCGATCGACATGGCTTCATCCTTCTCTCTGGTTCGGAATCCCGTCTGGTCCGCTAAAGCAGCAGGCGTACCAGCAGGTTGGCGGCGCGCACCACCGCCTTTCCTGTGTCGTGTGGGGCGTTTCGAGTCATCTGCGGCAGCCGCCGAATCGGATCCGCGCTCAGCCTCCGAAATGGTGGGGACCGCGTCCGGCCTGCCGGAGAGCGTCCCGCCGTGTGCGGATGTCGATGAAACGAGACGGAGCGTAACCGGTCGCCGCGGTGCGGAGTCGAGGTCACGCGTCACGGCGATGCGCGCGCCTCACTGGCGGAGATCAGCCTGGATCGACCCGGCGTCGCTGTGCGCGAGCAGGCCGCGGGCCGCAGTCCCGCCCTTCCCGCCGGCGGCGATCGGCGCATCGCGCTCGGCGTCGGCGGCGAACGACTGAATCGTCTCGCCGCGTCTCTGCGCAGCGGCGCAGGTCCCGGCGTGAAGCAGCGTCGCGCCGCTACACGCGCACGCGCAGAGAACGTGGACGAGATGTTGTCGGCGCAGACAGCCCCCTCGGCGAAGTCCGGGCACCTCTGAGCACGGGGTATGCCAGCGATCTGCCGCGGGCCCCGCAAGGAAACCGCAAGGGATGGCCGGAATCGTCGCGCGGAATCGGAGGTACTCCGATCTATCGGAGCACCTCCACCGATCGGCGGGGTACGGCCTCAGCGATCCTCTGCATCGATCGCGCTGGACGCGCGCAACGGCTGCAGTCGAACTGGCAAGGCCAATGCACGGATCCCCCGCACATGGCGTTTCCTCGCCGCGGCACGGCCGGCCCCGCACTCGCCGTGCTGATCGTGTGCGCGAACGCCGCCGCGGCCCTGGCCGCCACCCAGGAGCACGGGCTCTCCCAGAAGGCGGTCGAAATCGCACGGCCGTTCGGGTTTCCAATCACCAACTCGATGGTGGTCATGTGGGTGGTGGCCGCGCTGCTCATCGTGTTCGCGCAGACGGCCACGCGCACCATGAAACAGGTGCCCTACGGCGCGCAGAACTTCCTGGAATGGCTGGTCGACGGCCTCTACCGATTCCTCGAGGGGATCATCGGCCGGCCGCTGGTCGATCGGACCTTCTGGTTCTTTGCCAGCATCTTCATCTTCATCGTCGCCTCGAACTGGTTCGGGCTGATCCCCGGCGTCGGATCGATTGGCTGGGGACACCAGACGCCGGAAGGCTTCCTGATCGAGCAGCCGCTGCTGCGCGGCGCGAACGCGGACGTGAACATGACGCTCGCCATGGCGCTCGTGTTCTTCGCGGCGTGGATCGTCTGGGGCCTGCAGGAAGTCGGGCCGATCGGCTTCGTGAAGGAGCTGTTCGCGCCGAAGGGCGAGAGCGCGGGCGCGCTGCGGCTCCTGCTGATCGTCGTGTTCTTCGCGGCGGGGTGCCTGGAGATCGTGTCGATCCTGTTCCGCCCGATCTCGTTGAGCTTCCGGCTGTACGGCAACATCTTCGCCGGCGAGACGATGCTGGAGACCATGGCCCGCATGCCGCGGATCGGCTGGCTGGTGCAGATTCCGTTCTATTTCCTCGAACTGCTCGTGGGGATCGTGCAGGCGCTGGTGTTCATGCTGCTGACTGCCGTGTTCACGCTGCTGATCTGTCAGCATCACGATCACGGCGAGCAGCCGGCCGCTGCACACGACTGAGACAACTGAAGACGCAAAAGAAAGGACGGGGCACACATGGCGGGCAACCTGCACGTCGGTCTTGCGGCACTGGGAGCGGCCCTCGCCGTCGGATGGATTGGGGCCACGGCCGCACAGGCGGTGGGCCGCAACCCGGGCTCGGCGACTGCCGTGATGGTGCAGTCGATTCTGGCGATCGCGTTCGCCGAAGCGATCGTGTTCTACGCGCTGTTCCTGGTGAGATAGCGGGCCATGCAGGTCCTCGCGCTGATCGTCCAGGCGCACGAGGGCGCCCAGGCCGACACGCTCGCCGCGACGTTCGGGGTCGACTGGCCGCATCTCGGCGCGCAGATCGTGAGCTTCGCAATCGTCTGCGCCCTGCTCTACCGCCTCGCCTACAAGCCGGTGCTGGCGATGCTCGAGGCGCGCCGGCAGCAGATCGCGCAGGGGCTGGCGAACACCGAGAAGATCAACGCCGCGCTCGCCGCGATCGACGCCGATCGACAGAAGGCCCTCGCGGAGGCGCGCGCGCAGGCCACCCAGCTGATCGCGGACGCGCGCGAAACGGCCAGACGGCTGCAGGAGCGTGAAACCCAGCGCGCCGTCGCCGCCGCCGAGGAGATCGTGCTGAAGGCGCGCGATGCGGCGGCGCAGGAACACACGCGGATGATGAACGAACTGCGCGGCGAGGTCGGCCGTCTCGTCGTGCAGACGACCGCGGCCGTGACCGGCAAGATTCTCACGACCGACGACCAGCGGCGCCTGGCGGAGGAAACCGCCAGGCACCTGCAGGCTTCCTAGCGCGAGTACCGATCGCCATGAAGACTCCGCGACAGGTGAAGCGCGAGGCCCGCGAGTTGTGGCAGGTCTGCCTGCAGGACGGCCTCCTCGACGAAGCTCGCGCGCGGCTCGTCGTCGATCAGATTGCCGAATCGCAGCGGGCCGCCGCGGTGCCGCTGCTCAAACAGTTTCTCAGGCGCCTGCGGCTCGATCGCGCCGAGCGCACCGCCGTCGTCGCCAGTGCGGCGCCGCTCGACCCTGCGGTCCGTGCCGAGATCGAACGCGGACTGGCGCGGCTGCCCGGACGCGTCCTGGACACGAGGTTCGTCGTCGATCCGTCGCTGATCGGCGGGATGCGCGTGCAGATCGGGTCCACGGTGTACGACGGCAGCGTCAGGGCGGGCCTGGCGGCGCTCGAGTCGCAGTTCTGACGCCGTCAGGCGGCGCGGTCACCATGAGGTAAACGAATGAGCACGCTGCTGCAGGAGATCGAAGCGCGGATTGCCGGCGTCCGGACGGCCACGGCGCGCACCAACGTCGGCGTGATCCGCGAGGTCGGCGACGGCGTCGCCCGCGTCGAAGGCCTGAGCGACGTGATGCTGAACGAGATGCTCGATCTCGGCCACGGCGTCACTGGCCTCGCGCTGAGCCTCGAAGACACCGACGTCGGCGTCATCGTCCTCGGTGACGACACCAGGCTCGAAGAAGGCGGCGAAGTCCGCGCCACCGGGAAGCTGCTGCAGGTCCCGGTCGGGAAGGGACTCCTCGGGCGCGTCGTCAACACGCTCGGCGAGCCGCTGGACGGCAAGGGTCCGATCGCGAGCGACGAGGCCTACGCGGTCGAGAAGATCGCGCCCGGCATCATGCGGCGCAAGCCGATCTCGCAGCCGGTGCAGACCGGCATCATGGCCATCGACGCGATGATCCCGATCGGCCGTGGCCAGCGCGAGCTGATCATCGGCGACCGCTCGACCGGCAAGACCACGATCTGCGTCGACACGATCATCAGCCAGGCACGATTGAACAGGGCCGCCGAGGAAGCGGGCGACAGGGCCTATCGACCGCTGTACTGCATCTACGTCGCGATCGGGCAGAAACAGTCCACCATCGCCCAGCTTGTCTCGGTGCTCGAAGAGAGCGGCGCGATGCCGTACACGATCGTGATGGCGGCGCCGGCGGCCGACTCCGCCACGAGCCAGTACCTTGCGCCGTTTGCCGGCGCGGCGATGGGTGAATGGTTCATGGACCACGGCATGGACGCGCTGATCGTCTACGACGATCTGTCGAAACACGCGGTCGCCTATCGCCAGGTGTCGCTGGTGCTGAAGCGGCCGTCGGGTCGCGAAGCGTATCCGGGCGACGTCTTCTACCTGCACAGCCGGCTGCTCGAACGCGCGGCCCGCGTCGGCGAGCAGTACGGCAACGGCTCGCTGACCGCGCTGCCGATCATCGAGACGCAAGCCGGCGACGTCTCCGCGTACATTCCGACCAACGTCATCTCGATCACGGACGGTCAGATCTTCCTGGAGACCGATCTCTTCTACCAGGGCACCCGGCCGGCGATCTCGGTCGGCATCTCCGTGTCGCGGGTCGGATCGGCGGCGCAGCTCAAGGCGATGAAGCAGGTGGCCGGGCGGCTCAAGGGCGAGCTCGCGCAGTTCCGCGAGCTGGCGGCGTTCGCGCAGTTCGGCTCGGAGCTCGACGCCGCGACGCAAGCCAAGATCGATCGCGGCAAGCGGATCATCGAGCTGTTCAACCAACCGCAGCACGACCCGGTGCCGGTCGAACTGCAGGTGGCCGTACTGTGGGCAGTGCAGAACGGCTATCTCGACAAGGTGCCGGTCGAGCGGGTGAAGGAGTTCCAGGGGCGGTTCACCGAGTACCTGACGGCGTCGAAGGCGGAGCTGCTCGGCAGGATCGGGGCCGAGAAAGCGCTCAACGACGCGTCGACGGCGGACCTGAAAGCGGCCGCCGAGCAGTTCGCGCAGAGCTGGTCCTGATCCGATGGCGAGCGGTCGCGACATCCGACGGCGCATTCGCTCCATCAGCAGCACCGCGCAGATCACGCGCGCGATGCAGATGGTGGCCGCCTCGAAGATGCGCAAGGCCCAGCAGGCGGCGATCGACGTCCGGCCGTTCGCGCGGCTCGTCTACCGCATCCAGCGCGCCGTGACCACGCGGCTGACCGACTTCACCCATCCGCTGACGGAGGTGCGCGAGGTCCGCAGGCGCGCGATCATCCTGGTCGGCTCGGACAAGGGGTTGTGCGGCGCGCTCAACAGCAATCTGTTCCGCGTCGCCGGGCGGTACGAGCCGCACTCGACCCTGTTCATCACGGCGGGCCGCAAGGCGGCGCAGTTCGTCGCCCGCACCCGGCGCCAGCTGGTGGCTGAATTCCCGTACGGCGACACGCCGCGCTTTCCTGAATCGCGGGCGATCGCGACGATGGCCCGCGACCTGTTCCTGAAGCATGAGGTCGACGCCGTCGAGCTGGTCGCGACGCGGTTCGTCAACACGCTCGTACAGCAGCCGTTCGTCCTCGATCTCCTGCCGATCGGCGACATCAAGGGACTCGAGATCCCAGGCATGCCGCGCGCCGACGCAGCCGCCGGCGAGGCGACCGACTTCCTCGTCGAGCCGAGCGTCACCGACGTCGTCGAGTTCCTGCTCGGACACTATCTCAACATCATCGTCCACGTGGCGCTGCTGAACGCCAAGGCCAGCGAGCAGAGCGCGCGCATGGTGTCGATGAAGAACGCCACCGACAACGCCGCCGAGATGATCAGGGACCTCACGCTCGACTACAACAAGCTGCGCCAGGGACGCATCACACAGGAGCTGCTGGAGATTGCCGGCGGCCAGGCCGGCTAGCGCCGGAAGGCAGGCATATGAACACGGGCACAGTCGTGCAGGTCAACGGGCCGGTGGTCGACGTCGAATTCGCCGGCGCGTTGCCCGCCATCTACAATGCGCTGTCGGTCGAGTACCGCGTCCAGGACGAACCGGTGACGCTGACGCTCGAAGTCCAGCAGCACCTCGGCGATCGGCGGGTGCGCACCATCTCGATGGCCGGCACCGAGGGGCTCAAGCGCGGCTACGAGGTCACCGACAGCGGGGCGCCGATCTCGATGCCGGTCGGAGACGTCGTGATGGGGCGCGTCTTCAACGTCACCGGCACGCCGGTCGACGAGCGTGGACCGGTCAACGCGACGGCGCACTATCCGATTCATCGTCATCCGCCCGCCCTCGCCGATCAGACGACGTCGCCGCAGGTGCTCGCGACCGGCATCAAGGTGATCGACCTGATCTGCCCGTTCCTCAAGGGCGGCAAGATCGGCGCGTTCGGGGGTGCCGGCGTCGGCAAGACGGTCGTCATCACGGAGCTGATCAACAACATCGCCAAGCTGCACGGCGGCGTCTCCGTCTTCGCCGGGGTCGGCGAGCGGACGCGCGAGGGCAACGACCTGTACCACGAGATGGCGGCGGCCGGCGTGATCAACGAGAAAGACCTGAGCAAATCGAAGATCGCGCTCGTCTACGGCCAGATGAACGAGCCGCCCGGCGCGCGGCTGCGGGTCGCGCTGTCGGGCCTCGCGATCACCGAGTACTTCCGCGACGAGAAGAACCAGGACGTCCTGCTGTTCATCGACAACATCTTCCGCTTCTCGCAGGCCGGCTCCGAGGTGTCGGCGCTGCTCGGCCGCACCGCCAGCGCGGTCGGCTATCAACCGACGCTGGCTGCCGAAATGGGAATCCTGCAGGAGCGGATCACCTCGACCAAGAAGGGATCGATTACCTCGTTCCAGGCGGTGTATGTGCCGGCCGACGACCTCACCGATCCGGCGCCGGCGACCACCTTCGCGCACCTCGACGCGACGCTCGTGCTGGAACGATCGATCGCCGAGCTCGGGATCTACCCGGCCGTCGATCCGCTCGCCTCGACCTCGCGAGCACTGACGCCGGGCATCGTCGGCGAGGAGCATTACGGTGTCGCGCGCCGCGTGCAGAAGGTGCTGCAGCGGTTCAAGGACCTGCAGGACATCATCGCGATCCTCGGGATGGACGAGCTCTCACCCGAGGACAAGCAGACCGTGCTGCGCGCGCGCAAGATTCAGCGCTTCCTGAGCCAGCCGTTCAGCACCGCGCAGGCGTTCACCGGGCGCGAGGGCAAACAGGTGCCGGTTGCCGACACCGTGCGCGGCTTCAAGGAAATCCTCGACGGCAAGCACGACCAGGTGCCCGAGGACAATTTCTACATGAAGGGCGGCATCGAAGAAGTGACAGCGCAGGGAGCGTGACGTGGCCGCCACCATGAAGCTCGAGATCGTCACGCCGGAGGCGGTCGTGTATTCGGCGGACGTGGAAATGGTCACGCTCCCGGCCGTCGAAGAACAGATCGGCATCTACCCGCAACACGTGCCGCTGCTGACCCGCGTCACGCCTGGCGAGCTGATCGTGCGCCGGAAGGGCGTCGACGAGTTCCTCGCCGTGGGCGGCGGGCTCGCCGCCATCACCGGCGACCAGATCGGAATCGTCACCGACATGGCGATCCAGGTGAAGGACATCGACGAGGCGAAGGCCGAGGAAGCGCGGCAGCGCGCGGCAGCGCGGCTCCGCGACAAGATCTCGGACGAGGAAGTGGCGACCGTGAACGCGTCGCTGGCGCGCTCGCTGGCGCAGCTCAAGGTCAAACGACGCCAACGCGTCTAGGGCCGGGCGATGATCATCCGCGCTCGCCAGTGGCTCTCGTCCTACGATCGCACCTGGGCCCGGGCCGACGTCGTCGCCGGCATTACGCTGGCGGCGTACATGCTGCCTGCCGCAATCGGCGACGCATCGCTCGCCGGCCTGCCACCGCAGGCTGGCCTCTACGCGTGCCTGTTCGGCGGCCTCGTGTTCTGGCTGTTGTGCAGTTCCCGCGTCACCGCCATCTCGGTCACCTCCGCGATCTCGCTCATGATCGGCGCGACGCTCAGCACGATCGACGGCGGCGACGCCGCGCGTCACGCGGCGCTCGCGACCTGCACTGCGCTGATGGTCGCCGGCCTCGCATTCGTCGCGTACCTGTTTCGCGCCGGCGTCGTCGTCAATTTCTTCTCCGAAACCGTGCTCGTCGGATTCAAGTTCGGCGTTGCCTGCGTCCTGGCGAGCACCCAGCTGCCGAAGCTGTTTGGATTCGCGGGCAGCCACGGCGATTTCTGGGACGCCATGGCCCACTTTCTGCGGAGCCTCGGCCAGACCAACGCGACGTCACTCGCTCTCGGCGCCGGCGCGCTCGCCATCCTGCTCGCCGGCAAGACGCTGTTCAAGAATCGGCCTGTCGCGCTCCTGGTCCTGATCGGCAGCATCGTCGCGGCTGGTGTGCTGCATCTCGATCGCTACGGCGTCAAGCTGATTGGCGACGTACCGCGAGGGCTGCCGATGCCGGCGCTGCCCGCGGTCAGCCGCGAAGACATCAACGCGCTGCTGCCGCTGGCGATGGCCTGTTTTCTGCTCGCCGCCGTCGAAACGTCGGCCATCGGCCGCATGTTCGCCGGCAAGCACGGCTATCGCCTCGACGCCAGCCAGGAATTCCTGGCGGTCGGAGCAAGCAATCTGCTGTCCGGCCTCTTCGCTGGCTTCCCGATCAGCGGTGGGACCTCTCAGTCGCTGGTGAACGACTCGGCTGGGGCGCGCTCGCCGCTGTCGGGGCTCGTAGGAGCCGCCGTGATTGTCCTGGTCGCGATGTTTCTGACCGACCTGCTGCACGATCTGCCGCAACCGGTGCTCGCGGCGATCGTGCTCGCAGCGGTCACCGGTCTCGTCGACATCCACAAGCTGCGCGAGATCTGGAGGTTCGATCGTTCGGAGTTCGCCGTGACGGCCGTCGCGATCGTCGGCGTGCTGGGATCGGGATTGTTGAATGGCGTGCTTTTGGGCGTCGGCCTGTCAATCCTCCTGCTGATCCGGCGCGCCGCGATGCCGAGAGTGACCGAGGTCGCCCGCGTCCCGGGGACCTCCCACTTCGCCGACATCGTCCGACATCCGGAGAACGAGAGGGCCGCGGGCGTACTGGCGGTGCGGCCGGAAGGCTCGATCCTGTACTTCAACGTGGATCACGTTCGCGACCGCGTCGCGCAGCTCCTTGCCGCGAGCGCGACGCCTCCTCGCGTCGTGATCCTCGTCCTGGTGGGGGTTCCGTTCATCGATCTCGCCGGCAGCGAGTTCGTGATCGAACTGCGCAGCGCGCTCGAGCGTCACGGGATCGCGCTGCGCCTCGCCGAGGCGCGCGACACGGTCTGCGATGCGCTGAAGCGTGCCGGCGCCGAGCGCACGATCGATTTCACAACCGCGAAGCTGTCGGTTGCGGAGGTCGCCGCAGCGTCCGGCACGGTGACAGCATGAGCCGCCCGCGTCGCCTGACGACGTTGGCGATGCTCGGCATGGCAGCGCTCATGCTCTGCGGCTGTCAAGGCCTGGCGCCGCACGACACGGCGAGCCTGCTGATCCCCCGATTCCAACGATCGGAGGTCGTCGGCTTCCTGGCCGGGTTCGGGACGACGTTCGCGGCGGTTCCCGATCTCGTGGCGATGCTCAGGCGGCGGTCGAGCGCCGGCATGAATCCGCGGATGGTTGCGATCATGTGCGCCTTCCAGGTGCTGTGGATTTATTACGGCCTGCTCATTCTCTCCCGGCCGGTGATCGCGTGGAACACGATCGCCGTCGCCATCAACCTGTTCACGGTGGCGGCATACGTTCGATTCGCGCGCCGCGAGTCGAGGCGAAGCGCCGCGTCGCCGACCTGATGCCGCCGGCAGCACGGACATCCTGCCGGTGCCATTCAGCCGCGCGCGGCGGCGGCAAGGAGCGATTCATGCGTGTGACCATCTTTCGGACGATCGTTGTCGCGGGTGTGTGTGGCGTCGCCGCCGCGGGAGCGCAGGACACGCTGCCATCGGCCGACGCCGTCCTGCGCGAGCTGAAGGCCGGCAACGATCACCACGTCGCCAAGCGCTATCAGCACCCGCACCAGAGTGCCGCACGTCAGCGCGAGCTGTCGTCGGGGCAGCAACCGCATGCGATCATCCTGAGCTGCGCCGACTCCCGGGTGGCGCCGGAGATCATCCTCGACCAGGGGCTCGGCGACCTCTTCGACGTGCGTGTCGCCGGCAACGTGGCCGGAGACGCCGAATTGGCCAGCATCGAATATGCCGCGCTGCATCTGCACACGCCCCTGCTCGTCGTCATGGGTCATCAGAAGTGCGGCGCCGTAACGGCCGCCGCCGAGGAGGGGCAGGCCGAGGGCCATCTGCCCCCGCTCCTCGCGATGATTCGGCCAGCGATCGAAAAGGCGAGAGGTCAGGCCGGTGATCTCGTCGACCACGCGGTCCAGATCAACGTCGAGAACGTGGTCCGCCAGATCCGCACGTCGAGACCGGTGCTCGGCGAACTGGTGGATCGCGGCGGACTCCGGGTCGTTGGCGCAGTGTACTCGCTCGACACCGGGAGAGTCGCCTGGCTGCCAGAGACTCCGCAGGATCACACTGGCAGGGCGGCACTCGACACTCTCCTGCCGTCGTGCCCTCATTAGAAGGCTGATGCCGGACGCTCGCTACAACCTGCCAAGGCGACAATTCCCGCGCCTCTCGACCTGTTCAGCGCCGCCCGGAATTCGTCTCGCAGGCGGTCGTCGCGGCGCTTCCAGGCCCTGCCGAAGAGAATCAGCGTTGGCAACGTCACCGCCAGGAGGAGCGAGCCGAGCCAGCCCGCCATGTCCAAGTCTGGATCGTCAAGAGCCGGGACGACGTGGCCCGCCACCCAGAGCGCCGAGAAGAAGAGTCCCAGGATCATCACGATAATCGCCTCGCTCTTGATGACAAGGCGAGTGCGATTCGGCTTGAAATCCGATCGCTTCAGGCTGGGCTCGACCTGCTTGAGCATCGCGGGGAGCACTGCGTCCTGCACCTCTCCTGCCTGCCACAAATCGGCCAGCACCCGCGGCAAGGCGTGGAAGCGACCGTCGCTGGACTGAATGCCGATCGTCTCGGAGCGAGAGAGCTTGCAGCCCTGGATCACTGAGCGGCGGCCTGCCGGGCCTCCTCCGTCCTTTGGCTTCTTGCGCAGTCGCTCCGGCCTGGTGACGGTGGGCGCGACCGTCTCCGACACCAGCCTGTAGAAATTGAGCGTCCACTTCTCCGGTCGGTCCCCGCTCCACGGATTGGGCGCGTTGAATTCTCCGAGTGTTTCGACGCGGACCGGAACCAGTGTCAAGCTGAGTACCACGGCATCCTCTTTCTAAGAGCAGGTTGCAGAATTAGCTCGCTCGCGGGTGGCCGCGAACGGGGCCGCCCCGCCGGGCGCGGAGCCGTGGGCCGTGACCAGTGCTTTTCTGGCGAGCACCCGGTGGGCTGTTCGCGGACAGGACCCGCCTCGAGCTGATTTTGCAACGCACTCTAAGGGACCATCACCGCGAGCAGGGCGATGAGGCAATACAGGTACCCCCAGTACTGAAGGGGCACGCGGTAAAACGAGTGTCTGGCAGACGTGTCGAAATACTCCCGGCCCGTCGTCGGGTCGACGGCCAAGGAACCGGGGCCGCGATTCAGGTAGATGCCGATCCCCGCCGTGATCAGGCCCGAGGTGAGCAGGAATGCGACGAGGATCCATTTGTCCGCGGTCGCACCCTTCGGCAGGAACCCGACGGCGTCGTCCGCTGCCAGCACCAGGCCAAGGAGGCCCGGCCCTGCGAGCGCCAGTCTTCCCCTTCCGCGCGCCAGATAGAACATCCAGAACATGAGGTCCACCCTTCGAACGCTACTGGATCAACGCAGCACGCGAATGTCATCGAACACGCGTTCGGTCACGCCGGTCGCGAGTGGGCTGCTCGTCGAGCGATTTCGCAAACGACCGCCGCGCAAACCGTAAGGAAGGTGGCGGATCGGCTCAGGCCGGCTCCACCGGCAGGTGCGACGCGTCGAGGCTGGCTGATCGGAGGGCGCGGATGCGATCGGGGCCGATCCCGCGGCCCTCCGGATCTGAAAGATGCAGCGTCTGGGTCGGAAACGCCATCGTCGCCCCCGCCTTTTCGACGATCTCCATGATCTCGAGCAGCAGCTGCTCCTGGATCTCCAGGAAGTGCAGCCAGTCGCGCCCGAACACGTACGCGAAGATCTCGACGTCGATCGAGAACGGACCGATGCGGATGAATCGCGCGCGGATCGATGAGTCGTCGACGAGCGGCTGGCGCAGCAGCAGGTCCCTGATGCCGTCGACGATGGTGCGCATCTGCGCCGCCGAGGTCTGGTAGCCGAGGCAGACGAAGTGGTTGAAGCGGAACTTGTCGCGCGCCGACAGCGTCTCGATGTTGACGTTGGCGATCTGGCCGTTCGGCACGCTGACCATCGTCCGATCCGCAGTGCGGATGCGCGTCGACCTCAGCCCGATGTACTCCACGGTCCCGACCGTGTCACCGACTTTCAGCGTATCGCCGACGCGCACCGCCTTGTCGAAGATGATCGACAGCCCGCCAATCACGTTCTCGAGCGTCTTCTGCGCCGAGAGCGCCACCGCGATGCCGCCGATGCCGAGACCGGCGAGCGCCGCCGTCGGATCGATGCCGAAGTAGTTGAGCACGAGGAGAACGCCCACCATGATCACGAGGACGTCGGCCACCCGCCGCCCGAGGCGCAGCATGGCGGTGGTATCGCCGACGGTCGATCCCTGGTGACGGCGCTGGAGGTACCGCTCGCCGATCTCGTTGGCGAGGAGCCCTAGCCAGACGATCCCGATCGTGAACGATACTCTGGCAGTGAGGAACCAGAACTGCCGCTCGAACAGCGGCAGGTCGAGGCTGGCGAGCGCCCACCGAATCGACACAGCGAGCAGCAGCAGCCGTACGGGCCCCGGCAACGATTTCCATTCGTGTGGTGGCAGCCCGCGCCGGCGCCGCCAGACGTTCACCAGCGGGCCGACCAGCAGACCGAACAGGCCCATCGCCCGGTAGAACACCGGAATCGCCAGGAAGAACGCGAGCCACTCGAAGAAGCGGATGCCGCCGATTCGCGGCCTCGTCAGAAACCGCGGCAGCCACTCATCGATCGACACGCGATGAATCTCTTCGTACGCTCGGGGAATCGCGTCGAGCGTGCGGCGCGAGAACAACCAGACGGATCCGGAGGCTCCCCGGTTCAGGCGCTCGACAACGATGTCGAGCGACCCCTCGTTCGTGTCGATCGCGCCGACGATGTCCTGATCTGGTTTGAGCAGGTTGGTGAGCGATCCCTCCGGCCGATCGCTCACCTGGTTGAGACGCGCCGGCAGGCGGGTGTCGAGAACGACGTAGAGCTGGTGCGCGAGCTCGGAGGCGCCCTCCTCTCGAGTGACGTTCAGGTACAGGACCGCCGCCTCGAAGTTTGCTCTCCTCGCGGCGGTCATGAACCCGATCACGGTACCGCGCGGCGTATCGCGACCGAGGGCATCCTTGACCGCTTCGCCAGACTGAGCTGAAGCCGCGCCGGCCGCCGGCGCCTGGGCCCGCGCCACCGGCGCCGCCAGCGCCAGCGCCGTCATGAAGCCGAGCGCCAGCGCCGGGAGCGCGCGTGTCGCCTTCATCGCCGACAAACCTCCCTCAACTCCCGACTCCCGACTCCCGACTTCTGCCTCCGACCTGCGACTGACGACTTTCGACCGACGACTGACCGACTGCCGACTTGCGACTCCCCGACTGTCAGGTGCGCGCGTGCGTCTCGCGCGCGAGGTCAGCCCGCCGCGCCGCCGCGACGCTGTCACGGCCGAGATCGCGCCATGCGTGCGCGTCGATCGTGTGGAAGAACGCGATCAACGACGCGACAATTCCGGTCCACCCGGTCTGATGGCTCGCACCGAGCCCCGCGCCGTTGTCGCCGTGGAAATACTCGTAGAACAGCAGCAGATCGCGCCAGTGCGGGTCGTTCTGGAACGTCGTCGTGCCGCCGTACACAGCCCGCCGGCCGTGCTCGTCGCGCAGGAAGATGTGCGCGAGCCGTGCTGCGATCTCTTTCGCGACGTCGAACAGGTGCATCCGGCGGCCCGATCCGCTCGGACACTCCACGGTGAAGTCGTCGCCGTAATACATGTAGTACTGGAGCAGCGCCCGGATCAGCATGAGGTTCATCGGCATCCAGATCGGGCCGCGCCAGTTCGAGTTGCCGCCGAACATCCCGCTGTCGGATTCGGCCGGCAGGTACTCGACGCGATACTCCGAGCCGCCGGTTCGAAATGCGTACGGCTGCTCCTTGTGGATCCGCGACAGCGCTCGAATGCCGTACGGGCTGAGGAACTCCTTGTCGTCCAGCATCCGCAGGAGAATTCGCCGCAGCCGCTCCTGATCGACCACCGCCATGAGGCTGCGGTCGGCAAACCCGCGTGTGTGTGCGTGCTCGTGGTGGATACCCTGTAACAGCTCGGGGTTGCGACGGATCCGTTCCTGGAAGTGCGCGATGATGCGTGGTACCCGCTCCCGCTGCCACGGCTCGACGATGGTGGTCGCACAGATCGGCAGGAGGCCGACGAGCGATCGCACCTTGAGCCGCGTGGCGCGGCCGTCCGGCAGCCGCAGCACGTCGTAATAGAAGCCGTCCTCCTCGTCCCACATCCCGCACTGTCCGACGCGATTGAGCGCGTTGGCAATCGACAGGAAGTGATCGACGAACTTCACCGCCAGGTCCTCGAAGGTCGGATCCTGCACGGCGATCTCGACGGCGATCTCCAGCATGTTCTGACAGAACAGCGCCATCCAGGCGGTGCCATCGGCCTGCTCGAGGTAGCCGCCGGTGGGAAGCGGCGCCGATCGGTCGAAGACGCCGATGTTGTCGAGCCCGAGGAACCCGCCTTCGAACACGCCCTTGCCGTTGCGATCTTTGCGGTTCACCCACCAGGTGAAGTTGGCCAGCAGCTTGCCGAACGACCGCTTCAGGAAATCGATGTCGCCGCGACCGCGCATCGCCAGTTCGTTGCGATGCAGGAAGATCGTCGCCCACGCGTGCACCGGCGGGTTGACGTCCGAGAAATTCCACTCGTAGGCGGGAATCTGCCCGCTCGGGTGCAGATACATCTCGCTGAGCAGCAGCTCGAGCTGCGACTTCGCGAAGTCGATGTCCGCCTGCGCGAGCGCGATGGCGTGAAACGCCAGGTCCCATGCCGCGTACCAGGGGTACTCCCACTTGTCCGGCATGGAGATCACATCGGCGTTCACCATGTGCGGCCAGTCGGCGTTCCGGGTGGAGGAACGCATCGGCGAGAACGACTCGACGCCGTGATCGGCGAGCCAGCGCGGCGCGTCGAAGTAGTAGAACTGCTTGCCCCAGAGCATGCCGGCCAGCGCCTGCCGCATCACCAGCCGCTCGTCGTCGGTGGTCGAGGATGGCGCGAGCGACTGGTAGAAGGCGTCGGCTTCGCGCTGGCGCGTCTCGAAGACGTGCTCGAAGGTTTCGAACGCCGACGGCAGCGCGTCCGGCGGCGTGTCGGCGAGCCGCAGCCACCAGACGCCGGTGGCGCCGGGATCGAGCGTCGCGCGAATGTGCGCGGCCGCCTTGGTGCCGGCCTGGTCGGGGTTCACCGCCGCCTTGCGCCCGTGCACGACGAACTCGTGGAACGCGTCCTTGACATAGGCGCTGGCATTCGGCTGTCCGAGGACGCGCTGACGGTTGGTCTCGTTGTTGGTGAAGAGCAGCGGCGCGAAGCCGTTCACGTACAGCCAGCGATCGCCGAGCTCCGGATGCCTGGCCGCGACCGCACGCGTCCCTGGCGGCGCCGCCACCTCGCGGAGCGACGGCATCGGCGATCCCGGATTCATCCACCAGGTGTTCCGGAACCAGATCGTCGGCAGCACGTGCAGGCCCGCCCGCGTGGACCCGCGGTTGACTGCCGTGATTCGGACCAGGATGTCCTCGGGCGAGCCTTTCGCGTACTCGACGATCACGTCGAAGTACTGGTTGCCGTCGAATACGCCGGTGTCGAGGAGCTCGTACTCGAGGACGTGGCGCGACAGCGTGCGGTTGGTGGCCACCAGATCGTCGTACGGGAAGGCGGCGTGCGGGTACTTGTACAGCCACTTCATGTAGGAGTGGGTCGGCGTGGAGTCGATGTAGAAGTAGTACTCCTTCACGTCCTCGCCGTGATTGCCCTCGACGTTGGTCAGGCCGAAGAGGCGCTCCTTGAGAATCGGGTCGTGGCCGTTCCACAGCGCCAGCGCCAGGCAGAGCCGCTGCTGATCGTCGGAGAATCCGGCGAGGCCGTCCTCACCCCAGTGGTAGGCGCGCGAGCGCGCCTGATCGTGCGAGAAGTAGTTCCACGCGTTGCCGTCGACGCTGTAGTCCTCGCGCACCGTGCCCCACTGGCGCTCGCTGAGATACGGGCCCCACTTGCGCCACGGAATGCCGCCGCTACGCGCCGCCTCGAGCCGATGCCGCTCCTGATCACGCGCGCCGTTCCGGACCCCGATGTTTTTCATGGCGCCACCCCTTCGACTGCTTCGTCCTGTTTATCGGCCGCCGGCGAGCGGATTGCCGTTGAGCGCGTTCGAAATGTCCGCGATCGCCTTCTGCGCGCGCACGCTGTTCCCGGCGTCGTCGAGTGGCGGCGACACGACCGCGATCCCGAACTTGCCCGGCGAGACGGCGATGATGCCGCCGCCGACGCCGCTCTTCGCCGGCAGGCCGGTATGATAGAGCCACTTGCCCGAGTCGTCGTACAGGCCGGCCGTCGCCATCACCGCGAGGACCGGCGGCACCTTGGCCGGGTCCATCACCTGCTTCCCGGTCACCGGGTTCTTGCCCTTTGCCGCGAGCGTCGCCGCCATCATCGCGAGATCCTTCGCGTTGACACCGATCGAGCACTGACGCGTGTAGAGATCGACCGCCTGCTTCCAATCGGTCTTGATGTAGCCGTACGCGTACATCAGCGCGCCGATCGCCTGGTTGCGCTGGTTGGTGTCCGACTCGGACTTGTAGACGTCCTGCAGCACCTTCAGCTGGCGGCCGGCGAAGTCGTTGTGGAACCCGATGATCTTGTTCCACACCGCGTCGGCGTTGGCGCCGGTCACCATGCTCGTCGCGCTGATCGCGCCGGGATTGACCAGCGCGTTCATCTCGGGCGCACCGGTGCCGACCGTGCTGCGCACCGCTTCGATCGCGATAATCGAGTTGAAGCGCGCACCGGTCGCATCCACGCCGATCCGCTTTTCGATCGACTCGGGGCCCTGCTCCTGAATGACTTGCGCCATCGTGAAGACTTTCGAGATCGACTGGATCGACACCTCGGTGGTCAGGTCGCCGGCGCTGGCCACCTTGCCGTCGGTCGTCACCAGCGCGATGCCGAACAGGTTCGGATCGACCTTCGCGAGCGCGGGAATGTAATCCGCGTTCTTTCCTTCTTTGAGCGTCTTGTATTTGTTGAACGCGGTGTTCACGGCCGTCTGTGCATCGCCCTGCGCACCGAGTGGCATACACGCGACCACGACGATGGCGGCCGCGGCGGCGAGGCCGGGCAGCCATACGCGGCTTGTATGTCGAAGAGCTCGGACCATCGCTAACCTCCTACCTTCACACCGAAGCTGTATTTCAACGAGAACTGCAGACGGAAATCGCTGACCGAGAAGCCATCGGAGAAGTTTTCACGGTGAATCCACTGGAACTCGCCGCCCATCATCACGTTCCTGGCTGGCGTGCACAGCAGGTTGGCGAGCGCGTACTGGCCGTTCTTGAACGCGTTCGGCGCCTGGCCGTTGCTGTTGGAGATGTCGACGCGCGAGTAGCCGACCGCACTGGTGAACCGGTCGTTCCACGAGTGGTCGAGGAACAGCACCAGGCCGAAGTCGCCGAGCGACTCGCCGACCACCGGGGTGACCGCGTTCCCCGGATTGCTCTTGACGCCAACGTCAACCGGCGCGTCGTTGAAATAGTTCTCGACGCCGGCGCCCTCGACGATGCCGAGCTTCAGCGTGTCGTACGGCGTCACCTTCAGGTTCGAGCTGACACTGATGCCCCAGCCCCAGTTGTGTCCGCTCAGGGCGAACTGATCGTTGGGCAGCAGGTCGTCGTAGCCCATGTAGCGCAGCGCGCCGCCCACCTGGACGTAGCCCCAGGACGCGCCCCTGCGGTAATGGCCGGTGAAATCCGGGACCGGGAACCGCGCCTTGACGTTCTGCAACTCGATGCGGTCCGACACCACGCCCAGATCGGCGCTCGCGCCCGGTTTCTCGATGGCGATCCGCGCGTTCGACGTGCCGTCGTTGAATGGCTCCCAGAACACCTGCACGTTGCGGAAGAAGAGCATCCCGTTCGGCCCCCAGTAGTCGAGCGAGTTCGGGAAGATGTCGGTGTCGGTGAACTGGCCGTTCGTCTGCCCGCCGCCAAACTGTTTCCACTGCCCCCACGCGTGGCGCAGCCGGATCGTCGTCTGTCCGGCGTCCACGCCGACGCCGAACATGTCGAACTCGAACGTGGCCTTGATGTCGCCGTCCGACGTCGGCAGCGTGCCCCTGACGCCGAAGCGGCTCTGGCGCGGGCTCATATAAAAGCGGCCGTCCTCGCCGAACTGATTGGTGAACGCCGGCAGCTTCGAGGGACGGAGCACGTCGTACCAGTCGGGATTGTTCTGATTGAAGTCGGCGATCGCGTCGACCTGCGCGAACCCGTAGATGTCGAGCGTCGGCTTCTCGTCAGGCGGCTGCGCTCCAGCACTCGACGGTAAGGCTGCCGCTGCGAGCAGGACCACGAACACTGCAACGATCTGCACCCGGGCTCGTTGATGGCGACGTCTCATCACGATGTCTCCTTGACGTGCGCCTTTTCCCACGCCCGGACCTTGCGTCTGGCGTCGTCGAAAAGGCGTTGGTAGTTCCCCTTGCGTACGCGCTCGCTCGCCTGCGGCGTCAGCTGCGCGAAGAGCGGCGCGTACTGGGTGTAGACCTTGAGGTACTTCGCTTGATCGCTCGGCGCCACTTCGTCGGTGCCGAACAGGAAGCGATCCGGGTAGCGGTTGATCAGATCGGCGGTGGCCTTGGTGGCGTCGGGACTGCCCACCAGGTACTTGGCGGTCTCGTCCCAGGAGATATCGAAATGCACGTGCGACAGCGCCGGGTTGGCCAGCGACCGCTCGATGATGCTCAACTGATCCTTGACCGGCTGAATCACCCGGCCCAGGCCGATGTGCGCCCAGATGATCGTCGTCTTCGGATGGCGGAGGAACAGGTCGCGCAGCTGAATGGCCTGATAGGGCTCCTGTCCCGGTTTCGGAAACGGCACATCGATGTCGTTGTGGATCAGCGTCACGAGGCCCGCTTCGCCGGCGAAGTCGAGCAGCCGATCGAGCGCGCGATTGGTCAGGCTGGCGGTCTCGCCGGCGATCTTCGACGAGACGAACTCCTTGTGGATCGTGAACTCGCCGATCCCGGAGAACACGCCGGGAAACGTTGTCAGCACACGGCGGACGTGATCGGCCGCGTACATGTCGGCCGGGTTGAAGCCGGTGATCATCGGATCGAAGCGCGCCCGGTCGGCGGGCGCCAGCGATCGGTAAGCCGCCGCGATGAACGCGTCGGTGAACGAGTAGTAGTAGAGCGGCGCGTCGGTCTGCAGGTAGTAGGTCGGCGCGAAATCGCCGGTGTTGCCGTACGACCACTGCTGCTGCAGCGGAATGCCGAACAGCGCGACGCGGCCGACCTTGGTACCCATGATCTTCAAAAAGTCGTGGATGTCCGTCCCTTCCTGGATGTAATTGGTGAGGTGAAAGTGCGTGTCGTTCACCTCGGAGGAGCCGTTCTGCTGCGGCGCGACCATGACCGACAGCACGGTGGCCCCGAGCGCCAACGCTCCGATCGCCAGGTACCCGAGCCGCCGGAATCCGTGGTGAGTCATGCCGCCTTCTCCCGGTCCGCTCAGAAATTCATTTCCAGGTTGACGTGGAAGATCGGCCCGCTGGCGCCGACCGGCATCGGGTACGCCGTGTAGCCGACCGGACTGTGGTGGACCTCGATGAACTCGGCGTTCAGCCGCAGCCCGCGCTGCTTCATGAAGTAGAAGTTCTCACCGACGCGGAACTCGGACGGTTTGCCGTAGTCGCCGAACACCTGCGAGCCGGTCACGTACAGCTGCAGCACGTCCTTGATCGCCATCGCCGACGCCTGGAGCTGATAGCCGGTGTCGGTGAGATCCGGGATGCCGCCGACGTTGCTTCCGGTGTACTTGCCGAGCCAGCGCGTGTAGAACTCGCCCTCGAGCGACAGGCCGCGGTACTTCAGGCCGCCGTCGAGGCTCAGCATCTTGTAATCGACCGTTTCGACCGCGATGCCGGGACCGAACAGATCGGGCGTGAAGATCACGCTGCCGTCGCTCAAGCGGATCTGGCTGTTCTCGATCGCGGTGGTGCCCGGCTGCGACTGTTTGTCCTCGAGGCTGTGCGTGAAATGGAGCGCGAGCCGCGTCGCCAACTTCTCGTGATAGTCGAAGTCGCCGAAGGTCCCCCACAGTCCGAACTCGCCGGTCGTCGGCAGCCACGTGAGCGCGTACGACTGCGTGTCCATGCGGTTGTCGAGCTGCGCCGCGCTGACGCCGAGGATGCTGAGGTTGGTCGCGAACATCGCGTTGTATTTCACGCGCTCGACGAGTTCCCCTTTGACCCATACACCGTTGGTGTACGAGCCCCGAAAGAACTCATCGGCGATCGGCCGCGCGTCGACGGTGAGCCAGTACGGGAACTGCCCTTCAGTGCTGCGCGTCGACGGCAGCGAGGTGATGCCGCCGCCGACGGCGATGAACCGGTTGAAGACGTACGAAAGGTTGCCGGCGCCGACGACCTGCGCCGGATCGCCCTGCGAGGCGTTCGAGGACCAGACGTACAGGTAGTAGCGGAACTTCGGCGTCAGGAACCAGCCGCTGAACGGCGCGAAGAACTTCGCGAGCTGGATGTCCTGGCGCCGCTGCACCGTCTTGGTGTTGCCGAAGGCGTCCGTGTAGGTCTCGTCGATGTTGCGCTGATTGAGATA
>DATFWL010000072.1:0-27704 GCA_035259385.1 Vicinamibacterales bacterium | reverse complement strand
CTCGAGACCGAGAAATCCGTCGATGCAAAGAAAGTCGGCATTGAAGGTGTGTCGCGATACGGCAAAGCCGCGCTTATCACGATGGCATACGACGAACGCTTTGCCGTCGTGCTCGTGGGTTCTTCGGGAGAAGGCGGAGCGAAGCTGCATCGAAGAAACTGGGGAGAAGCTGTCGAGAATCTGACTGGCTCTGGTGAGTATCACTGGATGGCCGGCAACTTCATGAAGTACGGCGCCGCCGAGGCCGCGTTCGGCAGCAGGAATCCGGGCGACATCCCGGTCGACGCGCACGAACTGATCGCGCTCTGCGCGCCGCGGCCCACGTTCATCAGCTACGGCATTCCCGAGAAGGGCGACGCGAAGTGGCTCGATCATCAGGGCAGCTACATGGCGGCCGTCGCCGCCGGCCCGGTATTCCGCCTGCTCGGCGCACAGGATCTCGGCACCTCGGATGACTACCGCACGGAGAAGATGCCGGCGGTCAACATCGGACTGCTGAAAGGGCAGCTCGCGTGGCGCCAGCACGACGGCGGTCACACCGACGCGCCGAACTGGAAGTACTTCATCCCGTGGGCCGACTCGTTCATTCATCACGCGCCGCCGAAGCGGAGCGCGACGGCGAACGCTGCCGTCGCGAACCCGGCGGACCGGCCGCTGCCGCGCTCGGATCAGAATTCGATGAAGGCGCACGCGGAGCTGCTGGAGAAGCGAACGAAGGGCCGGATCGACGTGTACTTCGTCGGCGACTCGATTACTCGCCGGTGGGGCGCGACCGATTACCCGATGCTGCTGGCGAACTGGACCAGACACTTCTTCGGGTGGAATGCCGCCAATTTCGGCTGGGGCGCCGACACCACTCAGAACATCCTGTGGCGCCTGACGAACGGCGAGCTGGACGGGGTGAATCCGAAGGTCATCGTCGTGCAGGCGGGAACCAACAACATCGGCTCGCAGCCGGGCGACGCCGCAAAGGTCGATGACATCGCCCGCGGCATCGCGGCGATCGTCGAGCTATGCCGGCGGAAGGCGCTGCATGCCACCATCGTCCTCACGGCGATCTTTCCACGCAACGACAACATGGCCGTGATGCCTGAAGTCGCCGGCGTCAACGAACGGATCGCACGGCTGGCCGACGGCGCGAGCGTCCGGTACCTGAACGTCAACGCCAGACTCGCCGATCGTGAGGGCCGGCTGTTCGACGGGATGATGAACCACGACAAGCTCCATCCGACGGTCAAGGCCTACGACGTGTGGGCGGACGGCCTGAAGCCAATCCTCACGGAGCTGCTCGGCGCGCCGGCCTCGGCCGATTACGCGCCGCCGCCGACGGGCGATCCGAGCGCGCGTGACGCGCGGGTCGAGAAACAGGCCACGGAGGAGGGAGACACGCGTTGGAGATTCGACTGCTTCGCGATCGGGACGCCGCCATGCTCGACCGCGTCGCGCCGGGTGTCTTCGACGATCCGATCGACCCGGCCGCGACGCTCGAATTCCTGATCGATCCTCGCCATCATCTTGCCGTGGCACTCGATGCGGACGTCGTCATCGGATTCGCGTCGGCGGTTCACTACGTGCATCCGGACAAATCCTCGCCAGAGCTGTGGATCAACGAGGTCAGCGTCGCTTCGACGCATCAGGGACGAGGCATCGGCAAGGCGCTGATCGCGGCGCTGCTCGACGTTGGCCGGACGCTCGGTTGCAGCGAAGCCTGGGTCCTGACCGATCGCGACAACGCACGCGCCATGCGCCTGTACGAAGCCGGCGGCGGCATCGCCACACAGGACCACGTGATGTTCACGTTCCGGCTCGGCCGTTGCCAATGAGCAGTTGTCATGCGATCCGACAACTTCGACTCATGCCGGTTACCGCTATTGCTGATCCTTGCGGTTCTTCTCGCCTGACAGCTCGCGCTTGAGCCACGCCTTCGCGAACGTCCAGTCGCTCTCGACCGTCCGCACCGACAACTGCAGGTGTTCGGCAACCTCCGCGCTCGACATCCCGGAAAAGAACCGCAGCGCGACCACTTGCGCCGCGCGCGGGTCCTCGGCCTCCAGCCGCGTCAGCGCGGCCTCGAGCGTGAGCAGATCCTCGATCGGGACGGCGCCGGTCGCGGCGGCGTTCAGGAGGTCGTCGAGCGGCATCGGCGCGACTCCGCCGCCGCGCTTGTCGCGCTTCTGATGCCGTCCGTGATCGACGAGCAGCCGGCGCATCGCCTGTGCCGCCAGCGCCAGTCCGTGCGTCCGCCCGTGAACCTGCACCCGGCGCTCGTTCTGCAGTTTGAGCCAGGCCTCGTGGACGAGCGCCGTCGGCTGCAGTGTGTGGTTGCGCCGCTCCCGCGACAGATAGCGGCCTGCCACGCGGCGCAACTCTCCGTAAATCACCGGGAAGAGTTCGGCGCTCCCGGGCTCTTTCGTGGACATCTCGCCTCCTGCGGGGTTTTCCGTCCGATGTCGCGTTCCACGGTGCAGGCGGACGCTCGAGCCTGCGCATGGAGCCGGGACATGAAGCGACTGTTGCACGGCGCCGCCCTGGCGGCAACCGTGATCTGCCAGACGCCGGCGGGCGCACAGCCGATCTACACCTGCGGGCAGGGGACGGTGCGCCGCATGGAGGCGCTCACTGAAACGGTGACGCCCGAAACGATCACGATCCGTCCAGGCACCGACGATGCCTCGGCGATCGAGATGCAGGAAGGCAAGCAGCGACGCGCGTCTGTCGTCGCCGTCGAACTCGGCGATCGCTTGTATGTGAGCCAGGTTTCGAGCCACGAGAGCGGCACGCCGGAACCGCCGCGCCTCGAGCCGGGCGATCGAATCGACATCTGCGTAGCCGGCGCGCAGATGATCCTCGTGCGCCCTGACGCCGGCTATCGCCTGCCGGTCGGAAACGGGACTGTGAAACCCGGAACGAAGGGCTCCTTCCGCAGCCCACTCTCCTAGTTCAGCCGGGCGCGTTCGGCGTGCACCTCGCGCAGCAGCGGCAGGTCGGTGTCTGCGCCGCGCCAGAGTTTCAAGAACGCGTCGTAGGCGTCACGGGCGACGGCAGCTTGTCCACCAAGCGCGACGGCGCGCGCGAGTCCAAGGTGCGCCAGGGCGTACATCTGCGAGATCGGCGCTTCGCCGCGATGATCGAGGATCGATTGGAAGTCGGCTGACGCCTCGGCCGCGCGCTTCAACCCGAGGTGTGCCTGCCCGCGAAGATAGACCGGCCAGAACTCCGCGACCGGCGCGTGATCGTACGGGGCCACCGGATCGAGGATCTCGAGCGCCCGCGTCCACTCGCCGCGCCGGATCGCGCCGGCGGCCGCGATCACCGGCAGCGACACCCGATTGACGAGCGTCGCGTCGGAGTACTTCTTCTGCAGCTCGCTCGCGAGCGCCGCGGCCTCATGCGGCGCGTCGCACAAGGTCAACGCCCGGCCGGCGCGCTCGAGCGTGAGGTTGTCGCGGCTGACGAGCAGCGCCTCCGAGATTTCCTTCGACGACTGGGCGCACTGGCCGGCGATGGCGTGCGCTTCCGCATCCTCCATCGACAGCTGCGCGGCGACCTCCTTGAATCCCCCCTGCAAGGCCATCTGCACACCGCGGCGGAAGTATTCGTGCGCGGTGGAGAGGTCCCCGCCCAGTGCCGCCACGTGCGCCTGCCAGCCGAACGCGGCGTTCGTCTGGCCGATGCCGATCGACGCGTTCAGGTGCTCCGCCATCGCGGTCCGGTCGTCGGCGATGAACGCCAGGAGGTACGCGATCCGGTGGCCGCCGCCAAACCCTGTCTGCCGTGCGATGCCGTCTCTGAGGATCGCGCCCGCTTCGGGGAATCGATTCAGCGCCATCAGCGCGCCGGCAAGGTTCGAAATCGGCGGCGCGAACTTCGGATCGAGCCGCATCGCCTGCCGGAGCGGTTCGATGGCACGCTCGTACTGGCCGAAGTAGATGTGGGCGACGCCGAGGCTGTTGAATGCGAACGCCTCCCTCGCGTAGGCGCCGGTCCACAGCTGCGCGGTCTCGAGCGCCTTGTCCCAGGACTGCGCCGCGTCGCGGTAGTACCGCCACGAGATGAAATAGCGCTCGCGCTCGCTCACCCGATCCTGCAGCGCGAAGGCGCGCCGCGACAGGTCGGGCGCCAGCGCCGTCTGGTTCGTGTTGGCGTAGACGCTCGACAACTGCGCGAGCGCCATCGCGAAGTCGGGGTCGAGCTCGATCGCCCGCTTCAGATGAGGAATCGCCTGGAGCCGCGGGCTCAGGCGTCCTTCGTCGAGCGCGAGCGCGTACGCATGCAGCGCCTCGAGGGACGGCGTCGTCGCCCGCGGCAGCGGGATGTCGAACTTCTGGATCGAGGTCAGCGACTCGCCAAGCTTTCCGCGCAGCCGTGAGGCAAGACCGCCGAGGCCTGTGAGGACCTGCTCCTTGCCCGGCACCTCGACCTGCTCGCGCGCCATGACGTCACCGGTGAGCGCGTTGACCGCTTCGACCGCGACGACGTAGTTGCGGCCGAGCGTGGCGATCGAACCGGCGAGCAGCGCTTTGAGCTGTTCCCGCTGCGCGATCTCGCGCGCCATGGCGCGCGTGACCGGCTCGTCGGGCGAGCGGTTCATCAACCGCAGCGTCTCGCGGACGCGCTCGTCGGGAAACACTTTCAGGAATGGCGACTGCTCCACGGCGACCGCCAGCGCCACCTTGAGCGCGCCGTCGAACACCGGCTCGCCGGTCGTGTTCGCGAAGTCGGCGAGGACGATCGTGTCCCGTTCGGTCAGGCCGCGGCCGCTGCGCGACACGAAGAACGGCGCCGCGACGACGCCGGCCGCGAGCAGGGCGGCGGTGGCCGTGGCGACCAGCCACCACCGCGTCGCCCCGATCCCGCCGGCCTTCGTGGGAGTCGGCAGCGCAGCCGCGACGGCGTCGGCCGTCGGCGGACGATCGCGCGGATCCGGCGACAGCGCCTGCGTGATCACACGCTGAAGCCTGGGATCGACCTCTTGTGGAAACGACGGCGGACGCAACCCTTCCGTTCGCGAGGCGAATCGACTGTAGGGCTCGCCGACGGCCAGTTCGAAGAGCAGCAGACCGAGCGCGTAGACGTCCGTGCGCTCGGTGAGCGGCGCGCCAGGCACGAGCTGCTCCGGCGCCATGTAGTCGGGCGTACCTACCGGAAGCAGCGGACCCGTTTCCTTGGCCGCGACGGCGATGCCGAAGTCCGTGATCCGGACCTGGCCCTCATCGTTGATGAGGACGTTTGCAGGCTTCAAATCGCGGTGCAGCACGCCTTCGGCGTGCGCGGCGGTGAGTCCCGCGCAGAGCTGCCGGCCGATGTCGATGACCTTTTCGGACGGCAGGCGGCCGACGCGCCGGAGCAGCGCGGCGAGGTCTTCGCCACGGACCAGCTCCATCGAGAAGAACAAGTCGCCGTCGGATTCGGCGACATCGAATACCCGGCAGACGGAGCTGTGAGTAATCTTTCGCGCCAGTCGCACTTCGTGGAGGATGCTCTCCGACGTCCCGTCCGTCGCCGGACGGATGAATTTCAGCGCGACGGGCGTCCCCAGCACGAGATCGTCAGCGCGCCAGACCTCGCCCATGCCGCCGCGACCGAGCCGCGCGATGATCCGGTACCGCGACGCGACCACCTGGCCTGCCGAGAAGCGAGGGACACCGGTCCCCTCGACGGGAGCCGACGGAGCGTCAGCGGCCTCGTCGTCTTCATCGTGAAAGGAAAGGAGAGAGTCCACTTCTCGCCGGAGATCCTCGTCCCTGGCGCACGCCTCGTCCAGAAACGCCGCTCGCTCGGCGTGTGGGCGTGTCAAGGCATCGAGAAACAGTTCTTTCGCCCGCTGGTGCAACGACAGCATTTAGTGGTGTGTAAAGAGTTTACCCGGTTTGCGGGATTTTCGGCCGGATGTCGCGTTAGGAGGTGGTCGAGGATAGGCGTTTAGATGTCAACCAACGGATCGTCGAGGCCAATCGCAGCCGCCATGCTCGGCGCCGCCGCCGTTACCGGCCAGTTCGTCAGCGGTAAGGCCGTCCGCGACGCGCTCTTCCTGACCTCGCTCGACCTCACGGCGCTGCCGACGATGCTCCTCGCGACGTCGGCGTGCTCCATCGTGCTGGTGATCGCGAACGCGAGAACCGCCCGGCGGATTCGACCGGCGACGCTGGTGCCTGGGTCGTTCGTTGCCAGCGGCCTGCTGTTCCTTATCGAATGGATGCTCCGATCGCGTGCGCCGCTCGGCACTGCCGTCGCGGTGTACCTGCACATTTCGGGCGCGGGCCCGATTCTGGCGTCCGGCTTCTGGCTGATCGCGAGCGAACGTTTCGATCCACACACTGCGAAGAAACGGTACGCGCACATCGCCGCCGCGGGCACGCTCGGCGGCCTGGTGAGCGCGCTCGCCACCGAGCGGATCGCCGGGCTGTTCGGCATCCCGGCCATGCTGCCGCTGCTGGCTGCCCTGCAGTTCGTGAGCGCGTGGTTCGTGCGCGACGTCGCCATGTCGTCCGTTGACAACCGGCCGGCAGCGAACGCGGAGCCGGCCGGCGAACGGCCGGCACGCTCCGCGCTGCGAGTGTTGAGCGAGGCGCCGTACCTGCGCAACCTGGCGCTCCTGGTCCTGCTCGGCACGACGGGCGCGGCGCTGGTCGACTATCTGTTCAAGGCACAGGCGCTCGACACGTTCGGCCGCGGCGACAACCTGCTGCGCTTCTTCGCGCTGTACTACGCCGGCACGAGCCTGATCGCTTTCGCGCTGCAGACGTCGGCGTCGCTCGCCATTCTCGAACGGTTCGGCGTCGCCTTCTCGGCGGCCACGCCATCGGGCGCCATGCTGGCCGGCAGCCTCGCGGGCCTCGTCGCGCCGGGGCTCGGCACCCTGCTCGTCGCGCGCGGCGGCGAATCGGTCTTCCGCAGTTCGTTCTTCCGCGCCGGCTACGAGCTGTTCTACACGCCGGTGCCTGCCGACGAGAAGCGCGCGGCGAAGACGCTGATCGACGTCGGGTTCGATCGGCTGGGCGATGGTCTGGGCGGCGGGCTGGTCCGGGCCGTCGCGCTGCTCGGGCCGGCCTGGCAGGCCTCGACGCTGCTCTGGTTCGCGATCGTCTGTTCCGCGGGCGCGCTCCTCGCCGCGTGCCGGTTGAAGCGCGGCTATCTGGGCACGCTGGAGAACAGCCTCGTCGATCTGTCGAAGCGCGACGGCCGCGTCGATCGCGTCGACGCGGCCACGATCGCGAACACCATTCGGCCGTCACGCGTGCGGCGCCCCGAGATCGTTGCGGCCGCCGACCGTCAGACCGACGGCCTGCCGATTCGCAAGGCGATCGATCCGGCAACGCTCGACCCGGACGTCCGCGACATTCTCAGCCTGCGATCCCGCAATCGGGCGCGCGTCGCGGACGTGCTGTCGAAGGAAGACGGCATCGCGCCTGCTCTGGTCGCGCACGCGATCACCCTGCTCGCCTGGGATCAGGTGGCAGACCACGCGATGTTCGCGCTGCGCAAGGTCGCGGAGGAGCACGTCGGCCAGCTCGTGGACGCGCTGCTCGATCCGAACCAGGATTTCGCGATCCGGCGGCGTCTCGCGCGCGTGTTCTCGGTGTGCGTCTCGCAGCGCGCGGCGAGCGGGCTGATGTTCGGCCTCGACGATCCGCGCTTCGACGTCCGATATCAGTCGGCCCGATCGCTGGCTGCAATCCTCGAGAAGAACCCGCGCGTGCCGATCGACAGGGGCGCCATCTTCGCCGTCGTGCTCCGCGAGGTGGCCGTCGGACGCGGCGTCTGGGAGAGCCGCCGCCTGCTCGACGGCGTGGACGCCGCCGATGCGCATTCGACGCTCGACGAGTTCGTACGGACCCGCGCCGGGGAGAGCCTCGCGCACGTCTTCACGCTGCTGTCGCTCGTGCTCCCGCGCGAACCGCTGCAGATCGCATTCCGGAGCCTTTACACCGACAACGAGCAGCTGCAGGGAACGGCCCTCGAGTATCTCGACGGCGTGCTGCCGAGCGCCATCCGCCAGCGCCTCTGGCCGTTCATCGAGAAACAGCCGATGAACCGCCCGGCGCGGCCGCGCGACGAAGTCATGGCCGAGCTGCTGCGGTCGAATCAGTCGATCCTGTTGAACCTCGAGGAACTGCGGCAACGCGCGCCGCAGGTCCTCGCCACCGCGGGGGTTTCGTAATGACGCCGACTCCCAGGCTCGTGGCGCCACGATTCGACACACCGAAGCCGGACGCAGGCGCGCGCACCCAGCAGCTGCTGCCGCAGACGCTCGTGTCCGAGCATGTCAATCGGCTGGCTGTGTGCGCGGTCATTGGCGCTGGATTGTGGACCTACGGTCTCACCATGGACACGATCGTCCGTCCGCTGACCGTCGGTCTGGCGAGCCCGGCGCCGAGCGTGGCGGTCGAGATCACCTCGATCGTGCTGTCGCTGGCGATGTTCATGTACGTGCGGTTCGCCTCTCACGCGGCCGAGCGGAAGGCGGACGCCGGCCTTCTGTACATCGTGCTGAATGCCGCCGCCGTCTCGATCATCAACGCGACCACCGGTTTCGCGGCGCAGCACGGCCACTCGTCGGTCGCGCTCTCGTGGAACACGGTCGTGATTCTGGTGGCGGCGATGGTCGTCCCGGCGACGCCCCGGAAGATGCTCGCCGCCGCGCTCGTCTCCGCGTGCCTGGATCCCCTTGCGGCGTGGATTGCCTACCTGCATGGCGCGGCCGTCGCGTCGCTCGGGACCACGCTGGTGCTCTACATGCCGAACGTCGCGTGCGCCGTGGTCGCGGCGCTGCCCGCGCACGTGCTGCATCGCCTCGGCGGCCGGCTGCGCCAGGCCCAGGAGATGGGCAGCTATCAGCTCGTCGAGCTGCTCGGACGCGGCGGAATGGGTGAAGTCTGGCGTGCGCGGCACCGGTTCCTGGCCCGCGACGCGGCAATCAAGCTGATTCGGCCGGAGCTCGTCGGCGCGGGCAGCGATCACGACACTTACGCGATGCTGGGGCGATTCGAACGCGAGGCCCAGGCCACGGCCTCGCTGAGCTCGCCGCACACGATTCAGGTGTTCGACTTCGGCGCAACCGCCGATCACTCGTTCTATTACGTGATGGAGCTCCTCGAGGGGCGCGATCTGCACGCCCTGGTGCGTGAATTCGGTCCAGTGCCGGCCGGACGCGCGCTCCACCTCCTCCGGCAGCTCTGCCATTCGCTCGCCGAGGCGCACAGCCGGGGGCTCGTGCACGGCGACGTCACGCCGTCGAACATCTACGTCTGCCGCATGGGTCTCGATTACGACTTCGTCAAGGTCCTCGATTTCGGTCTGGTGAAGTCCCACGGGCCGCGGTCGCTCGACTCGCAGTCGCGTGTCCACACGGTGATGGGCACACCGGCGTTCATGGCGCCGGAAATCGTGCTCGGCGCCGAGGTCGATCAACGCGCGGACGTCTACGCGATCGGCTGCGTCGCGTACTACCTGCTGACCGGACAGACTGTGTTCGAGGGCGACACGCAGTCGGAGCTGTTCGCGCAGCACCTGCAGGCGCGGGCGCTCCCGCCGTCGCGCCGGACCGAACTCGCGATTTCCCGTGAGATCGACGCGCTCGTGCTCGCCTGTCTCGCGAAGGATCCCCGGCGGCGTCCGCAGGATGCCGCGGCCGTTCTCGAGATGCTGTCGCACTGCCACGCTCAGGACGAGTGGGACAACGCCCTTGCCAGGAACTGGTGGGAGCGGCATCTCGTGGAACTGACCGGTCCGCGCGTCGTCTCCGACGAGCTGAGCCTCGAGCCAGCGATTGCTTAGAGCCGGCTGGGGCTCGGGGCTCGGGGCCAGCTGGTCACTCGCTTACGGCTAGCCCCCAGCGCAGCCTCCAGCGCCGGCCCCTAGCCCAAAGCCCCTGCCGATCGTCCCCCATCGCACCTCGCTCGACCTCCTGCGGGGTTTTCACACCGATCGCGCGTTAATCCCCGAGGAGACGCGTGATGCCTGAGAAGTCCCGGCTGGATCGTGCGCTGTCGGTCTTCGCCGACGTGCGCGCCGGCGAAGGAACGACTGCGGTACTGATGCTCGTCAACATTTTCCTGCTGCTCATCTGCTACTCGGTGATCAAGACGGTCCGCGAACCGCTGATCCTCCTCGGCGGCGGCGCCGAGGTCCGCTCGTACGCTGCGGCCGGCCAGGCGCTCCTGCTGATGGCGTTCGTGCCGGCGTACGGCTGGGTGGCGTCGCGCGTGAATCGCGCGAAGCTCCTGGTCGGCGTCACGCTGTTCTTCCTCGCGTGCATCGAGCTGTTCGCCGTGGCGGTCGCGGCGAGCGTCCCTTACGTCGGCGTCGCCTTCTTCATCTGGGTCGGCATCTTCAACATCTCCCTGGTCGCGCAGTTCTGGTCGTTCGCCAACGACATCTACAGTCAGGAGGCCGGCAACCGGCTCTTTCCGATCATCGTGATCGGGATGACGGCCGGCGCGCCGATCGGCTCGTTCGTCTCGGCGCGGCTGTTCCACGCCGGCGTCCATCCGCAGAGCATCCTGCAGATTTCGGCGCTGCTGCTCGCGGTGAGCGTCGCGCTGTATCTGTGGATCAACAGCCGCGACCGGAGTTCGCGGGCGGTGCCCGAGACGCCGATGTCGTCGGCGGGCGGCTTCCGTCTGGTGCTCGCCAGCCCGTACCTGCGGATGGTCGCTGCCCTGATCGTGCTGCTGAACGTGGTGAACGCCACCGGCGAGTATCTGATCTCGCGGCTGCTGACCGTGCACGTGAAGGAGCTGGCCGCGCTCGATCCGGCGTTCAACCGTCAGGCCTTCATCGGCGCCTACGCCGGCGATTACCAGTTCTGGGTCAACGTGACCGCGTTCCTGCTGCAGGCGTTCGTCGCCTCGCGCCTCGTCAAACACCGCGGACTCGCCGGCGTGCTGCTCGCACTTCCGCTCATCGCGCTCGGCGGCTACTCGATCATCGCCGCCGGCGCCGGGATTGGTCTCGTGCGCTGGATCAAGACCGCCGAAAACGCCACCGACTACTCGATCATGAACACGGCGCGCCAGCTGCTCTGGCTGCCAACCACGCGCGAAGAGAAGTACAAGGCGAAGCAGGCGATCGACACGTTCTTCCATCGAGGCGGAGACGTGCTCTCGGCCGGCGCGGTCTATGCCGGCACCAGCCTGCTGCACCTGACGGTCGCCCAGTTCGCCGGTGTCAACGTCGTCATGACGGTGATCTGGCTGGCGATCGCCGTACGTCTGGTGCGTCCTCAGTGGCAGATCACGCGACCGCAGCCGCGGCGCCTCGCCGCGGCCGCCGCAACCGTCGCGGTGATCGCCGGTGCGACGCCGGCCCTGGCGCAGGACTCGCGCGAAACCGAGCTCGCCGCGGCGCGAGCCGAGAAGGCGACGCGTCTGCACGAGTACGAGCCGACCACGCTCGAGCGCCGGATTCTGATGGTCGAGAACATGTTCACCACCGAGAAGTCGTTCTATCCGTACATCGGCAGCGTCTACGACGGCGGCGGCATGGGCGTCGGCCCCGGCTATCGGACGCGCTTCGCCGACAGCGGCACGTTCGACGCGCACGCGGCGCTCTCGGTGAAGAACTTCAAGACGGTCGACGCGCAGCTGCGGCTGCCGGACCTCGCCAACGGCCGCCTGACGGTCCAGGCCAACGGCAACTGGCTCGACGCGCCGTCGATGCCGTTCAACGGCGTCGGCAACGACTCGAGCGATGCCCACCGCGACTACGCCTATCGGACGACGACGATCGGCGCGTCGGCGCGGCTGCAGGCGGCGCCGTTCGTCGCGGTTGGCGGCGGCATGGACACGCTGGCGATTACGTCGACCGACATCAGCCCGACCTACCGGGTGGGCCGGCTGTTCGCGGCGTTCGACTGGCGGAGCTCGCCGTTGTACACGCGCAAGGGCGGCCTCTATCGCATCGACTGGTCGGACTATCACGACACGAGCGCCAGCGGCCGCAACAGCTTTCGCCGCCTCGACGCCGAGGTCGATCAGTTCGTCCCGCTGCTCCGCGAGAACTGGGTGATCGCCCTCCGCGCCGCGGCGTCGACCACCGACACGCCGGACGGCAGCTACGTGCCGTATTACCTGATGCCGGCTCTCGGCGGCAGCCACTCGTTGCGCGGCTATTCGTCGTGGCGCTTCCGCGATCGCAATCGGCTGCTGCTGAGCGGAGAGTACCGCTGGACCGCCGGCTCGTTCGTGGACATGGCGGTGTTCGTGGACGCGGGGAAGGTGGCCGACACCGTCAGCGGCCTCGACCTGCACGACCTGAAGAGGTCACACGGCATCGGCCTCACGCTGCACACGTTCGATCGCACGATTACCCGGATCGAACTTGCGCGGACCCGGGACGGCATGGGCGTGTCGTTCTCGTTCAGCCCCAGCTTCTGAAACGGATTGACATCATGCATACCGGAATCACACGCAACGTCATGAACGGTAAACCATCGCGCGCTGCCGCCGCCGTCGCCGGAACCGTAGCTCTCGCGGCCGCGCTCACCATCGCGACCTCCGCCGCGTCGCCGCGTTTCTACGACGACGACCCGATCTGGGAGGACCGCGACACGCAGGATGCCTCGGGGATGAAGCCGCTCGAGGTCGATCTGCTCGTCGATCTGACGACCAACCTGCTTCAGAGCAGCGCGATCGGCGCCGGGCGCGCCGGCAACGTGAACACCGTGGACGAGGTGCCTGACTCGAGCTGGTACACGAATCGTGCCGGCGCGCGACCGCTGACGCCTGAGGATGTCTTCAAAGGTCCGGACACGACCCCTGGTCCGGAGCCTGGCACCTGGACGGTCACCTCGTCGAAGAGCGACGGCGTGTCGCCGGGATTCACCGTCAAGGACTCGAAAGGGCAACTGTGGTTCCTGAAATTCGATCCGCCCGGTTTTCGCGGCATGGCGACCGGCACCGAGGCGGCGGTGACCAAGCTGGTGTGGGCGCTCGGCTATCACGTGCCTGAAAACCACATTGCTTACATGCGCCGCGACCAGCTGGTGATCGGCGAGGGCGCGAAGTTCACGCCGCCAGGCGGCGTTCGCCGCGCGATGCGGCTGGACGATCTCGACACCCTGCTGCAACGCGCCGACCGCGAGCCCGACGGCGCCTATCGCGTCGTCGCGAGCAAGGCGCTCCCCGGCAAACCGATCGGACGCATCCGCTTCTACGACACGCGCCCGGACGATCCCAACGACATCGTGCCGCACCAGGATCGCCGCGAGCTGCGCGGCTATGGCGTGTTCGCGGCGTGGCTGAATCACACGGACGCGAAGGCGATCAACTCGCTCGACACGCTGATCACCGAGCACGGCCGAACGTTCGTCCGCCACCACCTGCTCGACTTCGGATCGTCGGTCGGCAGCGCCGGCATCGGCCCGGCCGACTACTGGGAGGGCTCGGAATACCTGCTCGAGCCGCGGCAGACGATGAAAGAGATGGTGTCGTTGGGTTTCGCGATTCCGAAATGGCACATGGAGAAGTTCCACGAGGCGCCGTCGATCGGACGCTTCCCGGAAGACAACACACGCTTCAATCCCGAGCTGTGGAAGCCGCGGGTCCCGAATCAGGCGTTTCTCCACGGCCGCGCCGACGACAAGTTCTGGGCGGCACGGAAACTGATGACGCTGACCAGCGACCACCTGAGGGCCGCCGTTCGCGCCGGCGACTTCCGCGATCCCGCCGCCGAGCAATTCCTGGTGCGCGCGCTGGCCGAGCGCCGCGACGCCATCGGGCGAAGGTATCTGACCGCGATCAACCCGGTCGTCGAACCGGTGCTCGACGCCGACGGGACGCTGTCGTTTCGCAACGCGGCGGTCGACGCCGATTTCGCCCGCGCGCCGCGCGCCTATCGCGCCGAGTGGTTCCGCTTCGACAACACCACGGCGCTGAGCGAACGCATCGGCGAAACCGAGAGCCGGGCCACCGAGCACGCGGCGCCGGCCGCCCTGCCGTGCCATGAGGGTGCGTTCGTCCACGTGCGGCTGAGCAGCGTCGGCGGACCGACACCAGCGTGGGAGAAGCCCGTCAACATGTTCTTCCGGTATCGCAGCGGGCTCTGGCAGCTGGTCGGCTTCGAGCGAATGCCGTCATGATCTCCGGATCCGGCTGTCGCGCGATGGCGATCGCCCTCGCGCTAACGATCGTCGCCGCTCTTCCCGCACGGGCCCAATCGTCGTCCGCGTCGAGCGCAGCCGAGCCGGCCACCGATCGCAGCCGCCTCGCATTTCAGCCGGACCCCGACGGCGGCAGCGCCCGAGGTCGGCAGGGCCCGGAAGGAGATCGCGATCGGGTCCGGCGTCAGCCGGACCGTGATCCGGCCGACGATGATGTTCCCTCGTTCGGGCAGCTGTTCACCGGCACACTGCGCGGATTTCAGAACCTGCCGACGCGCAGCAATCTCGAGCTGCTCGGGCTGGGCGGGATCGCCGCGCTCGCGACGCATCCCGCCGACGCGGAAACGAGCCGCGCGCTGTCGGGCTCCCGCGCGCTGCACGAGCCGTTCGAGGCGGGCGCGGTCCTCGGCGGAACTCCGTTCCAGCTCGGCGCCGCGTTCGCGACGTATGGGTTCGGTCGCGCGTTTCACAGCAGCCGCATCGCCCGGGCCGGCGCCGATCTCGTCCAGGCGCAGCTGATTGCCGAGGCGCTGACGATGGGGATCAAGCAGGCGTCGCGACGCGCGCGACCCGACGGCTCCGGCTACTCGTTTCCCTCTGGCCATACGACCGTCTCGTTTGCCTCGGCCACGGTGCTGCAGCGGCACTTTGGCTGGAAAATCGGCATCCCTGCGTACCTCATCGCCACTTATGTCGGCACGGCCCGCATCCAGAGCAGGCGGCACTACCTGAGCGACGTCGCATTCGGCGCCGCGCTCGGCACCGTCGCCGGCCGCACGGTGACGCTGAACAGCCGTCACGGCATCGGCGTGAGCCTGGCGCCGGTCAACGGCGGCGGCGCCGTTCTCATCGGCATCCACCGCTGACGGACGGCTCGGCGTCCGAATTACCTCACCTTGACGTGCGTCGCCGCCGTGGTGTTAGATGCGCGCGCCTCGACACTCTGCTCGAATCGTTTGAGAAGAAGCGCCGCATCACAGCCCTTGGCGGCGTGCCCGGGCCGCCCGCTCCCGAGAGGAATGATCATGCTGAGCACGAAGACCTTGACGGTTCAGACGATCGCCGACTCCGAGCTGCTGTTCGCCCGCGAGTTCGACGCGCCGCGTGCGACCGTGTTCGAAGCGCTCACCAGGCCCGCGCTCGTGCAGCGCTGGCTGCTCGGACCGGATGGCTGGACCATGCCGATCTGCGAGATCGATCTGAAACCGGGCGGAACCTTCCGCTACGTGTGGCGGAAGGGCGGCAAGGACATGGTGATGAGCGGGACCTTCCGCGAGATCGTCCCGCCCGGACGGATCGTCCACACGGAGCGCTTCGACGACGACTGGACCGGCGGAGAGGCGGTCGTCACGACCACGCTGACCGAAACCGGGAGGCGGACGCTGATGACGTTGAACGTCCGCTACGCGTCCGCCGCGGGATGCGAGGCCGCGCTCGAGACCGGCATGATCGACGGCATGTCGGCCACCTACGATCGCCTCGCCGAGATGATCGCGCGCGGCGAAATCGGCGGCGCCGGAGACTAGCGCCTCGACGCCGGCCGCGCCTCTCGTGTCGGCGTATAGTCTGAACCTGCAATGGACGACGTGACGCCTGCCCGTTCGGGGCGCGGCGCGGATGCGAATTCCGCCGGCGATCGCGAGGGCGTGGCGCTGGGCGGACCGCACCGGGACATGAACGCGATCCGCCAGCGGTTCACGGCGGCGCTCGACGCCCTCGTGGATCAGGTCAGGCGCGATCGCTCGATCCTGGCGGCGATTCTCTGCGGCAGCCTGTCGCACGACGTCGTCTGGGAGAAGTCCGACATCGATCTGGTGCTGGTGACCATCGACGACAAGGCGGTGCCGGCGTCGGATGTGCCGTTGTACGCCGACGGCGTCAACGTCCATGCCATCCTGATCCCGCGCGCGGAGTTCCGCAAGACTGTCCAGGGGGCGCTTCACAACTCGTTCGTGCATGCGCTGCTCGCGAAAGGACGGCTGCTGTACACGCACGACGAGACGATCGCGGATCTGTGCGGCCGGCTCCAGGAGATCGGCGCCCGCGACACCGAGGTGCAGTTGCTGCGCGCGGCGACGCACGCGCTGTCGTCGATCGACAAGGCGCACAAGTGGTTCGTCACCAGAAGCGATCTGAACTACGCGGCGCTGTGGATCCTCTATGCGGCCACTCCGATCGCGCAGCTCGAAGTGATCTCGCGCCGCCGCATCGCCGATCGCGAGGTGATCCCCCAGGCGCTCGCGCTCAACCCCGCGCTCTTCAAGACGATTTACACGGACCTCCTCAACGCGAAGAAGACGAGGCCGGTGGTCGAGGCGGCGCTCGACGCCGTCGATCGCTACATCGGCGAACGCGCAACCGTGTTGTTTGCACCGATCCTCGATCACCTCCGCGAGGTCGGAGAGGCGCGGTCGTCCCGCGAGCTCGAGGACTATTTCAAGCGGCACCTGGACATCAGCGGCGTGACCACCGCGTGCGAGTATCTCGCCGACAGGCGGTTGATCGGCAAGGCGTCGTCGCCGGTCCGCCTCACGAAGAGGAGCAACCTCGAGGTGCAGGAACTGGCGTTCTTCTACGCCGGCGACCGCCTGGAGAGCAGCTGATCCGGCCGTTCATCACCGTCAACCATGGCGAAGCAGAACACCACGCGGCGGCCGGCTGCCCGCACGACGATCGCGGTGCAGGGCGCTCGAGTCCACAATCTCAAGAACATCTCCGTTGAAATCCCCCGCGACAGCCTTACCGTCGTCACCGGGCTCTCGGGATCCGGCAAATCCAGCCTGGCGTTCGACACCATCTACGCGGAGGGGCAGCGGCGCTACATGGAGTCGCTCTCCAGCTATGCCAAGCGCTTCGTCTCGCAGGTCGCGAAGCCGGACGTCGATTTCGTGTTCGGCCTCTCGCCGGTGATCTCGATCGAGCAGAAGACGCTGACCAGCAACCCGCGATCGACGGTCGGCACGATGACCGACATCGCCAGCTACCTGAACCTGCTCTACGCGACAATCGGGCAGCCGCACTGTCCGCGCACCGGTGAACCGACCCCCGGCCGATCCGCGAGCCAGATTCTCGAGTCGATTCTGTCGCTGCCGAGTGGCACCGAGATCGAGCTGCGCGCGCCGGTGTTCCCGATTTACGGCGAGGACCTCGCCGTGCTGTTCACCGAAGTCCGCAGGATGGGCTGCCGCCGGTTGCTGATCGACGGAAAACCGATCGACCTCTCCGAACGGCTCGAACGCGACTCGCCGGAAGACGAAGCGACGGACGGTACGGAAGACGAGCGGCCGCCCGCCAGAGCGCAGTTCGACGCCGTCGTCGATCGCTTCATCGTCGATCGCCGGCACGAGAAGTCGATCAAGGCCGGCATCGCGGCGACGCTGCTCGTCGGAGACGGCCTCCTGCAGGTTCACGTCGCAAAGGGCGCGACGAAGGGCGACGTCGAGCGGTTCTACAGGGAGGCGACGAGCCCGACGCATCATTTCGTCTACGGCGACATCGCTCCCGAGTACTTCATGTTCAACAACCCGGAGAGCGCGTGCCGGACCTGCGGCGGCCTCGGCGTGGACAAGCTCACGCACCCGGAGCTGCTGGTTCCCGATCCCGAGCGCAGCATCCGCGGCGGCTGCTTCGTTCGCGAGGCGTTCAAGTACAACCCCGACACCTGGGACGGCCGGATGATGCACAGCCTCGCGACGGCCTTGAAGTTCTCGGTCGACACGCCGTGGAAGGATCTGCCGGCGGGCGCGCGCGAGGCGATTCTCAACGGCATCGGGCCGGCGAAAATCCGCATCGTCTCGCCGCCGGACGCCAGGGTGCGCCGCGACGACCAGGAGGGGCGGGAGATCGGCTTTCACGGCATCGCCCGGCGCATCGAGCGCCACTATCGGCGCTACCGCCAGCGCGGCGAGGCGAATTCGCGGATGGAGGAGTGGCTCGACAAGGTGATGGTGGAGCGCACCTGTCCCGACTGCGGCGGCGCGCGGATCCGCGCGACCAGGCAGCTGTTCACGATCAGCGGCCGCAACATCTTCGAGCTGGGGCAGCTGCACTTCGACGAGCTGCACGCGTTCCTCGGGGCGCTCAAGCCGGCCGGGCGCGGCGCGGATGCGGGGAGGCAGATCCTGAAGGAGATCCGCAGCCGCCTCGAACTGCTCCTGGGCATCGGCCTCGACTATCTGAGCTTCAACCGCCGTTCTGCGACGCTGTCCGGCGGCGAATCGCAGCGCATCCGTCTGTCCACGCAAATCGGCTCGGGCCTGATGGGAATGCTCTACGTCCTCGACGAGCCGAGCATCGGCCTTCACCCGAAAGACAACGTGAAGATGATCGGCACGCTCGAGCGGCTGCGCGACATCGGCAACACCGTCGTCGTGGTCGAGCATGACGAGGACACGATCCGCGCCGCCGATCACATCGTCGAGATGGGACCGGGACCGGGCGTCCACGGCGGCCGCGTCGTCGTGCAGGGAAGCGTCGACGATCTGCTGACGTGCAGGGCGTCGCCGACCGGCCAGTACCTGTCGGGCAGGCGCGCGATCGCGACGCCGGGGAGGAGGAGGACCGGCAACGGCAAGACGCTGACGATCCGCGGCGGGCGCGAGAACAACCTCAAGTCGGTGAACGTGACCTTTCCTCTCGGGTTGATGGTCGCCATCACCGGCGCGTCGGGCTCGGGCAAGAGCACGCTGGTCAGCGAGATTCTGTACAAGGCCCTGTGGAAACACCTCGTGGACACGCGCACGCTGCCGGGCGCGCACGACGGCATCGACGGCATCGAGCAGGTCCACAAGGTGGTGAACATCGATCAGCTGCCGATCGGACGCAACAGTCGATCGAATCCGGCCACCTACATCGGCTTCTACGACAGCATCCGCGACCTCTTCACGCAGGCACCGCTGTCCGCGGAACGCGACTACAAGCCCGGCCGCTTCAGCTTCAACGTCAAAGGCGGCCGCTGCGAAGAGTGTCAGGGCGAAGGCGTCATCACCACGCAGCTGTATTTCATGCCCGACGTCGAGGTGACGTGCGCGGCCTGCAAGGGCGCGCGCTTCAACAGCGAGACGCTCGAGGTCACGCTGCGTGGCAAGACCATCGACGACGTGCTGAAGATGTCGGTCGAGGAAGGGGTGTCGTTCTTCGCCGGCGAGCCGGCGATTGGCAGGAAGATTCAGGTGCTCGCCGATCTCGGGCTCGGCTACCTGACGCTCGGCCAGTCAGCGACGACGCTCTCGGGCGGCGAGGCGCAGCGGATCAAGATCGCGGCCGAGTTGTCCACGCTGCAGCGATCGAAGCACACCGTCTACATCCTCGACGAGCCGACGACGGGCCTCCATCTGGCGGACATCGAGCGGCTGCTCGAATCGCTGAACCGGCTCGTCGACGCGGGACACACCGTGCTGCTGATCGAGCACCATCTCGACGTCATCAAGACCGCCGACTACGTCATCGATCTCGGCCCCGAAGGAGGCCATGCCGGCGGGACGGTGGTGGCGACGGGCACGCCGGAAGACATCGCGCGCTGCAAGGCGTCGCACACCGGACGATTCCTGAAGGCCCATCTGAAGAGCTGACGCGCCGGTTTTGATCGCGTCGATCAGGAGGTCTCCGTTTTCACGAGCGCGAGGTGCGGCGTCGGCGAAACGCTTCCTGGAGCGGCGGCCTGCAGATCGAAGTCGCGAATGACTTCGCGCACCACGTCGCCGTCCACCGGACGCTGATCGAGTGCAAATCCGGACGTCAGCGCGTTGTCGCACATCACGCTGATCGTGCGCGGCAGGCCGCGCGAATACTCGTGAATCAGCGTCACCGCCTCGCGGGTGAAGATGTTCGCCGGATCGCCGCCTGCGGTGCGGATGCGCGAGGCGATGTAGGCGGCGGTGTCGGGCAGGTCGAGCGGTTTCAGCTCGCATCTGAGCGCGACCCGCTGCTTCAACTGCCGCAGACCTGGCTGCTTCAGACGATCGGAGAGCTCCGGCTGTCCGGCGAGGATCACCGGCAGCAGCTTGCTGGTCGGCGTTTCCAGGTTCGCGAGCAGGCGGATCTCCTCGAGGATCTCGTCGGGGATCGCCTGCGCCTCGTCTACGACCAGCGCCGTCGTCTCCCGGCGCGCCTGCCGGGCACGAATCGCCGCCTCGAGGCCGCCGAGCAGCGACGCCTTGGATCGCTCCGCGCTGCCGGTGAGACCGAACCGCGACGCGAGGGTCTCGAAGAACTCGGCGCGCGTCAAGGTCGGGTTGTCGATCAGCGCGCACCTCACGTGGCGGCATCGGTCGGAGGCCAGCGCGGCGCGGAGCAGCGTCGACTTGCCGGTACCGGCCTCACCGATCAGCAGCGTCACCGGTTTGGCCGCCGACAGTCCGTATTCGAGGTGGCACAGCGCCTCACGGTGCTGCGCCGTGAAGAACAGGTACTTCGGATTCGCCGTCAGCTCGAATGGACCTTCCCGGAAACCGTAGTAGCGCGCGTACATGAGATGCTCGCCGCCCGTCAGGGAACCAGAACGATTGTCTTGACGAACTTCACCGGCACGCCGTCCTTGCGCGCCGGCTGGTACCGCCAGCGGCTCGCGGTGCGCACCACCAGCGAGTCGAAGCTGGTGTTCAACGACCGCCGGACCGTGGCCTCGACGACGCGCCCCGATTCGTCGATGACGATGTCGAACATGCCGGTCCGCTTCGTCGATCGGGCGATGGTCTGCAGCTGCGGGTCCATGGCCGGCACGCGCTGATCGATGGTGATCGGCGGGGACACCCCTTCGTCGGCGACGGTGTAGATCGCCGCCCCATGCGCGGGCGCTGACGTGGATCGCGCCGCCGGCGCGGGCGGCTGAGGCGCCGCCGGCAGTGGCGGCGGCGCGTTTGTCGCCACGGTCGCTACGGTTGCCACCGCCTCGGTCTTCGGCGCCGGCCGCTGGTCGATGGACGCTCGAATCAGATCCAGGAAGCCGTCCACGAGCACGCTCAAGTCGCCCAGGCCGTCGTCCTGCACACCAAGCCGCCTGGCCTCGGCGATCATCAGGCGCGCCTCGGTCAGCGGTGGTTCAGCGGTGCTGAACTCCTTCCGATCGATCTCGGTCCGTGCGCTGCGGAACTGCTCGCGGATGAGCGATGGCAGCAGCCGCCTGCGGACGTCGCTGAACATCCGCTCCAGTCGCGGCGACGTATCGGCCGTTTCGAGCGTCGCCAGCGGCTGACGGCGGATCAGCGCTTCGGCGACCGATTCCGCTTCCTGCGTCCGACCGAGGGCAAACAGGCAGAACGCGCGATATTCATCGATCTGCCGCGTGGCGTCGGGCGAGGCGGCGCCATCGAGGCGTTCGAGCGTCGCGAGCGCATCTTCGTACGCGGCCGACGCATACAGATCCTTGGCGGCGCTCAGCGCGTCCTGTGCGCCCGGTGCGGCGGCGCCGACGATGAGCGCGAGTGAGACCATCACCATCGATTTCATCCGACCTCCTCGACTGCAACGGTCACCTGGTGAGATCCGTCGCGATCCGGTTGGGCCCGTTCGCCGTGATGAGCACCGTCTGTCTGCGTTCGCCGAGCTGCGGATTCCGGAAGACGAGCTCGTGCGAGCCGACCGAGACGAGCAGGTTCGCGATCGGCGTCTGTCCGATGTTGGTGCCGTCCATCACGACTTCTGCCCATGGCCGGGCGTTCACGCTCATCGTCACGTGTGGCGGCTCGATGCGCAGCGTCGTGGTCTTGCCGGCGGCGACGTCGATCTTCCGCGTTTCCTGATAGCCGAGGCTGCGGTTGGTGAGCACGACGTCGTGCCGGCCGGCGGCGAGCATGATGCGGCTCGAATGGCTCGCGCCGATGACCTCGTTGTTCTCCCCGATCTCGACGTCGAACGGCGACGACACCGACAGCCAGCCGCCGAGCGGCCCGGACGCCTTGCTCGCAAGAGCGAAGATTACCGACGCGGTGGTGCCCGGCGTGACGAGGACCTTTCGTTCGCTCGAGCCGCTGTCGTTCGACACCGTCACGACATGCTCTTCGGCCGCCAAGTCCGCGACGACGATCGGCGACAGACCGCGCGAGCGTCCATCGATCGAGACCTTCGCGCCGGGAGGCTCGGTGACGATCGACAGGCGGCCCGACCGCGCGGCGGCGACTCGCGTCTTCAGCTCGTAGTGCTGCGTCACTTCGGCGCCGGCGGCGATCGTCAGCGGCACGACGCGGGTGTCGCCGTCGCTCTGAATCGTGATCGTATGGGTGCCGGCGGCGAGTGGCAGCGTCAGCGGTGTTGTGCCGCGCCGCTCGCCGTCGACGAGCACCTCCGCCGCCGGCGGCTCCGTCGCAATCGTCAGGTTGCCGGTGCGCGGACCAGTCGCCGCGAACGACGGCAGCGGAATGCGGCGCGCCACGAGCGCGAATCCGGCGGCGACGCCGCAGACGATCACCGCAGCGAGAATGATGATTCGCTTCGACGGCGACGCCGCAGCGGGGCGTCGTTTCGGTTTCGGCGCGTCCCCGCTCGAGGCCTGTTCCTGGCGCAGCGTCGCCTCCGATGGAAACGCTAGCAGTTCGTTGGCATTCGACTCCGGCGTCGCATGCGGCGCCGAATCGGGCCGGAACAGCGCCGTCATACCGCTGAGCCATCCTGATTTCGACGGCGCCGCGTCGGCGAGGCTGGTCGTGTCAGCGGAGGCAGGCGCCGTTCCGCGCCGGTCACGTGCGGTTGAGCCCATGGCAAGTCCTCTTCCGGGGGTTGTCTCACCGGTGCGCCGGGCGCTCCTACGAATGTCGTGCCACCGGTTTTTTCGAAGGAAACTCCCCGTGAATCGCGGGCCTGCCCGGCCGGCGCCCGCGGCTCGTGACTTTAGTCGCCGCCGGAGCAGACTTCTGCCCGGAGCGCGTGGCAGAGTCGCCGCCGACCGTCTTGCGTTAGCATGGCGTTGGCGCAGGAGGAGCACATGCCGTCACGACGAACGTTCCTGATCGGCGTCGGCGCCGGGCTGTCGGCGCTGAGGTACGGTCGCATCGCAAGCGCCGCCGGCTTCAAGCTGTCGGTGATCACCGACGAAATCTCGCAGGACTTCGCCCACGCGTGCGAGATTGCCGCGCGTGAATTCGGCCTCGGCTGGGTCGAGCTGCGGGCGATGCACGACAAGAACATCATCAACTGGGATGCGCACGACATCGCCGAGGCGAAGTCGATCCTGCAGAAGTTCGACCTGCAGGTCTCCGAGATCGCGTCGCCGGTGTTCAAGACCGACTGGCCCGGCGCGCCGAAGTCGCCGTTCAGTCCGAAGCGGCCGGAGTTCGGCGCCGATTTCACCTACGCGCAGCAGGACGAGCTGCTCGAGCGCGCGTTCGCGCTCGCGAAGGCGTTCGGCCGCCCGCCGATTCGGATCTTCGATTTCTGGCGGCTGGACGATCAGAAGCCGCACCGCACGGGGATCGACGACCGGGTCCGCCAGGCGGCGGCGAAGGCCGGCGGTCAGGGCCTGACGCTCACGCTGGAAAACGAGGCCGCGTGCAACACGGCCACTGGAGCCGAAGCCGCGCGGCTGCTCGACGCAGTCCGTGAGAAGGCCCTCATGCTCAACTGGGATCCGGGCAACGCGGCGACGCGCGGCGAGAAGGCGTTTCCCGATGGTTACAGCGGGCTTCCAAAGAACCGCATCGGGCACATGCACTGCAAGGACGTGGTCGACGCCGCCGGCGGCAAGACCGAGTGGGCCGCGATGGGCAGCGGCCGGATCGACTACGTCGGCCAGTTCCGCGCGCTGAAACGCGACGGGTACAGCGGCGCACTCTCCCTGGAAACCCACTGGCGCGGCGGCGGCACGCCGGAAGAGTCAACCCGCCGGAGCATGGCAGGGATGAAGAAGCTGCTGCAGCAGGCCGAGCAGTCGTGAATTGAGCAATTGAGAATTAAGAAGTAAGAATTAAGAAATTCGTGACTGGATGTTGCGCTCATCGCGCGACAACGAATTCTTAATTCCCAATTCGCTAATTCTTAATTGCAGCCGCCACGACGCGGAGCGTCCCGTCTGTCTTGGTGAAGATGTACAACTCCCCGGCGGCGTCCACGGCGAGGTGGGCGTCGGCGCGTCCATTGCCGGAAACGAGCGCCAGGCCCGGCAGATGCGGCCGCTTGCCGCCGCGATCGTGGTACGCCGCTTCCGCGATCGGGAACATCGTCTCGTAGAGCGACCGGCCCGCGTCGGGTGCCGCCTGCGGATCGGCCCACGACAGCGAGATCGCGTGCATCGGCGCCAGCGTGTCCGGCTTGTCGTCGTCGGCCGCCAGCATCTCGTGGTAATCGGCGTACCACACATGGCCGGTCGAGATGTCCGTGAAGACGTACTTGCCGCGCAGCGCAGGGATCTGTGTTCCGTTGTACAGGAACCCGCTGCCGATCGCGTCGCCACCGCCCTTGACATGGCCGTACTGGACGACCGGATAGTGCGGCGTCACCATTCCCTGAGTGACCGTGTCAGTCACTTGAACCGGGATGCGATCCGGCGAGGGCAGCTTCGTCGTGTGGTTGTCGGACTGCAGCGCCTCGTTGCCTTCCCGCAGCGAGTAGCCGTAGTTCGCCCCCTTCTGCACGATGTTGACGGTTTCCCACGTGTGCAGGCCGATCGAGTTTGCGATCAACCGGTTGTGAGCCGGGTGCTCGCGATCGATCGCGAAGTGCAGGCGGTGCGGATTGCGGAACCCGTAGGCCCAGATCTCCTTCCGCGCGCCCTCGATCGCAACGAACGGGTTGTCGTTCGGAATGCGGTAGCGCCCGTTGTCGCTGACCGCGCTCGTCGACGTGTGCTCGCCGAGATCGGGCACGATGCGCAGCACCTTTCCGACCAGCGTGTCGAGCCGCTGTGGGTTCGTCCGGATGCTCAGCCGCGACTCGCCTGAGCCGCCGTCGCCGCAGCCGATGTAAAGCACGCGCCACTCGCCATCGCCGCGCCGCGCCTCGGGATTGAACTCGAGGTCCGCGAGCGTGTGGATCCGCGTGTTCAGCGGCACCCGCATCAGTTCACGCGCCGTCCCTTCGAAGGTGTCGTTCGACGGGTTGGAATCGGTCCACTCGATGAGGACGCCCTCGCGCTGGATGTCGCCAGGCGTTGGAATCGGGCGGGTGACGGCGTATCCCTCGAGCCGAAGCGCCGGATACGCCGCGTTGTCGGGCAGCTGTGATCCGGCGAGCGCCGGATCCTCGATGTGGACCGTGTAGAACTTTCCGTTCGCCGTGTAGTCGGGATCGAACTGAAAACTGTTCAGGCCGTTGGCCCACCCGGCTTCGTACGCGAAGCGGTGGAAGAGTCCACGATGGCCCTGGCGGCCGTTGAAGTCGAGATAGGTGCTGATCCGCCGGCTCGCCTTGTCGACGATGTAGAGCGGACCGTTGAGGTCGTTGACGAAGAATCGCGATCCGCCACCCGGTTCCTCACGCAGCGAATTGATGCGCGCGAGCAGGCCGTCGGTCTGCCCCGTGCCGTCGACCTTGCCGGTGATCGGAAACGCGACGTAGTCCCGCAGCGTGAGCGTCACGTCGCCACCGGCGGCGGCCAGAATCGCCGGGATCGCCACCAGCCAGGTGCCAGGCACGTGCCAGGCACCTGCCTGGCGCAAGCGGATCCAAGAATACGGAATCGAGCGCGGGCGAGACCGATTCATGCGCGGATCATATCCGACTTCCGTTGACACTCACTTCACTGTGCGATATACCATTTCGCCCAATGAAACGCGCCGTCGAGGCCGTCCCGGTGCGCCGCTATACCGTCGACGCCGCCGCGAAAGCGCTCGACCTCCTCAGCGCGTTCTCGTTCCGCGAGCCGCGGCTCTCGCTCGCCGACCTGGCGACCCGCACGCGCATGCCGCGGCCGACTGCGTTCCGGCTGCTGTCGACGCTCGAGCAGGCCGGATTCGTCGCGAAGATCAACGGCGAGTACCAGCTCGGGATCAAGTGCTTCGTGCTCGGCAACGTCGTCGCGTCGAGCCTCGATCTCCGGGAGAAGGCGCAGCCGCACCTCGAGCGGCTGCGCGACTCGGCCGGAGAGACGGTCCACCTCGCCGTCCTCGATGAATGGCAGGTGCTCTATCTCGAGCGGCTGCAGTCGCCCCATCCGATCGGGTTCATGCGTTCGCGCGTCGGCGCGATCGTGCCGGCCTACTGCACGAGCCTCGGCAAGACGCTGCTCGCGTTCAAGCCCGAGGCCGAGGTCGAGGCGTGGCTGCGCGCCGCGCCGCTCAAGGCGATGACGCCGCAGACCGTCACTTCGGTGCGCCGGCTGCTCAAGGAGCTGCGCGCCATCCGCACCCGCGGCTACGCCCTCGACGAACAGGAACACGAGATCGGCGTCCGGTGCATTGCCGCGCCGGTGCACAACCACGCCGGCGAGGTGATCGCCGCGATCAGCATCGCCGGACCGGCCGATCGCATGCCTCGGCCGCTCGCCGGCAGCGCAATGGCCGCCGCGATCGTCGCGACCGCGCGCGCGATCTCGACGGAGCTCGGAGCGTATACGGATTCGAGACGTTTGCACTTGGACGGCGCCGCACGACCGGCGCATGGAGGACGAAGGTGAAAAGAGCCGTACTGGGCCTCGTCGTCATCGCGAGCCTGTTCCCGCGGCTGGCCACCGCGCAGGCGGTCACAGGAACCATTCTGGGGACCGTCACTGATACCACCGGCGCGACCGTTCCAGGCGCGACCGTCACGCTGGTCAATCTCGGCACCGGCCTTACTCGAACGCTCGTGACTGACGGCTCGGGCGAATACACGGCTCCTTCGCTGCCCACGGGCAAGTACCGGCTCACGGCGGAGCTCCCCGGGTTCAGGACGGTGACGATGCCGGACATCGATCTCGGCGTCGATCAGCACGTGCGCATCAATGTGCAGCTGTCGATCGGCGCGGTGGCCGAAAACGTCACGGTCACGGCGAGCACGCCGCTCGTGCAGATCGCGTCGTCCGAGCTCGGGACGACGGTCGCCGAGGAGCAGATCAAGACGCTGCCGTTGAACGGCCGCAACTTCGTCAACCTGACGCGGACCGTGCCCGGCGTCGTGCGCGGCATCCCCGGCGCGAACATCGACGGCGCCGGCAGCCTCGCCTGGCGCGCGTCGGCATCGTTCTCGGCGAACGGCCAGCGGCCGCGCGACAACAACTACATGCTCGACGGCATCGACAACAACGAGACCTGGCTGCAGACGGTCGTGCTGTTCCCGAGCGTCGACGCGCTCGACGAATTCAAGATGCAGACCAGCACCTACTCCGCGGAGTTCGGTCACTCACTCGGCGGCGTGGTCAACCTGCAGATCAAGTCCGGATCGAATCAGATGCACGGCAGCGGGTTCGAGTTCCTGCGCAACGACGCGTTCGACGCGAACAATTTCTTCAACAACCGGGCCGGCCGGCCGAAGCCCGACTTCAGCCAGCACCAGTTCGGCGGCACCGCCGGCGGCCCGGTGGTGAAAGACAAGACCTTCTACTTCTTCGACTACCAGGGCTACCGTGTGAACCAGGGGCAGACGTTTCTGTCGACGGTGCCATCGGCGAAGATGCGCCAGGGCGATTTTTCCGAACTGAACCGGATCATCTACGATCCGCTCACGCACCTGCCGTTTCCGGGCAACGTGATCCCGCAGA
>DATFWL010000071.1:0-11646 GCA_035259385.1 Vicinamibacterales bacterium | reverse complement strand
CAGGTGTCGCACCTGCTCGGCGCCGATCTCGATCCGGTATCCGCTGATCGAAGCGATCACCGCGGCGATGTTCGGCCTGGCCTGGTGGTACTACGGGCCCGGGCCGCTGCTCGCCTCGCGGCTCGTCTTCGGCTCCGCGCTCATCGTGCTGTTCGCGATCGACCTCGAACATCACCTGCTCCCGAACGTCATCACGCTGCCGGGAATTCTCGTCGGATTCGCCTTCAGCTTCTTCGCCGAGCCCGGCTGGCCGTCCTCGCTCATCGGCCTGCTCGCCGGCGGCGGATCGTTGTACGCGATCGCGGAGATCTACTATCGCGTGCGCCGCGAGGAAGGCCTCGGGATGGGCGACGTGAAGATGCTGGCGATGATCGGCGCCTTTCTCGGCTGGAAGCTCGCGCTGCTGACGCTGATGCTCGCGTCGGTCGCCGGCACGATCATCGGCCTGTTCCTGATCGTGACGCGGCGCGGCGGCATGAAGTACGCGCTGCCGTTCGGCACGTTCCTCGCCCTCGGCGCCGCAGCCGCCGCGTCGGTCGGCCCCGCGCTGCTCGACTGGTACCTCGGAACGTTCTGATGCCGCTGACGCCGTCGGCGTACGCGTTGCTCGGCGTGACGGCGCTCGTCGCCGCGCTGGTCGCGCTGGTCGTGTTCTCGATGCTGCGCTTCTCGATGGCAGCGCGCGACACACGCCGCACGATGCGCAGCCGTTCGACGGCGGAGACGGCCATGCTGTCGGCGGCGCTTCATGAAGCGGTCGCGAAGCTCAAGGCGCAGGAGCGTGCGACGGCGGCGCGGGCCGAAGCGTCCGAACGCCTCAGCGGCGAGATCATCTCGAGCCTCACCGCCGGACTGCTCGTCGTCGGCCTCGAGCGGGAGATCCGGATTCTGAACCCCGCCGGCCGCCGGATGCTCGATCTTCCGGAGTCGTCTCCCGAATCGTCTTCGCACGACGCCGCTGCGCGACGCGCAGACATCGGCGACGGCGAACCGCGGCCGACGCGCGAGCAGCCGCTGCTGGACGTCGTCGACGAGTGTCTGGCGACGGGCGCCGCGGTGGTGCGTCGTGCCGTCGAACTGCCGGACACCGGTCATGGCGTCACCCATCTCGGCGTGACCGTCTCGCCGCTCTTCGACGAAGAGGGACGACTGCACGGCGCGATCTGTCTCTTCACCGATCTGACGGCGGTCAAGGACCTGGAGGAGCAGCTGCGGCTGAAAGACAGCCTGGCGACGGTCGGCGAGCTGACGGCGGGCATCGCTCACGAATTCAGGAACGGGCTCGCGACGATCCAGGGTTACAGCAAGCTGCTCGACCTGAACGCGCTGCCGGCCGGGTACCGGCCCTATGTCGAAGGCATCCGATCGGAGACGCACGCGCTCAGCCAGGTGGTGACCAATTTTCTCAACTTCGCGCGGCCGGCGCAGCTGACCCTGACCAGCCTCGACCTCCGCGGCATCTGCGAGCGCGCCGCCGACGAATTCCGTCCCGAGGTGCGCGCCGCCGGCGGCGATCTCGAGGTGTGCGGCGACTACGGCGTCATCGAGGGCGACGAGGTGCTGCTGCGGCAGGCGTTCAGCAATCTGCTGCGCAATGCGCTCGAAGCGTGTTCGGGCGGCACGGCGCCGCCGCAGATCGTGATTCAGTCAGAGCTCGATGCGGCCCAGAAGGTGACGCGGATTGCCGTCAACGACAACGGCCCCGGCGTCGCGCCGGAATTGCGCGATCGCGTGTTCAAACCGTTCTTCACTCTGAAGCGGAGCGGCACCGGCCTTGGCCTCGCGCTGGTGCAGAAGATCATCGTCTTTCACAACGGACGGATCGTGGTCGCGACTGCGCCGCAGGGCGGGGCCAGCTTTCAGATCACGCTGCCGCTCGCGGAGTCGATCGCGTCTCAGTAGCGCTGCCAGGTGAACGTCCCGACCATCGGATTGCCGACCACCCAGAAGTCATGCAGCAGCCGGCGGTCGTAGTAGATGTCGCCGTTGCCGATGTCGTTCAGGCGGTGCGTGAGGATCGACCCGTACACGTTTCCGGTGCCGCTCAACGTGAACAGCGCGTTCGGCGCGTACACGGTCATGATCGAGTCGTTGTTGCCGCCGACTTTCAGTTCGCCGGTGCCGGCGTAGATCATCTGCAGCATCGACGCGTCGTAGTTCGAGCAGCTGGCGCAGCCGACCACCGCCGTCTGGCTGCCGCCGGTCAGGTCGACCGGATTGGCGATCGCCGCCCCGGTGGGGTCCTTCCCGATGATCCCGAGGTTGACACCCTGTGCCGGCGACGTCGCGGCAACGCCGATCGTCGATCCGCCGACCAGCTTGATGCCGTTGAAGTTGTACTGCGCGGGCGGACTTCCGGCGGTGAGCACGAGGTTGACGTGCGAGCTCAGCGTCGTGTTGGGCAACGTGAGCCCGCCGCCGGTCAGGGTGATGGTGTTCGTGGCAATGTTGACCGAGCACTGTCCCAGCTGCGCTGCCGGGACGAGCAGCGCGCAGGCACCAACCACAGTGGAGATGTTCGCGTCGGGCATCGCCGATGGGGCAGGGAGAGACGGCGTCGGATACACGAGCGCCGTCGGCAGCTTGACCATGCCGCCGGTCACCGTCGCGCTGCCGCCTTCGGTCAGTCCGTCGATGGCGCCGTCGGCGCCGTTGGTGCACGCGCCGACGCCGGTGCGAGGCGTGTACAGCTTTCCTCCGACGTCTGCATGCCCGGTGATGTCGAGATTGCCGTTCGTGCCGACGTCGCCGCCGGCGTCGGTCATGGCTCCGTGCGTGGCGTCCGGGACGGTGGTGCCGCTCAGCAGGCTCGAGTCGTAGCTCTTGACGTCGACGGTGCCGCCGAACGAGAGCGCGCCGCACATCGTGTCGGTGCCGAACGCAGCGTACGAGCTGGCGGGAACCCTCGGCGTCTCGATCAGCGCGTCGATTTCAACCGTCGCCTTGGGCGAGCTGGAGATGCCGCCGTCGGCGACGACTTCCCAGGTTTCGGCCACGGCTTGTCCGCCACCGTACGACTGGAACGTCTGCAGCGCGATCAACCGCGCATAGGTGCCGTAGGTGAGCGACAGGTTGCCGGACACCAGCGTGCCTTTCGCCGCGTTGTTGTAGGCAGTCTGCACCACCGGCACCGGGTAATTCGACGCCTTGGACGTCGACGCGGAGAGAATCACCTCCTGGTTGTTGCAGGTGACCGGCGACACGTTCCGGTTGCAGAGCGCCGGGTTCAGGAGGTCGGCCGCCGTCGGCGGCAGGTTCTGCGTGGCATCGAGGAGGAAGTTCGACGCCTTGTGCACGCCCGCCTCGGCCGCATACCGCGCCTGCGACATCATCCGATAGTTCATGCTCGCGTAGGTTTCGGTCTGCGACAGGAACATCAGCGACGCGCCGATCACCGAGAGCGCCGACATCAGGAAGAGCGCGAGGACGAGTGCGATTCCGCGTTCGTTGTGGTTGTTCATCGGTCGATGTCCCAGTCAGGGCAACAGCGCCGCGATCGCCGGCGGCGTCGGCTGAACGCGGTTCATGTAGCCCAACCCGGCGAATTCCCAGGTGAAGAACACGTTGCGCGGCGATACGTTCAGGAGCGCCTTGGTTTCCGTCTGGATCTGCTTGGTGATCGGGTCGAGCCCCTGCGACCACACGGTCAGCGTCACGGCGACGTCGAGGACCATGCCTGGCACGCTCGGCGGCACCGGCTCCTGGTACAGAAAGCAGGGCCGCGCCACGCCGCCGGCGTCGGGAGGATTCGGGTGGACGTTGCTCAACAGCACCATCGAGCTGTCGACGGGCGGCTTCACCGCCGCCGGCGCGCCGAACGGAACGAACGGCTGGACGACGTTGCGATACAGGTTGAAGGAACCGTCGGTGCCGAGGTCGCCGTTGTCGCAGTAGTACTCGATGTACACCATCGTCCCGTCGCCGTTGATGTCGCCGTACATCTTGAGGCGGTTCGCCGTCGACCCGCCGGGAAACGATGGAGCGATGATGCCGGTCGCGAAGCCGCCGAGCGCCCTGAAACTCACCGTGGTGACGGGGTTGGGGTTGAGGGGGTCGGGGTGCGACCGGGTGAAGCACGCTGTGAACGTTGTCGCCGACGGGATCGATACGACCTGGACGGTCTCGGCGGCGTCGCCGTCGAGCGTTGTCAACCACTCGCCGACGAACATGCCGGTCGTCGAGTTGACCGTTGCCGTCACCGGGACGCCCGGCGTGCAGAACGTGCCCGCTGGGGTGACGATCGGCACCGTGAGCGTGACTGGTCCGGGCAACGTGACGCGTCCGGCCTGCCCGACCTCCTGCTGCAGCAGCTCGGTGGCGCCGCGTACGCCGCTGTGCATCTCGGTCCGGTTCCAGATCGTCTGCTGATGTTTCGACATCTGCATCAGCGCGCTCGTGACGATGCCCGAGATGGTGAGCAGCAGCGCGGTGGCGATCAGCAGTTCTACGAGCGTGAAACCGGCTTCCGATCTGAGCCTGGCCGCCATGACTAGAACTGGGCAGCCTTGAGCGCCATCACCGTCGACCGCGGGAGCATGAACCCGCCGACCGACGAACGCACGATCACCTGGACCACGATCTGTTTGATCCCGGCCGCCGGGTTGTCGGCACATGGCTGCGGCGGCACGTAGGCGGCGGAGGCGCACGTCACCTGCCACACCCGTTCGTAGAACCACGTCGCCGGCGGCGCGGTGCCGCCGCCGAGGAGACTGCCGTCCTGGGCGAGCCAGTCGACGTAGTTGTTGGCCGGCGCCGCCGGGTTGGCGCTCCCGCCGACCGCCAGACCGCTGCCGCCGCCGTTGGCGGTGGGGAAAACGACTGTGTTGCTGCTCGTGTTGCCGTACGCCAGCGAGAGGAGTTGCTCCATCTTGTCCTGGCTGTACTCGGTCGTGCGAGGCGTCAGGTGCCCTTGATTCTCCGTGTGCATCGTGGCGAGCGTTCCCATGGACAGCAGGCCGGCCAGCATCACCAGCAGAATGCCGCACGCGATCGTCGTCTCGATGAGGGTCGTGCCCCGTTCGTCGCTGAATCGCCGGAGCCGCGCGCGTCCCGTCCTCATTCCGCTGTCCACGTGGGTGACGCGCTGGCAACGGTGCGCCAGGTGCGCGCCATGCCCGTGGCCGACACCGCGACACCGTAGACCGCGCTGCCGTCCGTGAGGTAGAGCGTTCCGAGGCCGTTTGGCGCGCCGGTCGAGTCAATCGGCGTGCCGCGCGAGTTGAAGATGATGCAGGCGGTGTTGGCGACGTCCGCCGGCGGCACCGCGTTGTTCTTGCACAGCGGCGCCTGGTTGATCGCCGGCGTCGAGTTGGGCGGCGGCGTGCCCACCGGCGCGAACCCGAAGCGCACGCGCTGCGACAGCGTTACCGTGCCGCCGTCGACGACCCACGTCGACGTCGCCTTGTCGAAGGTCTCCAGGTGAAACTGGTTCGTCGAGAGATCCGCGTACAGCCGCTCGCGTCCGAACACCGAGGACGCGCGCATTTTCGCGAGCGCGATCGAGTTGGCGGTGCTGCGGGCATCACCGCTCAATCGGAAGAATCCAAGCGCGTTCCCGACCATCGGCGCCGCGATCGCCGACACCACGCCGATCAGTCCCACCACGACCAGGATCTCGACGAGAGAAAAACCGTGCAGTGAATCTGTCAATCGGCGAGCGCGCATGTGACAGGTCAGGTTCGAGCAACCGGAGTGCCATTCGAGCGCGTGCGCAGAACGGAAGGTATCCGATGCGGCGACAGCGAGTTATCGACTTTTTTCCTACAGCGTCCGAATTGGCACTGATCCGTTTCGGCACGCGTGGTTACGGTTCCGTCCGCGTGCTGTCAAATCCTTGGCGCGCCGAGTTCAGCGATGCCTCCACGACGGTCACATGAATCGCAGCATCGATCCGCCGATAATGATCGCACGCGATACGTGCAGATTCAGGAGGTGAGATAGGTGTCTGGGTTCGTCGTGTGTCCCGCGTGCGGAACGCGCATCAAGGCGGGTCGACCACACTGCCTTCGCTGTTTTGCACCACTGCCACAACCCGACGTCCAGCCTCGCCCGCCAATCTGGGAATCGCTCGACCTGTCGAGCGGTCAGGTGACCGCTCTCGCCGTTGGCATCGCGGTGCTCGTCGTATCGCTCGTCGGCGTCATCTGGACCACGTGGCCGACTGCTCCAGACGACCAGGCGCGGCCGGCCGCGAGCGCGACGAGAGTCGCAGCACCAGCAGCCGCCTCTCCATCCAGCGCAGTCGCGGTGCCGGATCGTTCGGAAGGTGAAGGAGCCGAGCCGATCGACGAGGCCAGGCCGAAAGAGCTCACCCCGGACGTTCGCGCGTCGCTCGAAGCGGTGCGGGCCTTGTACGAGCAGGCGCTGACCAACACGCCTGACAACCCGGAGATCCTGAACAAGCTCGGTCAGACGCTCGCGCAGCTGAATCGACCGGAAGAGGCCCTGCCTCGCTTCGAGCGCGCAGTCGCGCTGGCGCCGGACGACGCGAAGTATCACGCCAACCTGGCTCGGACGGCTGCCACGCTCGGGCACGCCAGTCAGGCCGAGGAGCAGTATCGCGAGGCGGCGCGACTGCTGCCCGAGGATTACGCCACGCGGTACACGCTGGCGCTGGCGCTGCAGAAAAATGGGGACCACGACGCGGCGCTCCCTGAGTTCGAACGCGCGATCGCCCTTGCCCCGGCCGATGCGAGTCCGCACCGCGCATACGCTGTCAGCCTCGAGCAACTTGGGCAGGCGCCGGATGCGGTGCGCGAGTACCGCCGCTACCTCGAGATGCGTCCGTCGGCTCCCGACGCGTCGAGGCTCCGCGCTCACATCGAGGCGCTCGCCTCGGCGCAGCCGTAGATCAGATCAGTTAAGAGCTGGTCTTGAATTGGGGGTTCGTCGGGGACGGCCTTCAGAATCTGCGATCCATGACGGGCGCCTCTTTGTGATTTCTGCAAACGTCCGTCGGCCCGTTCTCGTCGATCGCGGCGCTTTCCTGGCAAATCCTCGAAGCGGCTCGCAGCCATTCGGTGGACCGTCGGTTGCACAACAGAGAGGGCATGTCCAACACGTCCGACCTGCCCGACCGGCCTGACCCGCCCGACCTGCGAGGCCTGCCCGACCCGCCCGACCCGCCCGACCCGTCCGACCTGCCTGACCCGCCCGACCCGTCGGAGTACGGATGCACGCTGCTCGAGGTGCTCGTCGCGACGACATGCCTGGTCGTCGCGCTGGCGTTCGTCGCGCAGGTGTACGGCGCCGCCGCACAGACCGCTCGCCGCGCCGCCGCCATCACCCGTGCCACGATCCTCGCGCAGGACAAGATCGAGGAGCTGATCACGCGCGCGGCGAGCGACGTCAGCCTCGCGGAGTCACCGCCCGGCGCGCTCGCGTCCGACGTCGACGGCAGCTTCGACATCGTCGGCGGATTCGTCCGACGGTGGTCGATCGACGCGCTGTCCTCCGCGCCGTCCAGTGCGTTCGTGATTCAGGTCATCGTCATTCCGGCTGACCAGCGTACGTCCGCGCAGCCGGCCCGTCCGTCCGCGGGCGCGCACCTCGTCACGGTTCGTCGGAAGGCATCGTGACATGCGCCCCGGCCGCGACGGTTTCTCGGTGGTCGAACTCACGGTGGCCCTCGCACTCACGTTGACGGTCGCCGCCGCGGTCGCCGCGATCGTCAATCCGGCTCGCGGCGCGTTCGCCACGCAGCCGGAGGCGGTAGACGTGCAGCAGCGGCTGCGCGTCGGCGCCGACACGTTGACGCGCAGCCTGCTCGCGGCCGGCGCCGGAACCCATGTCGGAGGTCAACCCGGCCCGCTCGGCGACGCGATCCCGCCGGTGATGCCGTTTCGCCGCGGCGTGAGCCGAAACGATCCGCCGGGATCATTCAAGACCGACACGATCACCGTCGTCAGCGTCCCGGCCACGGCGGCCGAGACCACGCTTGCCGCGGATCTCGCGGTCGGCGAGACGACGATGACGCTGATGCCGACGCCAGGCTGCGCCGACGGCATCAACGCGTGCGGCTTCGCTCCAGGGACGACGGTGATGGTTTACGACGCGGCGGGGGCGTTCGACATGTTCGTCGTGACCGATGTGGACGACGGCTCGTGGCAGCTGACGGTTGCGCCTGTCGAATCGGCGAATGCGTACCCGAACGGCGCGTCCGTCGTAGAGGTGCGCGTGCACACCTACTATCTGAGAACGGATCCCGTCTCGCACAGCTCCCAGTTGATGCAGGCGGATGGCACCTCGAACCCCGATGCGCCGGTTCTCGATCATGTTGCTGCCGTGACGTTCGACTACAGCGGACGATCGGGGTCGCCGATTGTCGCTTCCGAGTTGACCGATGGCCCATGGCTGCCGGATGTCGCCGCCGAATCGCGATGGGACGCCGATCTCCGCCGCATCCGCAGCGTGGGAGTCGTGCTGCGGGTCGAGGCGGCGCTCGACTCGCTGCGTGGTCCGGCCGGCCCGCTGTTCCGCAACGCCGGCATTGCGACGTCGGTCCAGAGCTGGGTTCCGGACCAGGAGATTCGGTTCGTCGTATCGCCCCGCAGCATGGTCGAGGACCGATGACGGTGCGCCTCGCGCGTGACAACGGCGCCGCGCTCGTCATGGTGATCATGGCGCTGTCGCTGCTGACGTCGCTGAGCGTCGCGCTGCTGCTTGCGTCGTCGGCTGAGGTCATGACCGCGGCGAATTTCACCGCTCAGCGCGCCGCGTTGTACGCGGCCGACGCGATCCTCGAGCGCGGGATGATCGACGTCGCGGCGGTGGCGGATTGGGACGCGCTGGCTGCGGGCTCGATCGTGTCGTCGTTCACGGACGGCCCGGCCGCCGGCGGCCGCCGGTTGGACGACGGGACCGAGATCGACGTCGGAACACTGGTCGACGCGGCCGCCTGTCACAAACGCACCCCATGCACCGACGCAGAGCTCGACGCGGTCACTCCCGACCGGCCCTGGGGCACGAAGAATCCCCGGTGGCACCTGTATGCGTACGGCCGGCTCCGCGACCTGCTGCCGGAGGCTGCTGTCGGCGTACCGTGGTATGTCGCGCTGATGGTCGCCGCGCATCCGCTGGGCAGCGACGCGATCGCGCTGCGCGCCGAGGCGTTCGGACCTCATCACGCTCACAGCGTCGTCGAACTAACCGCTGCGCACGACGACACCGACTACAATAAGGGATCCACGCCGCGAACGCTCTCGTGGCGCGAAGTGCGATGAGGCGCTTAAACTTCAGGCAAGGATCGGCCGATAAACGATCTGGTCACTGCTTCATGAACGCCGCGTATCTCCGCTCCCTCGCGCTCACTCTGGTCGCCGGCCTGGTGTGGTCGCAGGGCGGCCCGATGCTCCGCGCGCAGTCGCTTGCCGATATCGCGAAGAAGGAAGAAGAGCGGCGCAAAACGATCCCGCAGCCAGCGAAGGTATACACGAACAAGGATCTCACGCCGGTTCCTCCCGGCGCGCCCGTGCCCCCGCCGCCCACCGCCCCGAACGACGCAAAGGTTTCCGGCGACGCCACTGCTGCCGGGCCACAGAAAACAGACGCCGCGGACAAAGACACGGGCGACAAGGGTGAGAAGAAGGATCAGGCCTACTGGTCGCGCAAGCTCAAGGAATTGCAGCAGCAGCTCGAGCACGATCAATCGTTCGCGGACGCGTTGCAGGTGAAGATCAACGCGCTCACCACCGACTTCGTCAACCGTGACGATCCGGCTCAGCGCAGCCGGATCGAGCAGGAGCGCAACAAGTCGCTGGCCGAGCTCGAGCGCTTGAAGAAGGCGGTGATCGACGACAACAAAGCGATCGCCGACCTGCAGGAAGAAGCGCGGCGCGCCGGCGTTCCCCCGGGCTGGCTTCGCTAGAGTGAACGCGCGCACTCGCCAACCTGCCGATCCGCCGATCCTGATCGTCGAGGACAAGGATTCGCTGCGCACGATGCTGCGCCACGCCCTCGAGGCGCAGGGGCACCTCGTGGTCGAAGCGTGCGATCAACCCGAGGCCGAACGCGCGCTGCTTGCGAATCATCCCGCGCTCGTGCTCTCCGACCTGCGGCTGACCAACGGCGACGGCTTCGGCGTGCTGCGCGCGGCGAAGGACCAGGATCCCGAGCTGCCGGTCATCGTCATGACCGCGTTCGGCAGCATCCAGGACGCCGTCGCCGCGATGAAGGAAGGCGCGCTCGACTTTCTCGCCAAGCCGGTCGATCCCGATCACCTGCTGCTGCTCGTCGAGCGGGCGCTGGCGCAGCGCCGGCTTGCCAACGAAAACCTGATTCTGAAGGCGGAGCTCGCCCAGCGCCGCGGTGCCCCGCAGATCGTCGGCGACGATTCGAAGCTGAAGCAGGTGTCGGTGGCGCTCCATCGTGCGGCGGCAACCGACACCACCGTGCTGCTCGAAGGAGAGAGCGGCACCGGAAAGGAACTGTTCGCGCGCGCGCTGCACGCGCTCAGCCCGCGCGCCGACGGGCCGTTTGTCGCCATCAACTGTGCGGCGATCCCCGAGACGCTGCTCGAGACGGAATTGTTCGGCCACGAGAAGGGCGCCTTCACCGGCGCGCAGAACCGCAAGCCCGGCAAATTCGAGCTGGCGCACCGCGGCACGCTCTTCCTCGACGAGATCGGCGATCTGCCACTGGCGCTCCAGGCGAAGATCCTGCGCGCGCTCGAAGAGAAGCGGTTCGAGCGGGTTGGCGGCACCGTGCCGCTGCAGGTCGACGTCCGCGTCGTCGCGGCGACCAACCGCAACCTGAAGGCGGCGGTCGCCGCCAGGCAATACCGCGAGGATCTCTACTTCCGGTTGTCGGTGTTCCCGATCGTCATCCCGCCGCTGCGCGATCGGCCGGACGACATCGTGACGCTGGCCCGGTTCTTCATCGACCGTTTCTGCCGCGATATGAACAAGCGTCCGCTGGCGCTGTCGCCGGGGGCCGAGCAGGACCTGCGCTCGTACGCGTGGCCCGGCAACGTCCGCGAGCTGCAGAACTGCATCGAGCGGGCGGCGATCCTCACCGACGGCGACACGATCCTGCCGCGGCATCTGAACCTGTCGTTCCGCGGCCCGACGGCAGCGCCGCCGCCCGAAGACGAGAGCCCGTGGGCCAAGATCGATCTCTCGGGCACGCTCACCGATGCCACCAAGCGAACCGTCGCGGAAGTGGAGCGCCGCAAGATCGAACAGGCTTTGAAGGAAGCCGCCGGCAACAAGGGACGCGCCGCCGAGATCCTGCAGGTCAGCTACAAGGTGTTCACCGGAAAGCTGAGGGAGTACGGGATCGAGAATTAAGAATTTGGAATGTGGAATTTGGAATGCGGATCACGGCTGCAACGCGTGCCGCGGCCCCACGAAGACACGAAAACATACGTGAGAACGGGACGTCCTTCGATAGTGTGACAGCGTGTCACGCATTCTAAATTCCACATTCCAAATTCCTAAGAGCAGGTTGCAAAATTAGCTCGCTCGCGGGTGGCCGCGAACGGGGCCGCCCCGCCGGGCGCGGAGCCGTGGGCCGTGACCAGTGCTTTTCTGGCGAGCACCCGGTGGGGCTGTTCGCGGACAGGACCCGGCCTTGAGCTAATTTTGCAACGCACTCTGAATTCTTAGAGCAGGTTGCAAAATTAGTTCGCTCGCGGGTGGCCGCGAACGG
>DATFWL010000070.1:0-3445 GCA_035259385.1 Vicinamibacterales bacterium | reverse complement strand
CTAGCAGGACGATGAAAAAGTGACTCGCGGTGCCATTCTGGGTATGCGATTCACTGTTACTACGATGATTTCTGCGCGGATATCTGCCGTTCGTGCATCTGCAGGCGACCGAATCCTTCGGCTGTCGACACTACGCCCTCGCGAGCAGCGTGCGCAGCCGGATCAGGTTGTACGCGGCGGCCGTGAACGTCACAATCCAGTCGATCAGTTCACCGCCGCGATGCCGCAGCTTGCGCAGACCGCCGACGGTTTTCATCCAGCCAAAGACTTGTTCGACCAGCTTGCGTTTCCGTTGGCTGACCGCATAACCGGGCTGCCCGGTGGTGCGGCCGTCGATCGCACTGGCAGCCTTCTGCGCCACATGCGGGGTAATTTCCAGCGCGCGGACGTTCGCCACAAACGCCGCGACATCGAAGTTCTTGTCGCCGCCGACCGTCTTGGCACGCGGCGCGGTCGTCAGCAACTCGAGGGCCGCCTCACGTTCCGCCGTGCCCGTCGCGGCCGTTACACAGACGTTGGCCACGAGGCCATGCCGGTTGTCGAGCAGCACGTGCCCCAGATATGCCAATTTGGCTTCCTTGCCCTTGCCTTTCCGATACAGCTGCGCATCGGGGTCGGTCGTCGATGCGTGCGTGTCATTCGTGCGCGTTTCTCCATGGAAATTGACCGTCGGATTCCCCGGGTCATCGGGCGGCGCGGCTGGCCCGCCGTCCTTGCGACGAAAACTCTTCAGACTCGCCCATGCTTCGAGCATCGTGCCGTCCACGGTGAAGTGCTCGTCCGACAGCAGGCCCGCCGCCCGCGCGTGATCGACCACGGCATCGAAGAACGCGCTCGCCACGTCTCCGCGCAGCAGCCGGTCGCGATTCTTACTGAATACCGTCGGCGACCAGATTTCTTCGTCCAGGCTGAGCCCAACAAACCACCGAAACAGAATGCTGTAGTCGATCTCCTCCATCAAGAGACGCTCGCTGCGAATCGTATACAGCGCCTGCAGCAGCAACGCCCGCAACAGCTGCTCCGGCGGAATCGATGGCCGACCTATATCGGAGTACATACGCGCGAATCGCGGCGACAAGCGCTTCAGCACCTCATCGCTCAGCTGGCGAATCGCCCGCAACGGATGATCGGCGCGAACGCGCGCCTCGGGTGAGAGATAACTGAACATGTCCTTGGTCTGTTCGTCGGATCCACGCACGCGCTGACTCCTTTCAGAGGTGGTGCGAGCATGGTAGTACGGGACGATCACAATGTCGATCCCCCGCGAGTCACTTTTTCAGCACCCTGCTAGGTCAGTTTGTCTCTTTTTCGCTTCCGGCGTTAAGGCGGGAATTCTGCCGTCCGGCGGGTCGACTATCAACGACGAGCGCTTAGTCCCTACGACCCTCGTTCCCCGGTCCATCCAAAACTGATTGTAAGGGACGCCCTTAAGGTCGGTTGGCTTAGGAGGATGCTCAGCATCATCGTCAGCACTCTGTTGCTCTAGTTCGAGCGCTTCGGCATCCGTGAGGAACTCCTTCCCCGCAAATCTCGTCGGTCGTTGCATCGGCGTAATGGTCCGGTAATCCCAAATGCCTTGGATATCGGGATCACCCCACGGTGTGTGTGGCGGCTCCCACGTCTTACCCGGGGAAGGCCTCTGGCCCGACGACACAGTGTTGGGCTCGGACGACGAGGCTTGGCCTGCGACGGGCGTGGGCCTTAGCGCGACAGCGGTCGCGGCGGCTAACAAAATACCTTTTGATGCGAGATGTCGCCAAATCATCTCACCCTCCTTGCACTGGCACAGCGATTGATTGCAGCGGCCTGCGTGTTTGCGAAGATGCGTCAGACATCGAACACTTCACGTGGCCGCCCGACACTCGTGTCGCAACGCTACGTCTAATGCCAGAACCATCCTTTCACCATGGTCTCGCTGTCCACTCATCGCCGCTTCGTCGGGTCCCTTCCGTCGCGAAGCTCCAGTACGAGACGAACCCACGAACAGCTTGCGCCCGTTAGATAACGCTAAATCACATAGCATTGGCCTTATGGCCGCCGACCGTGCGGTGACACCCATCCACCGCGATCTACATCTGAGCGAGAGATTGCTTCGTAATGCCTCGCTTAAATGTGGTATTCGGTGGTCCGTTTTCGATTGTCCTCTCGTTTACCGTTCCATTCGGGTTCTTCACGCTAATGCGAATCCACGTGTGGAGTTGACCATTCGACCCGTGTCGCCGTTCCGGTAAACTTCACTGCCTTGTTTGCATCACACTCGGCACACATGCAAGGTGCGGCCACGCGAAAACTGCAGCCAATAATGGGATCGCTACGGCGACCACGGCCGGTTGTTGCTCCCATGTTGTTCTCTCTCCTACTTTGTCCGTCGCGCTCAGCGTGCGGCGAGCATGCTTTCTCGCTTCGTAACGAACGCTGCTGACTTGGAATCGTCTAGGCAACCCGGTCCATTCGACACCTGGCATGCGCTGAACCCGCGACGGGAATCCAGCCTCAAACCTCTCGCGGTAAATGGACGTTCCGAATCGGGAAGATTTCGTTGAGCCACCGTGTAAAGCGCCCTCATGACATTTCGGGGCCCGCCCGCCGTGCGAAGCATCTCAGGTTCCTCTCGTGCCAGGCTACCGACCAGCCTCGCCGTTCGCATCCGGGATCGGAGTTGAATCGACCCACCCGTGCCGTCTCACCGCGCCTGTGTCTGGTATGACTCGTCGCTCTCGCGTGCGGCTTGAACGTAACGATCGGCGTCTTCCTGCAGCAGGAAACGTTCTTTGACGAGCCTACGTGTCGCCTCGTCGACGGCCCTGACGAATCCGGTCCGGTTGCCATAGCGCTCTTCAAGCGAGGGGCGAGTGTCATTGTTTGCCTGCCGATCGGCCCTCGTCTTCGCGAATGGAATGAAAGAGCCGTTCGTTGCGCAGAGATCGGTCGGCCGATGCCCTACGGCTCGCATGTTCCACCCCGTCACTGTGGCGATCGGCGCCGCCACTTCCACTGGTCGAATCCCAGCGATATCCAGGCCGTCCCGATCGGGCTTCGGGACGAACTGGCGGTACCGCGCACCGAAGATGGGTGGCAGCTTCGTGAGGCGCCCTCCCGTCGATCCGAAGTCAGGCCCGAAATCGGGCAGGTAGAGTTCATTGAGCGCGACTGGAAATCTCACGCCCGGAATCTTCGGAAACGCGGCTCGCGCCTCGTCGACTGAGACGAGTGTTCCCTCCTCAAGCCTCGGATAATTGTTCGGGGGTGGCGCGATGCCTTGGTCCGCCCACTCATCAAGAGCGACGAGCAGGGCGCGAAGGGTCGGTGCCCAGCCATTGCCCTGTGTCGGGCTTTCGCACATGCCCGCAGCTCCGGGCCGCGTCAATAATCCGGCGACGCCGGAATGCTGAAAACTGGACGCGAAGTACAGTCGGACGTTGTCAGGAATAGCCACTGGGCGCCC
>DATFWL010000069.1:0-2301 GCA_035259385.1 Vicinamibacterales bacterium | reverse complement strand
ACGCGAAGCAGCAAATGGCAGCGTCAGCAGCGGTCAGGTCCAGTATCACTCGCCCGGCACATTGGTTGACGCCGCCTAGCCAGCATTTGCATCTCGGACCACACATGCTGAGCTTCTCATCCAGCTCTTGAGTTCGGGCGTCACGGACGAAAACCGAATCTTCACCCGCGCCGGTGTTCCCGCGACGGACTCGACGGCCTTGCCATAGATCTCGCCCGGTGGATTGCCGAGCAGCGTGGCGACGACAGTGATCTGCAGATTGCTCAAGATCACGGGCGTCGGCTCTGACTCCATCACTGCGGCAACCTCGCATAGCGAGGTGAGTTTTCCCTCGTGCAAGGTGCGTCCTACGAATTTCTCCTCTAATACCGTGAAGCGAATCCGCAGCGGTGTCGGCAGCGGGCGTAACGGCAGTGTTCGCGGAGGCAGCGAAAGCCCAAAGGGGGGGCCGATCGCACCAATGTCGTACAACTGAAGACTCCCCGACACGCCCTTCGGTTCGACCGCGTACTCTCTATCGATCCGCAGCCACGACTTCACCGTCCGACGCGTGTCCTCGGAAATGAGAAGCTGGCCGCCGGTGGCGAAGGATTGGATGCGCCCCACGAGGTTTACGTTCGCTCCGACCGCCGCGTATTTCGTGCGGCGCAGCGACCCGATATTCCCGACGATAACCCGCCCCGTGTGCACTCCGATCCCCATCTCCACGTCGGCGCCCTCGTTGGCGACGAGACGGCGGTTGACATCGGTCATCGCAAGCTGCATGGCAAGTCCACACGCGACGGCCTTGTCGGCGTGATCCTCGAACGCGATCGGCGCGCCAAAGATCACGAGGATGCCGTCGCCGATGATCTCGTCGATCGTGCCCTGGTGCCGCTCAATGACATCGACCATCGTCTCGAGGTACAGATTGAGCACGTCCATGACCTCGTGGGGATCAAGGCGCGCCGCCATGGCCGTGAACCCGCGCAGATCGGACAGAAGAATGCTCGCCTCACGCTCCTCGCCTCCGAGATCCAAACCCTCTGGCGCGCGCAGCAGACTCTCGGCCACTTCCTCGGATACATAACGCCCGAAGGCATGCCGCACGAGTTCGTGGGCGCGGGCCAGCTCCACGTTCTTGTCTCGTAGCGCGGCGGTCGCCACCTGCACTTCGGCGTTGATCACGCGATTTCGCTCGATCAGACTGGCAATGAACGACGCAATCAGCACGGTCGCCGTGGTGCCGCCGACCAGTGTCATCGCCGCGAGCGCATAGGCGGGCCCGTTCGCGTATTCCCTCGTCACGCCCCAGACGATCTCCAGATCGGCACCTGCCGTCGACGCCCGAGTCACCAGCTCCTCCACCGGCGGCCGGTCAGCGTGGGTCGCGATGATCGGCCGGATCTCCGGCGCATCCGCGAACTTGCCCCTCAATGTCAGATAGAAGCCTTTTGGCATAGGAGTCCCGCGCAGAGCGCTCTCCAACGTCTCGTACTCGAGCGCCCCGACGAGCAGCGTCGGTGTCTTCACGTTGCTGATGGCGATCAACACCGGCGAGATGAGGGTGCGACCCCTCGAGGGTACGGGCGGGCCGAGCACAAACTGGTTGCGCCGCGCCAGCGCCATTGCCATGGCTGGCTGGAGGTCGACGAAGCCGTGCGCCGCATCGTGCTCCAGGAAGTCAAAATTTCCCGACGAGATGGTGAGCACCCATCTGTCCCTGCCGTCCCGCTGGAGCATCGCCACCGCGCCGAGAAGAACGGCCGTCGCCCGTGACTCCATGCCATCGAAAGCATTGAGGAACGCCGCCGAGTCTGTCACGCGAGAGGTCTCCACCAATGCGGCCAGGCCCGAAAGCGGCGCGTAGCTGTCGTCGATCCAACCAAGCAGCATTGTGGAAAGGCGCTGTGCATCGGATTCCGACCGCGCGATCCACTCCCGCTCGGCACTCCGGTAGAGCGCGTAGCTGACCGACAGCGATGCGATGACACCGACGACGATGAGAAGGCCGAGGACCCACGGGTAGCGTGTTCCGGGTTGCTCGCGCGCCACCTCGCGCTCGGCAGGATGAGAAGCCATATATCTTCAGTTCGTCGTGCTGAAGATCCGACGGAACCCGGGCGGTGCGAGGCTAGAGTCGACGTCGAATCGGGCGACGCTGCTGCCATCGACGAGGAACACGGGCGCGCTGAAGTGCTTGGGGTAGTCCTTCTTTTCTAGAATTCGCACCACGACATCGACGGCCAGCTTTGTCTGGAGACCCGGCTGATCGGTCGGCGCGGCCAAGATCGCGTGGCGCCGAATGCCGCGATGGACACC
>DATFWL010000068.1:0-8148 GCA_035259385.1 Vicinamibacterales bacterium | reverse complement strand
CCAGACGGTGGGCTTCCTGCTCGCGTGGAACCTCTGGCTGTACGTGATCGTGTTCACGTCGGAGATCGGCCTTCAGTGCGCCACCTACCTTTCGTACGCGATCGGGCCGAGCGCGGCGTGGATGACCGGCAGCGGCGGGTTCGTGGCGATCTCGTCCGCGGTGATTCTGTCGCTGATGGTGATCACGTCGACCATCGGCCTGTCGGTGGGCAAGTGGGTGCACAACACCGGCGGCATCTTCATGATCACGATCTTCAGCGCGGTGGTACTGCTGCCGGTGGTCGGCCTGCTCGCCGGAACACTGGCGGCGTACCATCCGTTCCGCACCAGCCTTCCGGAGCTCTCGCTCTACAATCTGAACATCCTCGGGAAGATGGGCTTCGGTGCGCTGGGCGGCTTCGAGTACATGGCCATCCTGGCGGGCGAGACGAAGGCGCCTGCCCGATCCGTGACCCGCTCGGTGTTCATCGCCGCGCCGGTCATCGCGCTGATGTTCGTCCTGGGTACGAGCACGGTGGTTGCCTACGTTCCGAACGAGAGCATCGACTTGATCGGCCCGGTTGCGCAGGTGCTGCGCATCGGCTACGGACCGTTCGGCATGGCGACACCGATCGTGACGATTGCGATCCTGATGACGCTGGCGATGCGGGTGGGGCAGGCGAGCGTTGCATTCACCGCGGTCGCCCGGCTGCCGATGGTTGCAGGGTGGGACCAGATGCTGCCGGCGTGGTTCAGCCGCCTCCACCCGACCTACAAGACCCCGGTGAACTCGATCATCCTCGTCGGCATCGCGTCGTTCGGGATCGCCTCGCTGAGCCTGATCGGCGTCGGCCATGCCGAGGCCTTTCAACTGCTGTTCAACGCGAGCGGGATTTTCTACGCGCTCACCTATGTGGTGATGTTTGCGATCCCGCTGTTCGGCCTGCGCGGCGTCGGGCCGCGACCCCCGATCTGGTTGCGCATCGCATCGCTCTCCGGCTTGCTGATGACCGTGCTCTACGTGGTGCTGTCGGTGTTTCCAATCATCAAGGTCGAAAGCGTGTCGACGTTCGCGCTCAAGATCACGCTGATGATCGTCGCGACGAATCTGGTCGGCGCCGCCATCCTCGTCACGGCGCGCCAGCGGTCGGCGGCGGCAGCAGGCACGTCCTCCTCACCGCGGTAGCGCGACGGCTGCGAGTCGATGCTGATGCACGCATGAGGTCGTCCGCGATCCACGCCGCCGGTGAATCCATCGTTGCGCGCATAGTCGAGTTGAAAGTTCTCCGTAAAAAGATCGTTGGCGCGCTGTCGTGGCGACCACATGTCACACGGGCGTCATGCCCTGGGATCAACGCCGACACAACCTGTTGCTAGCCTCCACGACTTTGCGGAAAGGAGGCAGCAATGCAGGCATGGAGGAGGAAGTCCTTCGCTGCGATTGCGCTTGCGGCGATGGCGAGTGGGCCCACCGGACTGGCACGGACGTCGGCAGCGCAGCGGACCGCGAGCGATCAGGAGTCACACGAAGGCGACGGAGGCGGCGTCCGCACCGCCACGCCGATCAAGCACGTCGTCGTGATCATTGGCGAGAACCGGACCTTCGATAACGTGTATGGCACCTATCAGCCGAAGCATGGCCAGCACGTATCGAACCTTCTGTCTCGTGGCATCGTCCGCGCCGATGGGTCGCCTGGTCCGAACAGCGCCGCTGCTACCCAGTTTCGACTGACGACGATCAACCCGGTCCGGTACTTCATCGACACCAACACGTTGATTTCGCCAGGCAAGGTGGCGTACAGCCCGTTCCTGCCGACGCCTGAAGCGGGCTCGGCGCCGCCGCAGCCGGTCACGCGTGCGCAGCTCCAGAAGGATCCGGCGCCTGCGGCGCCGCCGTTCGACGCGAGCACGTTTTCGTTCGACCAGCTGCACCAGATCTCACCGGTGTTCGAGAAGAAGAAGGATCTGCGGCTGCTGACGACCGGCGCGACGGGTCTCACCAATTGCACAGCCGATCCGACAGAACCACCGTCCTCATGTCAGCAGCCGGACACGCGGGTCGAGAACCTCGATGCGCTGCCCAACACCGTGTTTCCGATCGTCGGCCGCGATCTGCCGTACGACGCCTACAGCGGCGACATGGTCCACCGGTTCTTCCACATGTGGCAGCAGTCCGATTGCGATATTGCACATGCGACCGCCACCGATCCGGCCGGATGCCGCAACGATCTCTATCCGTACGTCGGCATCGCCCGCGGAGACGACTCGGGCAGCAACGCGATGGGGTTCTACAACGTGCTCCGCGGCGACGCGCCGGTGTTCAAGCGGCTCGCCGACGAGTACACGATGAGCGACAACTATCACCAGCCGGTGATGGGCGGCACCGCCGTCCAGCACACGATGATGATGACCGGCGATGCGTTGCCATGGGATACGGTCAACGGGCTCCCGCCGCAGCCGCCGGCCACGCAGGTGGCCGATCCGACCCCGAAGAGCGCGACGAACCCCGGGTTCGTTCGCGATTCGCGCTGGACGAAATGTGACGAGACCCAGCCTGGCATCAAGCCGATCTTCGACTATCTGCGGACGCTGCCATGGCGGCCGGACCTCACCGCGTCGAGTTGCCAGCCCGGGCGCTTCTACATGATCAACAACACCAGGCCGGGGTTCCTCTCGAACGGCGCGATCAACACTGCCGCGATCAGCGCAGGGACCGCGGCGCCGCCGTCGGCGCTCCGTACCATCGGGGATGCGCTCAATGAGAAGCGGATCGGATGGGCGTACTACGGAGGTGGCTTCGACGCCGCACGGCGTTTCGACAACGGCTCGACCGATCCGGTGGACGTGCTGATCGGCACCGGCGGCGACTGGTACTGCGATATCTGCAACTCCTTCCAGTACGCCGCGTCGATCATGGGCGATCCCGCGCAGCGCGCCGCACACATCAAGGACGCGGTCGACTTCTTCAGCGACGTGGCCCACGACCGGCTGCCGGCGGTCTCGTTCTTCAAGCCCGACAGCTTCGACGACGGGCACCCGGCGAGCTCGAAGCTCGACATTCTGGAAGCGTTGATCGATCGCGTGATCGACGCGGTCAGGTCACAGCCCGGCCTGTTCGACGACACGGCGATCTTCGTGACGTTTGACGAAGGTGGTGGTTACTGGGACTCCGGGTTCTTTCAGCCTATTGACTTCTTCGGCGATGGTCCGCGCATTCCCTTCATCGCGGTCTCGAAGTACTCCCGCGGTGGGCGGATCGTGCACAGTTACGGCGACCATGCGTCGGTACTGAAATTCGTCGAGCGGAACTGGTTCCTCCAGCCACTCACGAATCGCAGCCGGGACAACCTGCCCAATCCGATCGTCACGCGTGACAACCCCTACGTGCCGCTCAACATGCCTGCCGTCGGCGACCTGTTCGACATGTTCGACTTCAATCGCGACCAGGACCAGGACCGGCAGTAGTCGCCTGTCGAAGGCGGCGCGTGGCGATCCCATGCGCCGCCTCGCCATCGTCGGTGGCGGATCCTCGCCGCGATCCGCACGCGTTCCGCGAGAGCAGGCCCGATTCTCGCCGTGAGCGAACCGAGGACGCGTCACGCGGCAGTCGCCGACAGGGCCTTCACGATCGAGACAAACGCCGCAGCGATCCTCGCGATGGCAGCCACGTTGACGACCTGTGGTCCGCGGTCGTCGGGATTGTGAAAGAGTGCATTTCCACCGGTCAGAGCGACGTAGCGGCCGCCGCCCCGATGCACGAGCTCGGCCTCGCCTCCAGGCAACGAGCCTCGCGGATTGCGCTGGTCAACGGTCGCGCCCGCTGAAGCGATCGCGTCCGCGACCGCCTTGTCGAAGTCATCGTCAGATGCGGCCAGGCGCGTGACCCGAGGGACGGATGCGCCGATATTTGCGCCGAAGTGAATCCAGGCCGCGGCGTCTCGAACGATGGCTGGCCGCTTCTCGATGAACGCGTGACCTCCCAGCGAACCGACTTCGTGGCCGCTGAAAGCGACGAACACGGTTGTGTGCAGCGGCCGCGTCTCCCCGAGTGCCCGCATCACTTCCAGCCAGCACGCAATCCCACCCCCGCGTTCGCTCGCGCATGAGTACCACCCGCTGCGCGGTGTCGAGACGACGAGCGGCCGCAAGCTCGGGTCTCGTCCCTCGATTTGCGCGGTGACGTTGAACGCCGTGACTCGCGTTCGGGTCACCTGCGCGACGACGCGTATGTCACCGGCGCGCTCGGCCTGCTCGTTGAGCCAGGCGCCATGTTCACTGGAGACCTGGAGAACCGGCGGTCCATACGGGGCAAGGAATGAATCCGCGTTGCTGGGACAGAGGCCCGGTCTGCCCCCGCGGGTGACGCAGACGATGGCGGCGTGCCGGTTGGCGCGACGGGCTTCGCCGAGCGCCCCGGCACCCGCGGTGTTCGGCGCGCACTCTGCAATCGCGATCGCCCGATCGCTGGCGAGCGCGCCCGGACGCCCGGTGATGCCGCGCGGGTCGGTGAACCCGCCGTCGAACACGGGCATGGCGTCGATGCGGCGGTCACCGGCGGCGACGAAGTTCGTCTGCAAGTCGACCCGATTCAACTCGAACGGCTCGCGTGCGGGAACAAGTCCTGCGGCGCTCACCTGGCGACATAACCAGTCGCCTGACGATTCATCCACGGAAGTGCCCGTCCGATGATTGCCTTGCTCCGAGTACTCCGCGACAACCCGCTCGATGTGAGCTTCGGCGGCGGCGGGCACACCCTGATCAGCCGCAAACAGCAACCGACGGCGTCCGGCCGCCATCGCGAGCGTCGCAGCCCCCAATCGAAGCAGGTCCCGTCGTTTGCGAACCATCGTGATCGGCTCCTGACGACGCTCGAGTGCGCGAGTCAAGTGACGCGGCGGCGTCGACTCACCCGACGGCGTCGCGGCGTCGGGCGAGTCTTGAACTCTTATAAACGAGAAATGGATGGCTTGCCACCCGAGCCGCTACCAATTGTTAGTCATTTGTCCGTCGGATTTCGTCCAAGCGGTCGCGCTCGACGAGAGACTTCGCGTGTTCTTGTCGGGTCATGTTCCGCTGCTGGCCGTGACACCGTCATCGATGCTCCATCTCGTGTTCGCCCGTCGCTCCAACGCGCCGTTCCGGCGTACGAATTCGTCGTTCAGGACGAACTCCAGGGTCCAACCCCGGCCGCGCAACGTCGACCGCCAAAAAGTCGGGCATGATCGCTGGTAAAATGCCGACGCTGCTCGCTCGATTGTGAAGTTCGCGAAGTGATCAAGATGCGCGAGGACGAAGGGTGGGCCGTGGTCCGTCAGCGTGGTTCGCATCGACAGTTCAAGCACGCGTCGAAACCTGGGCTCGTGACGGTCGCCGGGAAGCCTGGTGACGACCTCGCACCAGGAACGCTGAACAGCATCCTGAAGCAAGCGGGGCTGAAGTCATGAAGTACTTGATCGTGATCGAAGAGACGCCGAGCGGGTATTCCGCGTACTCTCCAGACCTTCCCGGCTGCATCGCGACGGCCGGTACCAAGGAGGAGATCCAGCGCGAGATGCGAGATGCGATCGCGTTTCATCTCGAGGGCCTGCGCGAAGAGGGACTTGCCATTCCCGAACCGCATTCCACGTCGTCGTACGTCGACATTCCAGCCTAGCCAACCACGCCGAATCGACGCTCCGACCGGTCTATTTTCCGGAAGCGTTGACGCAACGCCGTATGAGCGACGCTCGGTCGATTGCGGCGGCCGTCAGGCGTCAGCGATCGAAGTTCCAGCGGCCGTCAGACAGTCTGTTTCCAAGGCCTCGCGCGCGTAGCCGACACGTCCGATCCGACGCTCCGAACATCTATTTTCCGGAAGCGTCGGCGCCGCACACAGCTTAATCCTTCCCTCCGTTCCGTCGACGCTTCGCGGGATTGACTTGTGCCAGCCGCTTCCGGTTCGTCGCGCTTATCGGAGGGGCCCGAGCCTACTTCGGCGTTGCGACGTTGCGTGGAACGGCCATGCTGTGGCTGTTGTCGTCTCGCCGCGTTCGAATGCGTCGCGCGCTCCGCGTTCAGATGACAGCCGTTCGTCGGGCAGCCTCGAGTTATCCGGAGGCGCCCGGCGTCGACCGTATCGAATCCGGCCAACCGAGCGATACGATGAAGTCGGTTGCGATGCTGGCCGGCGACGTGAGGTCCGGCGCGTCGACCGCAATATTGTCGAGTAGCTATGCCACTGATCCACTGCGCTGGTTCGGCGCAGGTGTAGCAGACCTTTCCTTTACTACGCCCGACACGGCCGATTACTCCGCGCAATCGCATTTCACAGTCCGTTTCGAAGTCAACTCGCCGCTCAGCTCCACCTTCAACGATACGTTTACCGCGTCGTCCACGCTCGTGCCGCAGGCGAGTAACGTAATCGCCGCGAACGCGTTCGGTGGCTTGAACGGCCCGGGCGGCGCGATCTTCGGGTTTGGTCCCCCCAACGAGTTCGGACCCGGCACTGAATCCGGCAACCCGACATTCACCGGGTCACTCTCGCCCGGCATGTACACGCCGGTCGTACGGATGTTAGCCCGCGCGTTCGCTGATCGAGGTCCGGAAACGGGTGCGGCGAACGCCAGCTTCGCGTTCACCCTCGACTTCACGCCGGCCGAACCGTCACCGACTCCCCGAGCGTAGAAGTCGTATCGGATCCGCGCCAGAATCCCGGCTGCGGCACGTGAGTGCGAGAGATGGTGACGGACGCAGTGCCTCCAACGCGACACGCTCGATGATGCGCTGACTACGCCCAACCAAACCGCCCGGCCGCCAGCAGCACGACCGCGACCACGATATTAGAGGTGAGGCCGATCCACGCACGCGGCCAGCCCAAGACACAGAGCATCACCGAAAAGCCCAGGACGACGTACGCCGCCTGATGCCACCACTCCACCCGAAGGATCGTGGCCGCGGCCAGCAGCGCGAAGGCCAAGGCAGCGAGAAGCCATCCAACGCCAATAACGCGAATGCCAACCGCCCCCACGTCGACGCTGCCAGCCAAAACCGTTGTGTGGAATGGAAGACCTGCAAAGTCCCGGAGCTGCCAAGAGACAAGAAAGCCAGGCAGGTGGCCGACCCCGTGCGCCAAGAACCAGAGGGCGAAAACAATCCTCATCGCGCCGCTTCCAAAGTATCGTCCGGGCCCTACAATGGCGGCTGCATGCGCTCTGGCTCGACGTTTCATACGACGTCGTTTCAGAACGGCCGTTACCGTGGCCGCGGCCGATCAGCCGAACAGAACTCCGCGTCAGCTCGCGGCGGTTCCGGCGCAGACGCTCGCGGCTCTGTAGCCGAACGTGGCGTTGGCGGCGTTCCCGGACCTGCTGGAACGCTCCATCGACAAACCCCGGGAGCAAGAGATCGAGATCCGCGCGTCCAACGAAGTCGTCTTGCTCGAGCGTCTGGATCGCGGGCGGCTTCGCGTGCGCCAACCCATCGTGCGAGACATCATCGACCCTGCCGCTGGTGACGCGGGGAATATCCGTTGGAGATCGCCGGTTGACGGAGCGCTGTCCTGCAAGGCGACCATCACGACTTATTTACGCAAATTAAACCAATGGAATATTGCGATGCGAATGACTCGTCCGTAGACTCGCGCGCTCAGCTGATCCATACCCGCGATCACGGCGTCCACCGCGCGGTCCTTCCCCCACGCCGCGCTTTCACTCGAGGAGTGCCCATGCGACGTTCGATGAGCCCGACGCCGCGAAGCCGGGCGGCACGGTTCCGTTCGGCATCAACGATCAGGGGCAGATCGTGGGGGACTACGTAGATCGGCATGATGGCGGGCGGCACGGGTTTCTCCTCCGCGCCGGCGCCTACACCAAGATCGATTTCCCCCAGGCGGTCATCACGGTGGCCGAGGGCATCAACAATCCAGGCGATATTGCGGGCGTGCACCTCGACAGCCTCTTCAACGAACATGGCTTCGTCCTGCACCAGAGCCATTTCACCCCGGTCGATGTGCCGGACGCGGTAGCGACGGCAGTCTTCTCGATTAACGCCCTAGATCCCTCCGGGCGTCATTCGTGTACATGTTGAGTCAAGTTTTTCAAGCAGCAAGGCCAGCCTCGCGGTAGATGCGGTCGATCGCGGCGTCGAGTTGGTCGAGGGCAGCTCGCAAGGGACGCGGTAGGGCATCGCAGA
>DATFWL010000067.1:0-6261 GCA_035259385.1 Vicinamibacterales bacterium | reverse complement strand
CCCGACCTACCCGACCCACCCGACCCACCTGACCCACCCGACCCACCTGACCTACACTCCCCTCGTGGAACAACGCTCCCTAGGCGGACAAGTCGCGCTGGTCACTGGTGCGAGCCGAGGTGTCGGCCGTGGCATCGCCGCGGCGCTTCAAGACGCCGGCGCGGTCGTGTACGGGACCGGCCGCACCATCGCCAACGCGGACCTCGATCCCGCGATCGTTCGCCTGCCCTGCGATCACACCGACGACGGTGCCGTAAAAAGCGTCTTCGACCGAATCGACGCTGAACAGAACCGGCTGAATATCCTCGTGAACAACGCCTGGGGCGGCTACGAGCAGATGATGGATGCGAGCGGCCGCTTCACCTGGGCGCTCCCCTTCTGGGAACAGCCAGCGGTGCGCTGGGATCTGATGATTACGGCCGGCGTGCGCGCTGCGTTCGTGGCAAGTCAGCATGCGGCGCGGACGATGGTGAAGAGCGGCCGCGGCCTCATCGTGAACATCTCGTTCTGGGCGGCACAAAAACACCTCGGCAACGCGATCTATGGCATCGCGAAGGCGGCCACCGACAAGCTGACCGTCGACGCGGCGCACGAGTTGCGGAAACACGACGTCACCGTCGTGTCGTTGTATCCCGGCCTGGTGAAGACCGAGGCGGTGATCGCCGCCGGCGTGTTCGATCTCTCGCGCGCCGAGTCGCCCGAATTCCTGGGGCGCGCGATTGCCGCGCTCGCGTCGGATCCCGCCGTGGCGCGCTGGACCGGCCAGGTCGTCGTCGCCGCGGCGCTGGCGCGCGAGTACGGATTCACCGACGTCGACGGCGGCCTGCCGCCGGCGCTCTCGTTGAGCGATCTGTGACAAGGGCGGGGCTGGCTGTCGCCTTGGCGTCCTCTGCTGTCGTGTGTGCCCTTGTCACCCAGTCAGGCGTCAGCCTGACTGTCGTGATCAGGAACGGCACCGTGATCGACGGCACTGGCGGCTCGCGCTATCGCGCCGACGTCGGCATCGCGAACGGCGTCGTCGTCCAGGTCGGGAATCTTGCTGCGGAGCGGGCGCCGGTCGAGATCGACGCCGCCGGCCTCTATGTCGCGCCGGGATTCATCAACATCCACAGCCACGCGTCGCCTGACGCGCTGCCAAGCGCCGAGAACATGCTCACGCAGGGCGTGACCACCGAGATCGTCAATCCGGACGGCGGAGGCTTCACCGACATCGCGCAGCAGCTCGCCGACTCCGCGCGCGGCGGACTCGCCGTGAACCTTGGCGCGTACATCGGCTTCAACAGCGTCTGGTCCACGGTCGTCGGCGCCGCCGATCGGCGACCGACCGACGAGGAGCTCGCGGCGATGCGCGCGATGATCGTCGACGGTCTCGCGCACGGCGCCTGGGGCGTCTCCGCCGGCCTCGACTACAAGCCGGCGTACTACGCGCAGGTCGAGGAAGTGATTCGCGTGGTGGAGCCGGCCGCGCAGTGGCGGACCAACTTTCCGAACCACGATCGGCTCACCCCGGAATCGAACTACAGCTCGCGGGCCGGCGTGTCCGAGACGCTCGCCATCGGCGGCAAGGCCGGACTCGTGCCGGTCGTCACCCACATGAAGTCGCAGGGACACGAACAGGGGAAGGCCGGCGAGCTACTCGCGATGATGGACGCCGCGACGCGCCGCGGATCGTACACGGCGGCGGATGTCTATCCATATCTCGCCGGCCAGACCGGGCTCGGCGCGCTGACCGTGCCCGCGTGGGCGCAGGACGGCGGCCGCGACGCGATGCTGAAGCGGTTCCAGGACCCGTCGCTGCGGGCGCGCATCGTGAAGGAGATCGAGGAAGCGATGGACGCGCGATTCGGCGGGGTCGGCGGCGTCTACCTGCCGGCGATCAAGCGCGAGCTTGCCGACATCGCCCGCGAGCAGCAGGTGTCGCCCGGCGAAGCCGTCGTCAGCATCCTCGAGCAGCGGAACGAGACCGGCATCATGCGGTTCGGCTCGGAAGAGGATCTCGTCAGGATCCTGAAGTATCCTTCGGCGTCGATCGCGTGCGACTGCGGCGCGACGCTCAACACGCGGCAGCATCCACGGGCGTGGGGCAGCTTCCCGCGCGTGCTGGGCCGCTACGTGCGCGATCAGCGGGTGCTGACATGGGAGGACGCGATCCGCAAGATGAGCGGCCTGCCGGCCAGCACGATCGGCATGGTCGATCGCGGGTTCCTGGCGCCCGGCATGGCGGCTGACCTCACGATCTTCAATCCAGAAACGATCATCGACCGCGCCACCTACGACGATCCGGCGCAGCTGTCGGAAGGGATTCGTTTCGTCATCGTCAACGGCGCGGTCGCGCTGCGCGACGGCAGGCCGACCGGCGAGCGCGGCGGGCGGGTGCTCACCCGTACGGCGCACATGCCGAGCCGCCCGATGAGCGGCGTGCTGGCGCCCCGCCATCTCGCCACGCGAGGAACGCTTCCCGACGGCCTGCGGGTGACGATCGATCTCACCCAGCCGGCGGGCGAGGTCCGCGCGAAAGGAACGATACGCATTGTCGACGCGCGCGGCACGGCGGTCGTCGACGCCGCCGATCTCGGCGTGCTCCAGACCATGAAGCAGTGGGCGAGCATCACCGGCGTCGCGCGAACGCCTTCCGGCGAGCGGCGCGCGTTCACGCTCACGGTCGAGCAGTCGGATCCGTTCGTCGCGGGACATCCGCGCACGGTGACCCTCGAGCGCCAGGGTCAGCCGCCGCTGAGCGGTGTTCTAAAATAGCGGGATGCGCGCGAACGACATCCGCTCCTCTTTCCTGAAGTACTTCGAGCACAACGGTCATCGGGTGGTCGCCAGTTCGCCGCTCGTGCCCGCCGACGATCCGACGCTGCTCTTCACCAACGCCGGGATGAACCAGTTCAAGGACGTCTTTCTCGGCCGTGAGAAGCGGGACTACGCGCGCGCGACCACCGCTCAGAAAGTGATGCGGGTCAGCGGGAAGCACAACGACCTCGACAACGTCGGCCCGTCGCATCGTCACCACACCTATTTCGAGATGCTCGGCAACTTCTCCTTCGGCGACTACTTCAAGAAGGAGGCGCTCCGTTACGCGTGGGAGTTGCTCACCGAGGTGTGGAAGATGGATCCGAAGCGGTTGATCGTCTCGATCTTCAGGGGCGAGCACGGCATTCCCCGAGACGACGAGGCCTATGACGTGTGGCGCGGCCTCGGTGTCCCGGCTGATCGGATTCTCGAGCTCGGCGGCGACGACAACTTCTGGCAGATGGGCGACACCGGGCCCTGCGGCCGCTGCTCCGAGATTTACTACGTCCGCGGCGGCAGCGGCTACGACCCGGAGATCGAGATCTGGAACAACGTGTTCATGGAGTTCGAGCGAACGGCGGACGGCGTGCTGAAGCCGCTGCCGGCGCCGTCGATCGACACCGGGATGGGCTTCGAACGCATCACGGCAGTGCTGCAGAACAAGGAATCCAACTACGACACCGACGTGTTCACCCCGCTGCTGGCGGCGATCGGCGAGCTGGCGGGCCACACCTATCAGGGCGCGATGAGCGCGACCGACATCTCGATGCGCGTCGTCGCCGATCACATCCGCTCGACCACGTTCCTGATTGCCGACGGCGTGATCCCGTCGAACGAGTTCCGCGGCTACGTGCTGCGCAAGATCATGCGCCGGGCGATGCGGCACGGCAAACATCTCGGCTTCACCGAGCCGTTCCTCCACCGGCTGGTGCCCGTCCTCGATCGCGAGATGGGTGACGCATATCCGGAGGTCCGCCGTAACCGCGACATGGTCGAGAAGGCGATCCTCGCCGAGGAGCACCGTTTCGAAGCGGTGCTGACCGAAGGGCTGCCCCGGCTGGAGGCGGAGCTCGCCAAGGTCTCGGGAACCAGGTCGAAGACGCTGTCCGGTGAGGTCGCGTTCCGCCTCTACGACACGTTCGGCGTGCCGTACGAGTTCATCGAGGACACTGCCGCGACGCAGGGGATCTCGGTCGACAAGGCCGGCTACGAGGCGGCGATGGAGACGCAGCGCGAGAAGGCGCGTGCCGGCAGCTCGTTCGGCGCGAAGAAGGGCGAGGGGTGGACGCTGCCAGCCGAGGCGCCATTCGATCTGAGCGTCGGTGACAACTTCGAGGGATACACGACAACCCGGGTCACCGGCGCGCAGGTCGTCGCGCTGTTCGACGAACATCGCGTGCCGGTCGAGACGCTCCAGGTCGGCGATCGCGGCTACGCGGCGCTGTCGAAGACGCCGTTCTACCTCGAAGCCGGCGGTCAGGTATCGGACTCGGGACGAATCGTGAACGAAGCAACGGGAGCGGCAGCGACGGTCGAGGGGCTGGCGCGGATCCAGCCGGGGATGCCGCGCGCGCATCGCATCCGGCTGACCGGAGGCACTCTCGAGATCCGGGACATCGTGACCGCAGAGGTCGATGCCGAGGTCCGCAACGCCACGCGGCGCAATCACACCGCGACGCATCTGCTTCACGCGGCGCTGCGCAGCGTCCTCGGATCGCACGTCAAGCAGGCCGGCTCGCTGGTCGCGCCCGACCGGCTGCGCTTCGACTTCGTGCATTTCCAGCCGGTCACGCGCGAGGAGCTCGATCGGATCGAGCGGATCGTCAACGAGCAGATCACGCGCAATACGCCGGTGACGACCGAGGTCCGCTCCACGCAGGAAGCGATCGCAGCCGGCGCGATAGCGCTGTTCGGCGAGAAATACGGCGACCAGGTTCGCGTCGTCAGCGTGCCCGCGTTCAGCATGGAGTTGTGCGGCGGGACGCATGTCAGCGCCACCGGCGACATCGGGTTCTGTGCGATCGTCGCGGAGAGCGGCGTCGCCGCCGGCGTCCGCCGCATCGAGGCGCTCACCGGCGCCGGCGCGGTGGCGTGGGCGCAGCAGCAGCGGGCGGCGCTGTCCGCGATTCTCGACACTCTGCACGTTCCATCCGATCAGGCGGTGGAGGCAATCGAGAAACTGCACGCTGAGGGCCGGCGGCTCGCGCGCGACCTCTCGCAGGCCAAGACCAAGCTCGCGATGGGCGGCGGCGGGTCGACCGGGGGCGCAGGCGAGGCAGTCGACGTCGGCGGCGTGAAGCTCGCGCGGCGGCGCGTCGCGGATCTCGACAAGGAGGCGCTGCGCAACCTCGCCGATTCCCTGAAGGCGACGATCAAGAGCGGCGTCGTCGTGCTGGCGGCGGAGAACGAAGGCAAGGTGCAGATTGTCGTCGCCGTGACGCCGGACCTGACGCAGAAGGTCAGGGCGGGTCAGATCGTCAAGGAGATCGCGCCGATTGTCGGCGGCGGCGGCGGCGGACGCGCGGACTTCGCGGAAGCCGGCGGCAAGCAGCCCGAGAAGATCGACGAGATGCTGGCGGCGGCCGAGGGCGTGGTGAGGAAGCTCGTCGGGGCCGGGAGCTCAAGCGGGGGCTAGGGGCTAGGGGCTGGGGGCTAGCGGCTAGCCGAGGGCTAGCCGCGATTCCCTGGCCGACGCGTCAACGGCCGAGACCGTAATCGGGTGACAGTTTGCGTAGCCGGGACGTGGCCCTATACAGAAATTGACAGCGAGCCCCGAGCAGCTAGCCCCCAGCCCCCGAGCCCCGAGCCCCTACCCGAGTCCCGCCCGTCTACACCGCCGACTCTCCCGATCCGATACGTCAAACTGTTGACCTTCCGTCAGATCCTCCATCGCCTCGCTGGCGCATCCGCGGTCGCGGCGGCGTTGGTCGGGTCAGCCGTTCCGGCGGCCGCCCAGATCTACACGTGGCGCGACCCGAACGGCCGGCTCGTGCTGTCGAACATCCGTCCAGCGTCGGAACGCACGACGCCGACCTACGCAGTGCCGAAGGCCGAGGAGGTTCGCGCGACGCGGGCGGTGACGTCGAGGCGATGGAGTGCGTACGAGGACCTGATCGCGGAGCACTCGCGCAACCAGGGCGTTCGCGCTGCGCTGGTCCGCGCGGTGATGCAGGTGGAGTCGGCGTTCAACCCGTACGCGCGATCGCCGAAGGGCGCGCTCGGGCTGATGCAGTTGATGCCGGCGACCATCCAGCAGTACGGCGTGAGGAACCCGTTCGACCCCGCCGACAACGTGCGAGCCGGCGTCGCCTACCTGCGTGAGCTGCTGGACCGCTATCACGACAACGAAGAGCTTGCGCTGGCGGCGTACAACGCAGGCCCCGGCGCCGTCGACAAGCACGGCCAGAGCGTGCCGCCCTACCGCGAGACGCGCAGCTACGTCGCGCAGATCAACCAGATCGCCGG
>DATFWL010000066.1:0-5566 GCA_035259385.1 Vicinamibacterales bacterium | reverse complement strand
CCGTTGTTGTCGACGGTCACGCCCGGCATCGCGTTCAGGATCGAGCCGTAGGCGCGCGTCGCCGGCAGCGTCTCGATCGACGATGCGTTGATCACCGTCTCGCGCCGCGTGTTCTGCACGTCGACGACCGGTGAGGCGCCGGTGACGGTGACGGTCTCCTGGACGGCGCCGACCTTCAGGTCGAACGGGATCGTGAGCGTCGCCGATCCGGTGACTTCGATGCCGTCTCGCACGATCGTCGCGAACCCCGGCAGCGACACGGTGAGCGTGTAAGTGCCCGGCCGCAGGTCGACGATGCGGTAGAGGCCGGCGCTGTCAGTGGTTGCCGATCGCACTTTCTCGATGAGCGCCGGGCTTGCTGCCTCGACCGTCGCTCCCGGCAAGACCGCGCCTGACGTGTCCTTGACCGTCCCGGTGATCGTGGCTTGGGCAAAGGCCGCTGCCGGCGCCAAGACCGTACACGCGCCCAAGACGGCTATCCTCGCGAGACCGCGCATTAGCCACCCTCCTTCGAGACTGCAACGGCCGATCTGACATGCCAAATCGACCGATTTCGCAACAGGTTGTAAACGACGCTCACCGGCCTGTCAAGAAACAGTTCGAGTTTCGGCGCCCGATTCCCCACCTCACTCCATGGAATCGGATCGCGCAGTCCGCCGGCGCGGCGCCGACCTATTTCGCGACGGGCCGCCCGAACTTCGCCGCGTCGATGGTGGCGTTCGGCTCGACTGTGCTCAGCTTTGCGGTGTAGCGCCCATCGAGCCAGAGGAACTTGTATTCAAATGGAAATTTGATGCCGTCGACGTCGCGATAGTCGGCGTAGTCGATCTGCGTCGGCATCCGCCCAATCGGCGACGGGCCGTAGCGGACCACGCGCGCGAGCAGACTGGTCTTGGGATCGAAGTACAGCGTCGCGAGGAATCCTCGCGGCCCGCTTCCCTGCACGACCAGGAAATCGCGGTCGCCGATGCTACGCGTCGCGGCGCCGCGCCAGTTGGTCAGCGCCTGCTTGATCTGGCCGGGAAACGCCAGCTGCGCCTCGAACCTGGCGCCGTCCAGCTCGCTGCCGACCAGTTCGTACTCGCCGAGCAGGCCGCGCGGTGTCTTGATCCAGCCGGCGCGGCCGTCGAACGACCAGCTGCTCGCCGGACGCTGCGTGTCTTTGTAGGAGATGACGATCGCGCGCTGGTTCGGCGACTTCGCCATCAGCGTGAAGTCGGCGTTGCCGCCCAGCTCGCCATAGCCGATCGCCGTGCCGGTGGCCACGAAGCTGGTCACGGCGCCGAGCTTCTGCGCGCCGCCGAGCGCGGCGATGTACTTGTCGAGCACCTGATCGGCCGACGGCTCGCCGTTGTCCTGCCGCACCGCGTCGTCGAGCTCGATGTTCGGCACGTCGTACCACGCGTCGAGCGAAATCGTGGTCGACGGCGTGATCCGGCCGTGGTGGCAGGTCCAGCAGGTCACCCGCTGCACGCCAGCGAAGTTCGTGCGGTTGATCCCCGCCACCATCTCCACCATGCGGCGCGTCGTGATCTTGCGCGGCGTGTCGATCACGAAGTCGGCCCTGTCGGTGCCGGCGTTGGGATGACAGTCGGCGCAGTCGAGGCCGAGGTTTGCGGAGATGAGGCCCATGCTCGCCACGAAGTCGTCGACGCTGAGCTCCTTCAGCGTGCTGGTCGTGACGTTCTTGAACGCCTCTCCCGCCTTCCTGCCGGCGGCAGGCGCGGGCGGCTGCCCGTGTGCCGCCACGAACAGACCGCTTCCCCATACGGCCGCGATCGCAGTGATCGCGAGGTTGGTTCGCCACCACGTCCGTGTCATGTCCTCGTCCCCCGGATGATGCGCTCCGCCGATGCGCACGCACTCTAACTGAGATGACAGATCAATTCCAGCGGGTGTAGATTGAGCGCGGGTTGCGAGACTTGTGGGGCCGCCCTTGCAGGGCGGCCGCGGCGTGCGGCGTGAAAGGCCGCACCTACGCCTACAAAGAGGAGCGATGATGCGTCTTTCGGTTGGCAGTCTGGTCGTAGCGGCGTTGCTGCTCGTCGCCGCGCCGGCGCTGGCGCAGTTCGGTCATCCGTTGAAGGGCACCTGGAGCGGCGACTGGGGGCCGACGAAAGAGAATCGCACGCACGTCGTCCTCGAGCTGAACTGGGACGGAAAGGCGATCACCGGCAACATCAACCCGGGGCCGAAGGCAGTTCCGCTGAAGAAAGCCGAGCTCAACCCTGAGACGTGGGGCGTGCACCTGGAGGGCGACGGCAAGGATGCGTCCGGCGCCGCCGTGCACTACGTCATCGACGGCAAGCTCGAGAACATCGGCGCCTACGCGCGCGTGTTGTCAGGGACTTGGACTGAAGGCTCCAAGAAGGGTGACTTCAAGGTGGTCAGAAATTGAGTCGCCGCCGCGCAATTAAGAATTGGGAGTAAGAATTAGGAATTCGTTCCTGCTTTCGACCCATTCTTAATTCTTACTTCCTAATTCCTAATTGCCGCTGCCGGGTTCAGCCTCACGCTATGGTTTCTTCCCGAAGATGGGTTGGCCGAAGTCGTCGGTGAGGCGCTGCAGGTACTTGTTGTTCTCCTGGCAGATGTACTCCGTCAGCTCGCCGGACGGATTCCAGTTGATCGTCCACCGCACGGTGAACGGTTTCGTGTAGGCGCCGGGATCGTCGTAGGTCGCCTCATAGGCGAGCGTGCCCTTGTTCGGCCGCGAGAAGCGCTCCACGACGTGCAGCATGTCGGTGTGCGGATGGCCGAAGTAGTCCATCCAGGTCTGCTCGTTGAAGCCGACGACGTCGACGACGAGCGTGTCGCCGTCCCAGTGCCCGACCGAGTGCCCCAGGTAGGTTGGATTGAGCTCGTCGCCCTGCGGATGCTGCCGGCCGTCCATGTAGATCTCGCGCCAGATGTGGGTGGCGCCTTCGAAGATCATGACGATCCGCTTCTGCTCCGGAAGCTGGATGATCTCCATCGGATACGGCGTCGCCATCAAACGCGGTCCGCCAGGCGGCAGGCAATAGCCTTCCGGGTCGTACTTCGAATTGTTCTTCGAGTTGTAGTCGTAGACGGCCGCCGCCCACGGCTGGAACGGCACCTGCGGCTCCGACTTCGCGCCGCCGCGCCCGCCGCCTTCAGCCGTCCCCTCGCCGCCGCCCAGCGGAGCGCCTGGAGCGCCGCCAAGTCCGCCCGGGCCGCGGCCGCCGCGCCGACCGAACGACGGCGGATGCTTCTCGGCGTAGGTCTTGCCGTCCGCTTCGATGACGCGCTCGCCCATGTTGGTGATGTAGGGCACGTTCCACACGCCCTTCTCACCCGGCACCCGTCCGAGGTTCACGGTGCCGTCCGCGAGCCGCGGCGTGGGCTGCGGCGGGCCCGACATGCGTCCGCGACCGCCACCGGCCGCGCCCGTCGGCTGGGCGCCGGGTTCCTGCGCGCCGGCGCCCAGGAAGGCGGTGAACAGGAGGGCGACGCAGCAACCGAGGACGGCGCCACGCAAGAGTGTTCGCACGTCTACGCCTCCTTGAGGCATTCCGCCGGACGAATCAGCGCTGCTGCTGTTGCTGCGGAGTTTCGGTCTGGCTCGAGGCAGCGAACAGCCGCTTGCCGGTCGCCGCGAGCGTGACCACGCGCGCGTTGCCGACATGGGCGCCGTCCTTGGCCTGCGATCCCTCGACACTGACCTCGTCGCCGACATGCAGCGTGTTGCGCGTCCAGCCCTGGCGCATCAGGCCGTTGGGGCTGCCCATCTCCATGCCCCAATTGGTGACTTTGTCCCCCTCGGTCACGTCCATATAGAAGTACGTGTGGGGGTTGGCCCACTCGATCTTCGTGACGATGCCCTTGAGGTTGAGCGGCTTCGCGGCGTCGAACTCCGCCGCGAACGAATGGTGGGCGATGACGCCCGGTGTTGCCAGCACGAACCCCACTACCGCCGACAAGGCCGCGATCTTCGCTCTCATGAACGTCCTCCAGAAAGGACCCGCCCACGCCGGCACACGTCACCTGTGCGCCGCAGGCGTTCCATTGTGGGAACTTCGAAGTGATATGTCAACAACGCCGTGCGCTCTCGCGCACGGCGTTTCTGTCACTACTTCTTCACCTGCTCGAGCTGACGCTTGGCGGCCTGATTGTTGGGGTCGAGCTCGATCGCCTTCTCGAAGTTCTTGATCGCGTTGGCGTTGTCGTTTTTGCGGGCATACGCCTGGCCGAGCGCAGCGTAGGTCGGCGACGATTTCGGGTTGAACTCGGCGTTCAGCTGAAGCCACGTGATGGCATCGTCCGGCTTGTTGGCGGCGATGAGCGGCGCCGCCATCGCCACCAGCGCGGCGTCGCTGAAGTCGTAGCTCTGGCCCCCGTAATACTTCGCGCGCAGATCGCGGTACTGCTGCACGGCCGCGGCGGTGCCGCTCTTGGTCGCGGTCTCGGTGAGGACGTCGGGCAGCAGTTTCGGAATCGGCACCCCGCGATGGCAGGTCGCGCAGCGGAGGCTGGTGAGCTCGCTGGCCGTCTTGCCGGTCACCTCGGGCAGCTTCGCGGAGATCTCGCGCGACATCAGGATCATCTTGCGGGCGACGACCTTCTTCGGGTTCGTGTCCGACGCCCAGTCGAATTGTGGTGCGGTGCCGGCATGGCAGTAGCCACACCCGCCCGATTGCTGCACGCCGAGCGCAGCGACGAATCCCTGCATCGTCGTGATCAGCTGCGGGCGAGGGATGTCCTTCGGGTACACCTGCAGGTTCGTCAGGGGCGGCGGCGGCGGCTGTCCGCCGGCGGGCGGCTGCGCCGGCGTCTGCGCTGCGACCGCAGCGGCCAGCATCGACATCACTCCAACCAGTGCCAGGGTCTGCCGGACTGCTGTCATTGATCGCTCCTCTGAATCTCCAAGATTCCGGTACGGCATGTACGGTGTTTTTGGCTTCGACTCTTATTTACTTAGGCGCCGCAAAATCAGCTCGAGGCGAGCCCTGTCCTGCTCTTAATTTTTCGCATCCATGATTCGTTTCAGTAACGGGATCTGATCCGCCGACGGCGATGCAGGCAGCGATTTGATGTAGGCGAAGAGATCAGCGGCCTGCGCGTCGGTCAGGACTTTTTCGCTGTACGGCGGCATCCGGCGCGGACTGCGCACGAAGGCCGTGAAACGGGTGAGCGTCAGCGGCAGCGGCACGATCCGCGCGCCCGCCCCGCCGTGTCCGTCGTAGCCGTGACAGGCGTAGCAGCTGTACTTCAGGTACAGCTCCTTCCCCTGCTGCGCGTGACCGGTGGGAGCCTCCTGCGCCGTGGCCGCCCCCACCAGGAACGCAAACGCCGCAAAGAACGCAAAGACCGCAGAGAATCTCATTTTTCTCTCGCTCTAATTCCCCGTTGCTTCGAACCCGATCACGAATTCTTAATTCTTACTTCTTAATTCTTAATTGCCTCCGCGCGCGCCTCAGCGCGGCTGCGTCACGACGTCCAGCAGCGCCGGCTCGCCGTGCTTCACGCGATCGAGCGCGCGCTTGATGGCCGGCGCGAGATCCTTCGGGTTCTCGATCGGCCCTTCGCCGTACATCCCGTAGGCCTG
>DATFWL010000065.1:0-48970 GCA_035259385.1 Vicinamibacterales bacterium | reverse complement strand
AGGTTGCAAAATTAGCTCGCTCGCGGGTGGCCGCGAACGGGGCCGCCCCGCCGGGCGCGGAGCCGTGGGCCGTGACCAGTGCTTTTCTGGCGAGCACCCGGTGGGGCTGTTCGCGGACAGGACCCGCCTTGAGCTAATTTTGCAACGCACTCCAAGGACGAAAGTTTGCTGCGGCACAGATCGCCGCTGCTCGCCCTGACGGTGCTGGTCTTCGCGTGCGGCACCGCCTCGACGCCACCGCACGCGTCGGCGTCGGCACCCACACCCACGGGCCCGGCCGCAGAGCCGGCGCGCGTGCTCCTCGTCATGGCAACTGCCGGGTTCCGGCACGATTCGATCCCGACTGCACGCGCGGTCCTCGCCTCGCTCGCCGCGCGGAGCGGCACCTTCACGGTCACCGCAACAGAGAATCCCGGCGACGTGAGCGCGTCGCGCCTCGCGTCCACCGACGTGCTGATGTTCGCGCTCACCACCGGCGAGCTCGCGTTCGACGACGGTCAGAAAGCCGCGATCGTCAGCTTTGTCAACGGCGGCGGCGGCTTCATCGGCGTCCACAGCGCAGCCGACACGTTGTACCAGTGGCCGGACTACGGCCGCATCGTCGGCGCGTACTTCCGCGACCATCCGTGGACGCAGACGGCGGCCGTCGTCGTCGAAGACCGGAATCATCCGACAATGGCCGGCGTGGAGACGCCGTTCCGGATCCTCGAGGAGTTCTACACGTTCCAGCGCAATCCGCGCGGAACCGTCGACGTCCTGCTGTCGCTCGACCCGCAATCGGTCGGCGCCGACGGCGATTTCCCGCTCGCGTGGACGCAGTCGGTGGGACGCGGCCGCTCGTACTACAACGCGCTCGGGCACTTCGATTCGACCTGGAACGATCCCTGGTTCCAGCGTCAGCTCGCGGCCGCGATCCAGTGGACGGCGGGTCGGTGAATCTCGTGCGGTGTGTTACCTAACCGCGGAGGACGCGGAGACCGCAGAGTCCGTTTCAAAATCTGTCCTACATCGACTTTGAAACGCGCGCTAGTTTCGCAAAGTCGCGCAGCGTGACAGCAGGCGTGGCGCGAGGCCCGCGAAGCGGGCGGACGCAGCGTGCTCCGCCGGCCGTCTCGCGCGCCTCAGCTCTGCGCTCTCCGCGCGCTCTGCGGTTAGTGGCCACGCTCGGGCGAGCAAAACCTAAGGAGCCGCACTGCCGTCAAAGGCCACATGCCGAGACGCCTGCTCCCGATCGTCGTCGTGTGTTCGATTTCGCTCACCGCCCAGAATCGGCCGGCGCCGACGAAGACGGAGATCGCGCCCGGCATCGTGATGTTTGCCACGGCGAATTACGGCGACGTCGGCCTCGACGGCAATTCGATCGCGGTCCTCTCGCGCGACGGCGTGCTGGTGTTCGACACCAACGGCACGCCGGCGTCGTCGGCGGCGGTGCTCGCCGGGATCCGCACCCTCACCGATCAGCCGGTGCGCTGGATCGTCAACTCGCACTGGCATTGGGATCACTGGTACGGGAACGAGACCTACCAGCGCGCGTTTCCGGAGGTGCGCATCGTCGCGCACGAGAAGACGCGCGCGCTGATGATGGGGCCGGCGATCGAGTTCAATCGTCCCGGCCTCGAGACGCAGCTGCCGGGCTATCTCAAGAGTCTCGAGCAGCGGGCGGCGACCAGCGCCGCGCTGCAGGCGACCCTCGACGAGGATCGCTTCTTCCTGGATCAGAAGTCGCACGTCCGGCACACCTTCCCGAACGTCACGTTCACCGATCGCCTGGCGATCGACCTCGGCGAGCGCCACGTCGAGGTGCTCAACTACGGCCGCGGCGTCACACCGGGCGACGCGTTCGTCTATCTGCCGAAGGAAAGAGTGCTCCTGCTCGGGGATCTGATCGTCAACCCCGTGACCTTCGCGCTCAGCGGCTACCCGACCGAGTGGCTGCGCGCGCTGGAGCGCGTCGACGCGCTCGACGCCGAGACCATCGTGACGGGCCACGGCGCGCCGCTGCACGACAAGAAGCTCCTGCGCGCGACGATGAACGTCTTTCGCGTGCTCCTGCGCGAAGGCAGGACTGCAAAGGAGAAGGGCCTGACGGCGGATCAGGCGAAAGACGCGATCGTCCCGGGCCTGCACGACGTGATGGTGACGATCACCGGGGATGCGCCGGCGGTGAACGCGGCGTTCAGGCAGCAGCTCGTCGACTGGTACCTGCACCGCGTCTACGAGGAACTCGACGGCCCGCTCACCGACGCGATTGCGCAAATCCCTGCGCAATGACGCACGGCTGACCGTGTCCAGTCTCTGCGCGGTCTTTTCAGGCTGGCAGCGTGCGCGGGCGCATCACCGTCAGGATCACCTGCTCGCGCGCGCGCGGCCGTTCGCCGGGCAGCTCACGTGCTGCCGCGCGCGTGCGGCCGACCGTCGCCTCGTCGACGCGAGCGTCCCGCCAGTTTTCCTCGATGTAGTCGCGGAGCTCGTCGATTGTGTCGGCGTGCGTATGGAAGGCGAACTCCGTTCTCCGCTCGATCGCGAACAGCCCTTCGCGGACGACCGTCGCAATCGCGGCATCCGCAGCGGCATGTCGGCGCTGGCCGTCGACGACGTCGACGGAGCCGGTCAGGCAGTCGCCGATTTCAACGACTGCCGGCGACGCGCTCGGATGCAGATCGACGACGATGCCGTCCGCGGTGACGATTCGGTGCGCGCGGCGCAGGGCATCGACCATGCCCTCCTCGGCGATTCATCACAACGACCACGCGAACAGCACGATGTCCGCGCTGTGTGGCGCCAGGTCGAGCTGTTCGACGCCGAGCGCGCGGGCGTCGACGTTCGGCATCCGCTCCGCGGCGAGCGCCGCTACCGCCTCGGCGTCGGCATCGATCGCGATCACGTTCGCGGCCGCCGCCGCGTAGCGGGCGGTCAGGCGTCCCTCGCCGCAGCCGATCTCGAGCACGCGGCGGCCGGCGAACGACACCGCGCCGGCGAGCGCGGCGATTTCGTAGCCTTCGGGATCTTCGTCGATCGCCATACAGCGCGTCAGCGCGCCCCCCTCCCCGGGGAAATGCGTTGCTGCGGATCCGGTCACTCGTCGAGGACGACGCCGTAATGACGCACGCGGCGATCGTAGTCGGTGAACAGCGCCGCCGCCGCGTCGTGCACGACCGCGCGCTCGAGCTCGTTGCCGGCAAAGGCGCGGATCGCCTCGAGCGACCGCCACCGCGTGACGACGACTACTTCCACGCCGCCGGCGTGCTCGCGTTCGAGGAGCCGCGCGCCGTGATAACCGTCGATGGCCGCCAGCTCCGGCAGCACCGTCTCGCGAAAATGCTCGGCGTAGGCCGCCGCGCCTTCCCGCGTCGTGCGCGCGCTCCACACCCGTTCGATCATCAGAGCGCCGGCGGCGGGGCGGCCGCCTCTCCGCCGATGACCACATTCCAGGGGCGGACCTGCCACGCGGTGACCAGCCCTTCGCGGACGTACGGGTCGGCGCGGGCGAACTCCTCGACTGCGGACGCGCTCTCGCTCCGGAACACCAGCAACGCACCGTCCGGCGGATCGCCGAGCGCGCCGGCGAGCAGGAGCAGGCTGCGCTCGTGCGCGTCCCGGACCAGGCGCAGATGCGCCTCGCGGAACGCCATGCGCCGACTGCCGAAATCGGGCACGACATCGTAGGTGAGCGCGAAGAATCGCATCAGCAGGTGACCGGCGGCAGCATCGGCTCGATGCTGCCGCGATTCGGTTCCTCCCAGGGCGGCAGCTTGAGGGCGCGGCCGAGCGACGACAGATCTTCGTCAGCGGTGAACCCGGGCGAGATCGTCGCCACCTCGAACAGCACGCCGCCCGGCTCGCGGAAATAAATCGACTGAAAATAGCAGCGGTCGCGCACTTCGGTCACCTTGCAGCCGTAGCGAATCAAGGCGTCGCGCATCTGCAGTTGCTCGTCAGGACTGGTGATCGCCATCGCCACGTGATGCACCGTGCCGAGACCGTTCACGGCGAGCGCGGCCTCGGGATGTTCGGTGACGTCGATCGTCCGGCCCGGCCCGCCGCGGTTCACCGCGAGGCGGAAGCGGACGTCCATGCGATCGACCACGGTGAAGCCGAGGAGCCGGGTCATCAGATCGATGGTTGGCGACGCCTCGCGGACGACGAGCGTGACGCTGTGCAGGCCGCGGATCGCATGCTCCGGCGGGAATCCCTCCGCGACCCACGGCTGCCGGGCGTCGCGTCCGGTGGCGATCAGCTCGAAGGTGAGCCCGGATCGATCGGCGAAGCGGATCACCGGCTCGTCGAATCGCGGCGGCAGATCGGTCACCGCGATCGCGCGATCGCCGAGGTGCAGCCGCCAGAAGTCCAGAGAGCCGGTCGGAACCGAGAATGACGTGACCGTGACCTGGCCCGCGCCCTTGCCGCCGACCCGCACGCCATGTCCCTTGTACGGGAAGGTCGTCCAGATCGTACCGGGCGTACCGCGCTCATCGCCGCCGTAATAGAAGTGATAAACGAAGTGATTGTCGAAGTTGACGGTCTTCTTCACGAGCCGCAGACCGAGTCCGTCGAGGCAGAAATCGAGATCGTCCTGCGCATCGTCAACCGTCGCGGTGACATGGTGAAGACCTAGAATCGGCATCGGCGCCACACGCGCAAGCACATCATGAAGATTCTCGGAATCGCCGAGCTCCTACTCTAGATCGACGTCGCCGATGGCTGCGCGGCGAACAGGCGTTCGGTGTCCTTCGAGAACAGCACCCACAAGCCGTAGACACCGATGAGCGTACCAAGCGGAAACCCCATCAACCCCAGGATGGAGAGAACGATCCCGAGGACGCGCGCCCACGGCCGGAGCCGCAGCAGTCCAATGCCGGTGATGATCCCGGGCAGCGCCAGCACCAGCAGGAACGTGACCAGCGCGACGCCCGTAATGCCGATGAACGGCAACGCGATCGCCGCGTCCGGATTGTCGCTCACGCTCGCCGCGCCGAATCCGCCGATGAACACCAGCGTCAGCACGACGGCGGCAAGCAGACAGAGCGCGCTGAGCGCAATCTGCAGCACGGCAAATACCTTCACGTGCGTCTCCATCCCGTCCTCCACTGCGATTCTACCTGGCGAACCGGATGCCTGCCGGCGGCGCGCTGCGACTACGGCGGGCGGAGGGCTTCCTGCACGATGCGGTTCACGAAGGACGTCTTGGCTGCCGCGTACGACTCTCGCGATTCCGCGGTCGAGCCGTCGTGCCGGGCCGCAAGGTCACGCTTGAGGGCGGCGTACTCGCGCGCCGCTTCCGGATGCCGGCGCAGGTAGTCGCGGAACGCGAGCGTCCGGCGCTCCTCTTCGCCGCCCGCCTCGACCACGTGCACATGATGCGTGTGCGGCCACTCGCCCGGCCGGTAGAAAAACGGGCACCGGTCGTCGTCTGCGTGCGGCATATGGACGTAGCCGAGCCGTTCGAGCGCCGGTGCGTACGCGCGCGAGTCCTGCAGACGAGCGACCGAGATCTGGATGTCGATGATCGGCTTGGCCGCCAGGCCGGGCACGGCGGTCGACCCGTTGTGATCGATGCGCACGGCGACGTCGCCGAGCGCGGATCGAAGACGTTCACGCTCCCGCTCGAAGTCCACGACCCACTGCGGATCATAGGGAACGACGTTCATCGCAACCCTTCACGAAGAAGAGAACTCTTCATCGCGATGCCTGACCGAGCAGACTTTAGTTCGCTTCAAAACTGGTTGCCGTGTGCTCTTTCAGCACACGACCCTGTGCCACCCTGTGCAGGCCGGGCGCGCTGCTCGCTCTTCAAGTCTAGCAATCACAGTCGCTTACGTATTTCAGTGCAACGGGCTCACGAACGGCGGCGCGGTTGCAGGTTTATGACTCTATGGACTTCGTGTGCGTTGCAGCCAGCACCCAGTGTCGTGCAGTCGTGCGCATCAGGCGATGGCTCGTCGCGTGCGCTGTCGCAAGTGTAGTCCTTCCCGCCCGGCCCGCGTCCGCCGCCGTGCTGGAGCAGGTGCAGTCGGGAACGGCCGTCAACACGGCGAACGGGATCCAGACCCTCACGATCGCGCCGGTCGACACGACGAAGTCGTTCCTCGTCTTCCAGACGCGCAGCAACAACGCGCTGCCGGGCGCGTCGACGGTGCGAGGCCGCCTGCAGTCGTCGACGACAATCGAGTTCGAGCGCGTCACCTCCGAGGCCGCGCCGGCGGCCATCGACATTCAGTGGTACGTCGTGACGTTCGGTTCGGGCGTGTCCGTGCAGCGCGGCGAAGTGACCCAGTCGGCGACGACGATGAACGTCACGATCACCGCTGCCACGATGGCGCAGTCGTTCGTGCTCTTCTCGAAGACCTCGACGGCCGGCGATGCCGAGTGGTCGAACAACGATTCGGTCGCCGGCGATCTGACGTCGACGACGAACCTGCAGTTTCGAAGCGCAGCCGCCGCGTCTCACGTCATCGCGTGGCAGGTCGTCACGTTCACGAACGCCGCCGACATCAACGTCCAACGCGGCTCGGTGACGACGATGACCGGCACGGCGACGTCGGCCACCGCCACGCTGACGGCGGTCAACACGCGCAAGACCTTCGTGCTGGCCAGCTGGCGGACGACGGGCACGGGCACCGACATCGGATCACGCCTGATCCGGACGCAGCTCACCAATTCGACGACGATCACCTTCGATCGCAGCGCGACCGGAAGCCCCGACGACATCAACGAGATCGACTGGCAGGCGATCGAATTGAAGGATGCCTCGACGGTGTGGAGCGGTACCGCCAGCTTCGCTGCGGGCGCGTCCCAGGCGACCGCGGTCCTTGGCAGCCCCGACGTCAACGTGACCCGCGCGATTGGATTGATCTCGGGCCAGGGCGGCAACGGCCAGAGCGTGGGCCGCTCGCCGTACACGGCAGCCGGCGTCATCGGCGTCGGCAGCGCGACGACCTCGATCGCGTTCGATCAGCTGACGCTCGATCGGGACAACACCGCGGCCGCGGCCGACGTCGGCTGGTTCGTCGTCCAGTTCGACGGCGGCACACCGTACAAGGTCGGAAGCTTCACCAAGTCCACAGCCACCGGGACACAGACGATCGCGCACGGTCTCGGACAGGTGCCGAAAGCCATGATCCTGTGGGCCGAGGGGAAGAGCGACAACATCACGCTCCGTGGAACCGCAACCGGATCGACGACCGGCACGGCGGCGGTGATCGCCACCGACACCATTACGTCGGTCGACGCGGCCACCGCCACGACGATGCTCACCAGCAGCGCGTTCAGTACGACCTCGCCCAACCAGCTGCTGCTCGCCTTCGTCTCCGCCGGCGGTCCGGTGGGCCAGACGGTGACCAGCGTCTCCGGCGCCGGGCTGAACTGGGTGCTCGTGAAGCGCGCGAACGGGCAGGCCGGCACCGCCGAAATCTGGCGTGCGTTTTCGCCGTTGATGCAGATTGGCGCGACGGTCACCGCCAACCTCGCGTCGGCAGCGACGGGCTCACTCACCGTCGTGACCCTGTCGGGCGTCGACCCAACCGGCACCGACGGCTCGGGCGCCATCGGCGCGAGCGCCGCCAACAGCGCGGCGACCGGTGCGCCGACCGTGTCATTGACGACGACGCGCAACAACGCCGCGGTGATCGGCGTCGGCAGCGACACGACCGCCGCGATTGCGCGCACGATTCCGGCCAGCCAGACTTCGGTGCACAGCTTCCTGGCGACTGGCGCCACCTACTGGTCGCAGGCCTATCCGACCTCGATTGCCACGGCCGGTACGCTGACCACGGTGAACGACACGGCGCCGACGACCGACAACTTCAACCTGGCGGCTGTGGAGATCCTTCCGGCGATCGCAACCAACGTCACCGTCAGCCTGCCGCCGGGCACGGTGCAGGACGACGTGATGATCGCGACGATTGGCTTCCGTCCGAGCTCGGCGACGATCACGGCGCCGGCGGGCTGGACGCTGGTGCGCCGCACGGGATCATCGAACTCGCTCGCCACCTACTGGCACGCCGCCACGGCATCCGAGGCGCAGAACTACACCTGGAGCTTGAGCACCACCATCGGCGCAGTCGGAAGCATCGCGTCGTTCGCCGGCGTCGATACCGGCACTCCAATCGACGTCGAAAATGGAGTCAACACGTCAAGCAGCCTCAACCAGACGGCGCCCTCGGTGACGACCACGGTCGCGAAGGCGATGATCGTGACGGCACACACCTTCTCGAGCGCCGCGACCTGGTCGCCGCCGGCCGGTCTGGTCGAGGCGACGGACGTGAGCAGCCAGACACCGCCGACCAACAACGGCCAGTCGATGGAGGTGAACTACGGCATCAAGACAGCGGCTGGCGCTACCGGCACGTTCACCGCGGTCGCGAGTAACAACGCTGCCGTCGGCAACACGGAGACCATCGCCTTACGTCCCGCACTCCACCAGTACTACAGCGTCGGCATGACCGACGGCACGACGAGCCGATCGGTCGGTGCATCCGGCGCCGACGCGAGCGCCACGACGAACAATTCCAGCCGCACCTCCACGGCAGCGCTCACGTTCATCCGATCCGAAGGTTCCAGCGGCGCCGTGGTCGCCGAAGCCAGCGTGCAGTCGTGGGACAGCGCGAACGTGGTCCTGAATTGGACGACCAACGATTCGGCTTCGACGGTGGTCCACTATCTGGCGCTTGGCGGCTCGGACGTCTCTGCCCAGGTCGTCGAGTGGACGACTGGCACCGGCACCGGGCTGCGGCCGGTGACCGGCGTCGGTTTCCGTCCTGCGGTCGTCTTCCACGCGCACGCCGGGGTCCAGCAGGTGGCCGCCCCGCCGTCCACCATGGCGAACGCCGCGATAGGCATCGGCGCCATGTCGGCCGAGGGCAACCAGTGGGCGACCGGGTTGCTGTCGCTCGACAACCTGGCGAGTTCCGACGCGCAGCGCGGGCAGCGGACGGACGCATTCCTCTACGAATTCGATCAGTCGCTCGCGGTCCAGAAGAAGGCGTCGTTCGTCTCGATGGACAGCGATGGCTTCACGGTGACCGTCTCGGACGCAACGAGCGCGAACGACACGCGCGTGTTCTCGCTCGCGCTGGCCGGCCTCAACGCGACGGTCGGCAGCTTCAACAAATCGACGGCAGCGGCGACGGCGACGCAGGCGATTACCGGCGTCGGGTTCAAGCCGGGCGCGGTGCTCCTCGCGAGCGCGCAGGACGTCACGCAGGCCGCGCCGGTCGCGCACGCGCGTTTCGGCCTTGGCGCGTCGGATGGGACCACCGGGGGCGCCGCCACGCTCGAGGGGACCGACGGCGTCGCCAGCAGCGACGTCAACTCGACGGACACGACGGCCAAGGCATTCGTCAAGGTCGACAACACGACGTCGACCGTCAATGCCCAGGCCGACGTCACGTCGCTGGACACCGACGGCTTCACGCTGTCGTGGACGACCAACGATGCGGTGGCCACCGAGATCCTCTACCTCGCGCTGGCGCCAGCGGCGGTCACCGAAGTCCAGATGACGTCGCTGACCGCAGACCGGTTCAGCCACGGCGTGCTCGTGCAGTGGCGCACTGGCTACGAGATCGACAACGTCGGGTTCAACGTCTACCGCGATCTCAACGGCGTGAAGACGAAGATCAACGCATCGCTGATCGCCGGCTCGGCGCTCCAGGCGGGCCAGGGCGCGGTGGTGGCGGGCGAGCGCCGCTACGCGCGCTGGGACACGAGCGTGGCGGCCGGCGATCCTGTGGTGTCCTACTGGGTCGAAGACGTCGAGTTCAACGGCCGCGCCCGAATGCACGGACCGGTGACGCCCACCGACAGCCAGCTGCAGGAACCGTCGACGGCGGACTCCGACGAGATCAGCGATCTCAGCCAGGTGACCAGCGCGCGCCGGATCTTCATCTCGACGACGGACGATTCCGGCCAGGCGGGGCCGCTCACCGTGTCGCCGCAGGTCGCGCCGGCCGTCGCAGCGCAGTGGGCGCTCGCCGCGCAGGCCACCGTGAAGCTGGGCGTCCACAAGCCGGGCTGGTACCGCGTGACCCAGAAGGAGCTCGTCGCGGCAGGCTTCAACGCGGCGATCGATCCGCACAACCTGCAGGTGTTCGCGGACGGCGTCGAGCAGGCAATCCGGGTCACCGGTGAGTCCGACAACTCCTTCGACAGCGGCGACGCGATCGAGTTCTACGGGACCGGCGTCGATACGGCGTTCACCGATACGCGCACCTACTGGCTGCTGGCCGGACCGCAGGCGGGCCGGCGCATCGCGACGGACGCGGGCGGCTCGTCGTCGCCGCTGCCGGCGACCGGCTTCTCGTCGACGCTGAAGCGCAAGGATCGCACGGTCTTCGCCAGCGCCGTCATGAACGGCGACACGGAGAACTGGTTCGGCCCGGTCATCTCGCCGGAGCCGGCGATTCCCGATCCCGACAACCCGTCCTCCCCGGTGCTGACGCTGTCGCTGAGCAACATCGATCGATCGGCGAGCGGCAACGCGCGGCTGACGGTGGCGCTGCAGGGCCTGGCGATCGCGTCCGCCAGCGTGCCACACCGAGTCGGCGTGCTGGTCAACGACGCCGACCTCGGCTTCGAGCTGAGCTTCGCGAGCGACGCACACGGCGTCTCGCAATTCGACCTGCCGCTGGCGTCGCTGCTCGACGGCGACAACACCGTCGCCCTGGTCTCGCGCGGCGGCGACAACGACGTCAGCCTGGTGGACCAGATCCGCGTCGACTACCCGCACACCTATCACGCCGATGCCGACCGACTGCGGTTCACCGTTGACGCCGCCGGCGCGGTCACCGTCGGCGGCTTCGCCGGATCGTCGGTGCGCGTGTTCGACATCACCGACCGCATCGCGCCGGTGGAGCTGCCCGGCGCGGCTGGCAGCGCCTCGGGGCTTTCTACGATCGCCGTGAACGTCGGCGGCACTGGCCCGCGGACGCTGTTCGCCTTCTCGGACGAGACGGTTGGAACGGTTGACTTCGTCCGGATCAATCGGCCGTCCGCGTGGCACGCCGAGACCAACGCATTCGACTACGTCGTCGTCTCGCACGCGGCGTTCACGGCGCAGATGGCACCGCTCGCGACGCTGCGCGATCAGGAAGGGCATCACAGCGCGATCGTGGACATCGACGACGTCTACGACGAGTTCAGCTTCGGCGAGAAGACGCCGCAGGCGTTGAGAGACTTCCTGCAGTGGGCGCACGCGACGTGGCAGGCCGCACCGCGGTTCGTCGTGCTGGCCGGCGACGCGACCACCGACCCGCGCGACTACGAAGGGCTGGGCGACTTCGACCTCGTGCCGACCAAGTCGGTGGCGATGTCGCGGGTCGCGCAGGAGACGGCATCGGACGACTGGTTCGTCGACTACGACGACGACGGCCTGCCGGACACGGCGATTGGCCGCCTCTCCGTGCGCACGCCCGAACAGGCCGCGGCGGTGGTCGGCAAGATCGTCGGCTACGACGAGCACAACCGGCTGCCGTGGACGAAGAACATCCTGCTCGTCGCCGACGAGCACGACGGCACGACGAACTTCGAGGACGCGACGCACGCGCTGGGCGACTCGCTGCAGGCGGAATACTCGGCGACGCAGATCGCCGTCGGGTCGCTCGGCGTCGACGCCGCGCACGACGCGTTGCCGCAGGCGATCGATGCCGGCCAGCTGATCGTGAACTACGCGGGCCACGGCTCGAGCGACATCTGGGGCAGCAACGGGCTGCTGCTCAGGAAAGACGACGTCGCGTCGTGGCAGAACGGCGGCCGGCTGCCGTTCGTGGTGGCGATGAACTGTCTGAACGGCCTGTTCAACGGCATCTTCGACGAGGAGAGCCTCGCCGAGACGATGCAGCGCGCGCCGAACGGCGGCGCGATCGCCGTGTGGGCGTCGTCCACGACGACGGCGCCTGCGACGCAGGCGATCGTGAACCAGGAGTTGTACCGCCTGATCTTCGGCGGCACCTATCCGACGATTGGCGAAGCGGTCGCAGCGGCGAAGCGTGTCGTGGAGAATCGTGATCTCCGGCGATCGTGGATCTTCTTCGGCGACCCGGCCATGCACCTGAGCGGCGAGCCAACTGCGCTGCCGACGCCGACGTCGGCGCCACCGCCGCCGCCACCTGCACCTCCGGTCGTGCCGGTCGAGCCGCCACCCGTGACGCCCGCTCCGGCGTCCGACGCGGCACCCGCCCCGGCACCGCCGCCGGCACCCGCGCCTTCCGATGCGCCGACGCCGGCACTGCCGGGCGCACCGCTCGGGCTGGCAAGCTCGGTGTCGGGTTCGACGGTCACGCTGTCGTGGTGGACGCCAGTGACAGGCACGGTGCCGACGACGTACGTGCTCGAAGCCGGCGCGTTCCCCGGCGCGCGCGATTTCCTGCAGTCGACAGGCGGCCTGGCGACGTCGTTCAGCGCGACCAATGTCGGCGACGGCACCTACTACGTGCGCGTCCGTGCGTCGAACGCGGCCGGCATGGGTGCGCCGTCGAACGAAGTGATTGTGGCGGTGGGAACCGCCGATTCGACGCCGGGGGCTGGCGCTCCCGGCGCGCCGCGCGGCCTCTTCACGCAGGTCATCGGATCGACTGCGGTGTTCGTCTGGAGCCCACCGGCGGACGGCGGCACACCACAGATGTACTGGATCGACGCGGGATCGTCCACGGGCTCGAGCGATCTCGCCAGCTTCTCGACCGGCAGCGCGGCCACAGCGTTCGCGGCCCCGGGCGTCCCGGCGGGCACCTACTACGTACGAGTGCGCGCCGCGAACGGCGCCGGTACGAGCGCGCCGTCGAACGAAGTGGTCGTGTTCGTGGGCGGCGCGACGTCGTGCCCAGTGCGGCCCGACCCACCGGTCGCGCTGCAGTCGACGGTCGCCGGATCGACAGTGACTCTCGAGTGGGGCGCCGCCGCCGGATCGCCGACCTCGTACGTTGTCGAAGCGGGCTCGAGCTCAGGACTGGCGAATCTGCTCGTGAGCGACACCGGCAGCACGGGTCGCGTGATGGTGGCGAGCCGAGTCGCCCCTGGCACCTACTTCGTGCGGGTTCGCGCCCGGAACGCGTGCGGGATCAGCGAACCGTCGAACGAATCGGTCGTCGTGGTGCCGTAGCGCGTCAGGGACGAAACCACTTCGACGCGCCGGTCGCGATGCGGCGGACGTACAGCCAACCGATCGGCGCCGACGAGCCGTTCGCGTAGGTGCGGCGCATGTAGGCGGCGTCCGGGAGCAGATGCTCCTTGAGCAGCGTGAACCGCGCGGACCATCCCCGCAGCACGCGCACGTCGTCGAGCAGCACGTCCACTCTGCGGACCCGCGGTCCGAGAAACAGGGCTGACGGTTCGTCCAGCGGCGCCGCCTCGAGCGCGGCGATCGCCGGTGCCGCGATGGGGGTTCCGAACCGCTCGCGCGCCAGCACCAGCGCGCGCAGGCAGATCCTGCGCACCCCCGTCCGCTCCGCCAGCGCGACGAACTCGTGGAGACCGGCCGCGTCGAGCGCGCGGACCAGCAGATGCACGTCGTAGAGCCAGACGAGCGTCTGTTGATCGTAGTGATGCGCCGCACGATGCACGCAGGCCAGCCAGAGCGCGTGAGGCCGGCCCAGGCCGCGCGCATCCGGACCGATCCGCGGCAGCGGCACGGCGGCCGCGGCGAGCTCCTCGAACCCGACGGCCTCGGCGAATCGCTGCGGGTTTGCAATCTTCCAGTGCACGTCGAACAGGTGCCGGACACGGCCGGCGTCATTTCGCTCGCAGTGAAACTGGTACGCGATGAGCCGGCCGGACGCCTCGGGCTCGCACGCGTAACCGAGGTCCGCGAAGCAGGCGCGCGCGGCCGTGCGATCGTCTGCGCGGATGAAGAGATCCACGTCGGATCGCACGCGCCACGCCGGATCCGGATAGACGTCGAAGGCGAGCGACGCGCCTTTCATCAGCAGGACGTCGACGCCGCGGGCGTGCATTGCCGCGATCACGCGCTGAAGCTCCACACGCTGGACCAGCTCTCGCGCCGCCTGACGATGGGCACCGGCGCGCAGTCCGTCGAGGAGGGCGAGCGGGAAGCGATCGGCATCCGCACGTCCGTTGACGGCGTCGAACAGCAGTCCAAGAAGGCCGTCCTGTTCTGCCAGTGCGAGAAGAGCCGGGATGTCGATCGAGGTCAGCGACGGAGGAGCGCTGGGCGCGGAAAGCAGCGCGACAGCGAGGTCGCGGTAGTGAGCGGTTGCTTCTGCGTCGAGCGCGATCGGATGCGTCGAGGTCACGGCGTTCGGGTGACTGTACCTCATCGCCGGGCCGACGCTCGGCTGAAGCCTTCGCGCTACAGGTGACCGACGGTTGCCGCGCTGCGCCTGGTGCAGCCTTCACGCTGCCAACGTAGCGCGAACGCTGCAGCGGAGCGACCGAAGGAGCGATAGACTGAGCGTCGTACGAATGCGCGACTCAGGGCTTTTCTCCGAAATGATGGAAGCTGCGCTCGCGAGCGGAACGCTGGTGCGATTCCGCGCCGAGGGCAGCAGCATGCATCCGACGATCCGCGACGGCGAGGTGATCACGGCTGCGCCGGTGTCGAGTGCCGACGTGGTCCGCGGTGACGTGCTGTTGTGCCGCCATGCCGGCCGCGTGCTCGCGCACCGTCTCGTCGCGATCGCCGGCGACCGAGACCGCCGGCGCTTCGAGCTCCGCGGCGACAGCCAGCGCGCCCCCGGCGTGTCAGTCGGCGCCGCCGACATCGTCGCGCGGATCGTCGCGGTCCGGCGCCGCGGCCGCACGATCACGCTGCCCGGTGGCAGGCTGCTTCATCGTGCGCGCCTGATGGCGGCGTGGACGAGACGCACGATCGTCCCGGCTCTCGCAGCGTATCGATCGATCGCCGCAAGGACCGCGCGGCGCCGCTCGTGAGCGACGGTTTCCGTGTATCATCACGTCGCCAGCCGCCCTGGCCTATGGATCACGCCAGCCTCATCGTGCAGTACGCTGACGAACGTCGGTCGTACGTGACGCGCCACATCGCCGGCGAGACGTTGATCGTGCCGGTGACCGGGCACGTGATGGACCTCGACGCGATCTACGTGCTCAATCCGGTCGCCTCACGGATCTGGGAACTGCTGCGCTCGCCGACGACGAGCGAGCAGATCGCCGACAGGATCGCCACCGAGTTCGACGTGTCCGTCGAGACCGCCGCGACTGACGTCGTGGAGTTCGTCGCGTCGCTGCGGTCGCGCGGATTGGTCGCTGACGCGCCGGCCCCCGCCTAGAGTGGTGCAGATGGAGACGCTCAGCTACGCGAGCTTCAGCGAAGCGTTCCAGAGCCGCTGGGCCGCGTCGCGCGTGCCGCTGAACGGCACCATCGAGGTCACCCGCCGCTGCCCGCTCGAGTGCCTGCACTGCTACAACAACCTGCCGATGACCGACGGCAGCGCACGCGAGCGCGAGCTTACCTTCGACGAGCACTGCCGGCTGCTCGACGAGCTCGCGGACGCCGGATGCCTGTGGCTGCTCTACACCGGCGGCGAGATCTTCGCGCGCCGCGACTTCCTCGACATCTACACCTATGCCAAGAGGAAGGGCTTCATCATCACGCTCTTCACCAACGGGACGCTCGTCACCGAGCGGATTGCCGACTACCTCGCCACCTGGCGTCCCTTCGCGATCGAGATCACCCTCTATGGCCGCACGAAGGAGACCTACGAGCGGCTGACCGGCATCCCCGGCTCGTACGAGAAGTGCCTGCGTGGCATCCGCGTGCTGCTCGATCGTGGACTGCCGCTCGCGCTCAAGACCGTCGCGGTGTCGACGAACCGGCACGAGGTCCTGGAGATGCAGCGCTTCGCCGAAGAAGATCTCGGCGTCAAGTTCAAGTTCGATTCGATGATCAACCCGCGCATCGACTGTTCGCAGAGCCCGCTCGAAGTCCGTCTCAGCGCCGAAGAATGCGTCGCGCTCGATCTGGCCGACGCCCGCCGCGCCGACGAGTGGGTGCGGTTTGCCGAAGAGGTCCGCCGCGCGATCGAAGTGAAGCCGATTGCCGACACGATCTACCAGTGCGGCGGCGGCATCAGCTCCTTCGCCATCGATCCGTACGGCGGGATGAGCATCTGCGTGATCTCGGAGGCGCACAAGTACGACGTCCGCGACGGATTCCAGGCGGGATGGCAGGAATTCCTGCGGCGCGAGCGCGCCAGGAAGGTGACGCGGCCGACCAAATGCGTGGCGTGCGTGCTCAAGGCCGTTTGCGGCATGTGCCCTGCCAACGGCGAGCTCGAGAACGGCGATCCAGAGGCGCCGGTGGACTGGCTGTGCCGCACGGCGCACCTGCGCGCGATGGCGCTCGGGATCCCCATCGTGCCGCACGGCGAGTGTGAATACTGCGAGGGCGGCGCGCACGACGCGCTCGCCGAGTCGGCGGCGCGGCTGCGGACGGCGACCCCGATCGCGCACACGCCCGCAGCGGTGACGAAGGACGGCCGTCGCTTCCTGCACGTGGTCGCGGCCGATTCGGCGTCAGGCTGCGCGTCGTGCAATGCGCACTAGAGCCGTGCGCGTGAACGCCGGACACTACCTGCTACGGCCAGGCGAGGGAGGCATTCGTGGACGAGACGACAGCGACCGACACGCACCGCGACGGGCGCAAACCGTACGCAAAGCCGCAGATTCAGGAGGTCCCGCTCCGGCCGGACGAAGCGGTGCTCGGCGGTTGCAAGACGTCGAGCATTTCCGGCGCCGGGCAGCACCGCTGCACCAACCCGTCGAACTGCTCCGCGCCGACATCGTGACTGTCGGACGCGGCGGACAGACGCGCATGTGACCTCCGCACCGATCGAATCGTTCACCTCGATCGGCGGTGTGACGTTCCGGGTCGCCTGCGACGATCCGCGGCTCGCGTCGCCCGGCGACGGATCGCTCGAGCCGTTCGCTGTCCCGCCGACGAATCCGGACGTCGACATCCGCGCCCGGTGGACCGCGGCGCCCGACGCTGTCCGCGGCCGACTGGTCTTCGATTCCGGTGCCACGTGGCAGCTTTGGCAGGCAGACAGCGAGTTCCTGTTCACGTTTCGATCGAGCACCGGCAGCGACGCTCCGTACAAAACGGCCAGGCTCAACGCGCGCTTCACCACGGGCGACGTGCTCGTGTCGTCGCGTCACGTCGAGGCGCACGGCTCGGACGACGTCTATGCGCTCCAGTATCCGCTCGACGAACTGCTCATGATCCACCAGCTCGCGCGGGGACTGGGCGTCGAGATCCATGGCTGCGCCGTGCTCGACGCCGCCCGCCGTGCGTTCGTGTTCGCCGGTCAATCCGGCGCCGGCAAGTCGACCATGGCGCGGCTCTGGGTGGAGCGGCCTGACGCGACGCTGCTGAGCGACGAACGCGTCGTGCTGAGAACGGACGGCGACCGCATCACCGCCTATGGCACGCCGTGGCACGGCGACGCGCGGCTGACGTCGCCGCGCTGCGGCGAGCTCGCAGCCGTCTTCTTCCTCCACCATGGCACCAGCCACACGTGCAGTCCGGTCGGCGCGTCGCTGTCGGCGGCGAAGCTGCTCGCGTGCGCGTTCCTGCCGTTCCACAGCGCGGACGGCGTCGACCGCACGATGTCGGCGCTCGAGCGCGTGGCGCGCGACGTGCCCTGCCGCGATCTGTGGTTCGTGCCCGACCGGTCGGCGGTGGACGCGCTCGCTCCGTACCTGCGCTGACGGAGCACGGGTGAGGCTGGTCACCGCCGCGATTTTCGCCACCGCGCAGCTGTTCGCGCGGGGGGCGCGCGTGCTTCATCATCTGGCGGCCGGGACCCTGCGCATCGCGGATCTGCGCGTCGGCATCGAGGACGTGTGGGAGCGCAGCAGCCCGAGCGACGCGGCGGTTGCCGCGGGACTGATGGAGTGGGAGGAGGAGGTCGTCCGCCGCTTCGTCACGCTGGACGATCGCGTGCTGCTCGTCGGGTCCGGACCCGGCCGCGACTTCGTCGCGCTCGTGGCGCGAGGGTACCGCGTGACCGGGATCGAGCCGGCCCGGCGCGCGATTGCGACGGCGCAACGGCACCTTGCCGAGCGCGGGCTGTCAGCAGAGATCGTCGAGGGATTCTTCGAGGACGTGCCGCTGACCGGGCGCTTCGACGTGATCCTGTTCTCGTACTGCTGCTACAGCTTCATTCCCGGATCAGGACGCCGCATTGCGGCGCTGCGGAAGGCAGCCGATCACCTCGCGCCGTCCGGGCGGATCGTGATCAGTTATCTGACGGAGCGGTCCGGTCACCCGGCGCTGATGCGACTGGCGCGGCTGTCGTCGGCACTCAGCCGATCGGACTGGCGCCCCGAACCCGGCGATATCGTGCATCCAGTCGATCCCGCCGCGCCGCTCTACCACTACGAACATCCGTTCATGCCCGGGGAGATCGACGCTGAAGCGCGCGCCGCGGGTCTGCAGGTCGCGCACCGCTGCGACTTCCCCGCCAATCCGGTGGTCGTGCTCGTCAGCGCGACCGCGTGACGGGACGCGGCACCCGCGACAGAAACCGTACCTTGTGCGTATCAGCTCTTCCGCAACGTCCGCTCGACATAGAGGCGGACCGCCGAGAGCGTTTCCTCGGACGTCCACGCGTTCACCACCAGCGCGTCGATCGCCGAGCCCACGTGGATCCGCTCGAGCACCGGCTCGCGAAGCTGCCGCTTGGTCAGCGCAAACGCCGTCGGCGGAATGGCCGCCAGCGCCTCCGCGACGCGAATCGCCTCGTCCAGGATCTGATCGCCGTCGACGACGACGTCGATGAGGCCGTTGCGCTGCGCCTCCTCGGCGCTGCACGTGATGGCGGTGAAGGCGAGCTGCGGCAGGTGGCGCCCGGCGGCGAACCGCATGATCTCGAGCGGCACGACCGGAAACGGCAGGCCGACCAGCAGCTCGGGGAGACCGATGCGGCCGCCGTCGCGGGTCATGAGCCGCCGATCGGCGGCGCCGGCCAGAATGCATCCGCCCGCGATCGCATGTCCGTTGACGGCCGCCACCACCGGCTTGAGCAGCGAGAACAGCGTCTCGAAGGTGCCGTTCATCGCCGGCAGGAACGTGCGGACGTACGGCGCGCCTTCCTCGACGACGCGCAGAAGGTCGACGCCCGCCGAGAAGATCTTGTGGCTGCCGATGATCACGAGCGCGCGCGACGGAGACTGGCGGAACGTTTCGAGCTCCTTCGTCAGCGCCACGCACAGCTCGAGGTCGAGCGCGTTCGCCTTGCCGTGCTGCATGCGGAGGATTGCAATGTCGCCGTGCGAGGTCAGTTCGATCATTGCTGTCGCCGTTGGTCCCCCAGTCCCCTGATCCCTTCAGCTCGCCCCTAGCCCCGAGCCCCGAGCCCCGAGCCTCCTCAGTAACATGGCCAGATCCCAGGCGTCACGATCTCCACCGATCGATTGTCCGGATCCCGGAAGTAAAGGCTCACTCCGCCGCGATCCCACGTCACGCGGCTCTCGATCGCGATGCCGAGCGCGGCGAGGCGCGCCTCCCAGCCGGCCAGCGCGACGGCGTCGATCGCAAACGCGAGATGGCCCGGGCCGCCCGACTCGTGGCCGGGAATCACACCGCCCGGTGTCTCGAGATCGCCGGCGGCGCCGCGTTGAAACAGCAGCAGCACCGTCCCCTCGCCGGCGTCGATCGCAACCAGCCTCTCGCTGTCGAGCATCGGCGTCACGTCGAGGAGCCGTGTGTAGAAGGCGGCTGTCCGCGGCAGATCGTCGCAGTCGAGCGCTGTTTCGAGAATCCGCCGCACGCGCAGCATGAGATCAGAAAGAATACAACGCCGCGATTACGTGCGCGCGCCGGCGGTCATGCGCATGCCGTGCTTCGCGCGGAGCGTGATCAGCGGCTGCGGCACGACCGGATGTCCGGGCACCAGGCGCAGATCCCAGTGCTGAGCGATCGTCGCGACGATCAGGATCAACTCCATCCAGGCGAACGACTCGCCGATGCAGCGGCGCGGTCCGCCGCCGAACGGAAAGTAGGCAAACGGCGGCAGCGCCGCTTTGCGTGCCGGCGTCCACCGGTCGGGATCGAAGCGCTCCGGCCCGGCGTAGTACCGGCTGTCGCGCTGGACGATGAACGGGCTCATGATCAGGATCGCGCGCGGCGGCGCGACGTACGGGCCGAAGGCGTACTCGGCGATCGCGCGGCGGCCGATCAGCCACGCCGGCGGATAGAGGCGCATCGCCTCGCTGACGACCCGTTCCACGTACGGCAGACGCGGGAGATCCTCGACCGTGGGCAGACGACCCTGCAGCACGCCGTCCACTTCCTCGTGCAGCCGGCGCGAGGCCTCGGGGTTCTCGCTCACCAGATACCAGGTCCAGGTGAGCGCGTTCGCGGTCGTCTCGTGGCCGGCGAGGAAGATCGTCATCGCCTCGTCGCGCACCTGCTGATCGGTCATCACGCCGCCATCGTCTTCGTCCTGGGCGGTGAGCAGCATCGAGAGCAGATCGCCGTGATCGCGGCCGCTCGCCCGCCGATCGGCAATCATGCGATAGATGATCGCGTCGAGACGGGCGCGCGCCATGCGGGCGCGGCGCAGGCGCGGAACCGGCAGCCGCTCGATGAGATCGGCGAACGGCAGCAGCGTCATCCAGAACGATTCCATCACGCCGGTGAGCGCTTCGCCGACGGCGGCGGCCTGCGATTCGACGTCGGCGTCGAACAGCGTCTTGCCGACGATCGACAGCGTGAGCCGGTTCATCTCACGCGCGACGTCGAGCGTCGTGCCGTCGCGCCAGTCGCGCCGCGTGCGGTCGGCGTACGCGACCATGGTGGCGCCGTAGCCGGCGATGCGGTCGCGGTGGAAGGCGGGCTGCATCAGCCGCCGCTGCCGCAGGTGGACGGCGCCTTCGCTGGTCAGCAGGCCGTTGCCGAGAATCCGCCTGGTGCGTTCGAGGCCGCGGCTCTTCGTGAAGTTCCGGTTCTGCGTGACGAGGATGTCCTTGATGTACTGCGGATCGCTGACGAGGAAGACACGCTCGCCGGCCATGCGGTACTGCACGACGTCGCCGTACTGCCGCGCGAGGCTCGTGAAGAACACGAGCGGATCGCGACCGGGGCGGTAGATCAGCGAATCGAGCAGTGTGGGCTTCGGGCCGGGAGCGACGGCAGCGGCAGGCATCGTCTCTTGAGGCGGAATCACCGATGGGCGCGAACTGAGGGGACTGGGGGACTCGGGACTGCGGGACTACTAGTCCCCAAGTCCCCACGCGGATACCGTCGTCCGTTACTTCGTGAGGGCGAGACCGTCGACCTGGACCTCGAGCAGGTGGTTGACGCGGATGCCGTACGCCCCGTCGGTCTTCATGCCGGCCTTGGGCGACGATTGCACGACGGTGCCGTTGACGACGTAGTCGATCTTGTCGGCGCCGACGCGAACTTCGAGCGCGTTCACCGACTTCCCGCTGGCATCCGGTTTCTTCACGGCCGCGTTCGGAGCCCTCGGCAGCACATCGGAGGCGACCTCACCGGCGCGCTTCTTCACCAGCCACGTCCCGTCCTGCGCGACCAGGAAATAGGTGTAGCTCTGATTGGCTCCCTCGAGGTCGCTGCCGCCGAAGACGAGACCGTAGTAGTTCGTGTGGCCGCTCGGCTTCATCAGCGTGAACGTGCCCTTCAGCGTGTAATTCCCCGACGCCGTGTTCGCCGGGTTCCAGAAGACCGCCGCCTGCGGAGTGATGGCGTGCAGCACCGATCCCATCTGCATGAACTTGATGTTGCCGGCGGCGTCGGGATCGGACGCGCTGGTGCTGCGATCGACGCGCATCTTCCAGCCCTTCGGGGCTTGCGCGAGCAGCGGCGTGACGGTCAGAACGGCGAGCGCAGCGATGAGCACGCGGCGTTTGAGCATGGATGCAAACCTCCACAGTCGGGCTGGAGCCCGGATGAAAATAAACAGGCTATCGTACGTCAGGTCGAGCGTTTGACTCCGCCGAGCCACGGTGAGCAAGCCCGACCTGCCCGACCTGCCTGACCTACTCCGCTCGGAGCGCGACCAGCGGATCGATCCGGGACGCGCGGAGTGACGGCACGAGGCACGCCGCCATCGCGACGATCGTGAACGCGGCGGCCACGGCGCCGTAGACGATCGGATCGAGCGGGCGCACGCCGAAGAGGAGCGTTTCGATGAGCCGCGCTGCGCCGGCGGCGGCGGCGAGGCCGGCGACGAGACCGACAGAGATGAGGCGCAGTCCGTCGCGCAAGACGAGGCCGACCACCTCACCGCGCTGCGCGCCGAGCGCCATCCGGATGCCAATCTCCGGCGTCCGCTGCGACACGGCGTACGCCAGCACCGAGTACAACCCGATCGCCGACAGGAGGAGCGCGAGGCCCGCGAAGATCGACGTCAGCGACGCGACGATCCGCTGCACGCCCAGGCTCTGCGCGACGTTGGTCTCGAGCGTCGCGAAGAACGAGATCGGCTGATCCTCGTCGACCGCGGCAACCGTCGCGCGCAGCACCGGCTGGAGCGCCGCGGCATCGCCGTCCGTGCGGGCGACGATCGCCATCCCCGGCCGCGGCAGCTGGCGGACCGGATAGTAGATTTCGTCGGGCGCGGGCACGTTCAATCCGTTCGTCTTGACGTCGTGGATCACGCCGACGACCTCCGCCTTCAGCTCGGCGTCGCGACCGCGGAGCATGATCCTGCCGAGCGCCGATTCGCCGGGGAACAGCCGCTTCGCCAGCGACTCGTTGATGATGCAGACGCCTGGTGCGCCCTCGCGGTCGTTCTCGTTGAACGCGCGGCCGGCGGCAAACGAGATGCGCATCACGGTGAAGTAGTGGTCGCTCACGATCCCGAGGTTGGCGATCGGACGCTGCGGCAGCGGCAGGATGGGACGGCCGCCGACGCCGTAGGGCGAACGCGGGTTGAACCCCGACATCGGCAGCCCGATCGCCGCCGCCGCCGCTGTCACCCGCGGCTGTGCCTCGAGCCGCGCCACGACCTCATTGAAGAACTGCGCCTGCTGGGCCGGCGTGCCGTAGCGTGCCGCCGGCACGCCCACGAACGCCGTGGCGGCTCCCTTCGCTTCGAAGCCCGGGGGCGTGCGCTGCAGTGCGATGAAGCTGACGAGCAGCAGCGCCGAGCCGACCAGCAGGACCACCGACAGCGCGACCTCTGCGACGACCAGCGCCGCGCGGAAGCGCCCGCTGCGCTGGCTCGACGACCCGCGCGCGCTGTCCTTCAGCGTCTCCACCAGTTCGGCGCGCGACGCCTGCAGCGCGGGGACCAGGCCGACGAGCAGCGCCGTGGCCAGCGTGACCGCGCCGGTATACGCGAGCGCGCGCCAGTTGAGCGTGAGCGTCGTGTTCGGCGGCAGCTGCGTCGCGACGATCGACTGGATCGACACGAGGCCCCACATCGCGATCAGGACGCCGAGCGCGCCGGCGACGAGCGAGAACACGAGGCTTTCGACGAGGAACTGCGTCATCACCCGCCGCCGGCTCGCGCCGAGCGCCTGGCGAACGGCGACCTCGCGCGTGCGCGCCGTCAGCCGGCCGAGAAACAGCGACGCGACGTTGGCGCAGGCGATGAGCAGCACGAAGCTGACCGCGGCGAGCAGCGTGTAGAAGGTCGGTTCGAGGTTGCCCACGAGGGCGGCGACGTACATCCGCGGCTCGGCGACGTTGTTCGCGTCGAGGCGCGTCGCGAAGCGCTCCTGGTAGCTCCGGCCGAGCGCTGCCAGCTCGCTGGCGGCCTGCGCGAGCGACACCCCCGCCTTCAGCCGCCCGATCGGCTGCGCGTAGCCGGCGCCGTTCTGCACCTGGATCGGCGTGAGCCCGCCGACTTCGAAGACGCGCGGCGCGAACACCTGGACTTGCGCGAACGGCGGGCTGAGGCGCGGCGGCAGGACGCCGACCACCTGCCATGGCTGCCCGTTCAGCGTGATCGTCGCGCCGACGATCTCGCGCCGGCCGCCGAAGCGCGTCTGCCAGAGTTCGTGGCTCACGATGCAGACCGCCGGTCCGTTCGGCAGGTCCTCCTGCGGCGTGAAATTCCGGCCGATCACCGGCATGATGCCGAGCGTCGACAAGAACGACGCGCTGACCCGCTGGCCGTTCAACTGCTCGGGATCGCCGTTGCCGGTGAGCGTGAAGTTGTCGAAGGCCGAGATGCCGAGTGACTCGAACGACGTCGCGTGCGCGACCGTGTCTTCGTAGCGTGGCCACGACATCGCCGGCGCGTTGAAATTCAGCTGCGGGTTGGTGACCCAGATCGCGACCAGCGACCAAGGGCTCGGGATCGTGACCGGATTGAGGACGAGCCGATCGTAGACCGAAAAGAGCGCGGTGTTCGCGCCGATGCCGACGGCGATCGTGAGGATCGCGACGAGCGAGAATCCCGGACTCTTGCGCAGCGCGCGCACGGCGTTTCTGAGATCTGTCATGGTGGATGCCCTTACACGGCCACGCCTGGCGATGCGTCTGCAAAGGTTCGCTGAGCCGCTCCCTTCGCCGCGGCCTCCCACGAAGCCACGAAAACACGAAGGACCCGAAGAAGGAGCGTGCGACAGGCTGGAAGCCAGCCGTCGGTCGCACACTCGATCCCTGCGTGCTCCGCGCGCTCCGCGGTTTCCTGCGGCCTCGCGAGTAAGACGGCGTCGGGCCGTGGCCGGCCGTCGCGAACGCAACCGACGTGCCGCTGAAACTGCCGGAAAATCGCGCGATCCCGCACGAACAGCGACCGCATTCGGAACGCGCGCGTCCGGATTCGGGACCCCGGAAAGCAACCGCAGAGCGCGCAGAGATCGCAGAGGTCATTCTTTCTCTGATGAAAGCCGGCGAGATGCCGGGGTGTGCGACGACGAGATCGCAGAGAGTCTCTGCGGTCTCTGCGAGCTCCGCGGTTGCTTTCCCGTGGCAGAATGTGCCCCGGAGGTCGCCATGCGATCACGGCTCCTGCTCGTCGTGCCGGTCGTCTGCGGACTCATCGCGCTCTCATCCCTGCCGTGGCTGCGCCAGCTGCAGGCGCAGCAACGGACCGACGACATCGCGCTCACCGGCCTGGTCACCGCGGCAGACGAGGGACCGCTCGAGGGCGTGCTGGTCGGCGCCAAGAAGACCGGGTCGACGATCACCACCACCGTCGTCACCGATCAGAGCGGGCGCTACCGGTTCCCGCGCGCGCGGCTCGAGCCCGGCAAGTACGACGTCCGGATCAGGGCGACCGGCTACGACCTCGACGCGCCTTCCGCCCCCACCATCGTCGCGGCGAAGACGACGACTGCCGACCTCAAGCTGCGGAAAGCGAAGGACGTCGCCGCGCAGCTGTCGAACGCGGAATGGCTGGCCAGCTTCCCCGGCACCGACGCGCAGAAGGCGTCGATCCGCGGCTGCACGCATTGCCACACGCTCGAGCGGGTCGCGCGGACGAAGTACACGGCGGATCAGTTCGTGGCGGTGATCGAGCGGATGTCCACCTATCCGCAGCTGTCGTTCCCGATGAAGATCCAGAAGCTGGTCGCGCCGCGGATCGGCGGCGGCCCGATCTCGCCCGAGCAGCAGCACGCCGCGTGGCGCCGGCAGGCCGAGTACCTCGCGACGATCAATCTCAGCGCCGCGCCGCAGTGGAACTATCAGTTCAAGATCCTGCCGCGGCCGACCGGGAAGGCGACGCAGGTGATCTACACCGAGTACGACCTGCCGCAGCGCACGCGGCAGCCGCACGACGTGATCGTCGACTCGACTGGCACGGCCTGGTACGCGAGCTTCGGCGAACAGATCCTCGGCAAGCTCGACCCGAAAACCGGACAGATCATCGAGTACGAGATTCCGACGCTGAAGGAGGCGGCGCCGACCGGGATCCTCGGCGTGCGCTTCGATCGCGACGAGAACCCGTGGCTCGGGATGCAGTTCCAGGGCGGCATCGCGAAGTTCGATCGCAAGACGGAAACCTTCGAAACCTGGAGCCTGCCGCCCGATCTGAACGGACCGCACGTCCAGATCAACCAGGTGAGCCCCGACCGCGCGCATGTCGACGGGAGAGTGTGGCTGCAGGACGCGGGCACCTACACCGTGCTGCGGCTCGACCCGAAGAGCGGGCGGTTCGACGTCTTCGAGCCGTACAAGATTCCTCGGCCGAACGTCTACGACGTGATTCCCGACTCGAAGAACAACGGCTACTTCCTCGTCCTCGGCGCCGAAGACGTCGGCCGCATCGACGCGAAGAGCGGCGACATCAAGATCTTCAAGACGCCGACGGCGCGCTCCGGCCCGCGCCGCGGCATGATGGACGCGCAGGATCGGCTGTGGTTCGGCGAGAACAACGGCGACCGCATCGGGATGTTCGACACGCGCACCGAGAAGTTCCAGGAATGGCCGGCGCCGACGCCCGGCTTCTATCCCTACGACGTCACCGCCGACAAGAACGGCAATGTCTGGAGCGGCGGCGAGTACAACGATCGCATCCTCCGGCTCGATCCGGCCACCGGCCGCTTCATCGAGTACGCGCTGCCGCGCGCCACCAACGTCCGGCGCGTCTTCGTCGACAACCGCACCACGCCCGTCACCTTTTGGGTGGGCAACAACCACGCGGCCTCGATCGTCAGGCTCGAACCGCTCGACGCGCCGGCGGCGCCGACCGACGTGGGAGCGTCGATCTACGAAGGCGCGCGGTTGATCGCCGGGGACGGCACGCCGCCGGTCGAGAACTCGGCGTTCGTCGTCTCCGGCGATCGAATCACGCAGGTCGGGAAGAAAGGCGGGGTCGAGGCAGCCGGCGCGCGGCACGTGGACCTGACCGGCAAGACCGTGATGCCGGCGCTCGTCGACGCGCACGTGCATCTCGGCTACCGGCGAGGGACGACCTTCACCGCGGCGAACTACACGCGCGGGAACCTGCTCGAGATCCTCGATCGTCTGGCGTACTATGGGGTGGCCGCGGTGCTCGAAGCCGGGACCGGCCGCGGCGAACTGCCCTTCCAGGTCCGCGACGAGCCGCGCGCCGGCACCCGCTACCTGACCGCCGGCCGCGGCTTCGCGATGCCGGGCGCCGGACCCGGCGTGCCGATGCGCGACGCCGCCTACGGCGTCACCACCGAAGCCGACGCGCGCGAGAAGGTCCGGGAGCTCGCGGCCCACAAGCCGGATCTGATCAAGATCTGGGTCGACGATCGGAACGGGACCGTCGAGAAGCTGAAGCCAAACCTCTATCGCGCGATCATCGACGAGGCGCACACGCACGGCGTCCGCGTCATGGCGCACATCGCCGCGCTCGACGACGCCAAGGATCTGCTGCGCGCCGGCGTCGACGGCTTCGCCCACTGCGTTCGTGATCGCGACGTCGACGCCGAACTGATCGCGATGCTGAAGCAGCGCCCGAACGTCTTCTTCCTCGAGACGATGTGGGGCGAGCGCAACGCGATCTACGGGGGACCGCCGGCGTGGCTCGACGACGCAATCGTCCGCGAGACGATGTCGGCGGCCGAGATCGATCAGCTGCGCAACGGGTTCCTGCCGGCGGCGGCACCGGCGACGCTGCAGCGCGCCATCGAGGATGCCGACCGGCTGCTGCGCAACGTCGCGGCGCTGCACAAGGCGGGCGTGAAGCTCGGGCTGGGTACCGACACCGGCGGCGTCAGCGGCAGCGGCGCCTTCGGCCTCGCGTCACATGTCGAGATGGAGTTGATGGTGAAGGCCGGGCTGACGCCGGCGCAGGCCATCGTCGCCGCGACCCGCACGTCCGCCGAAATCCTCGAGCTGGATGGCCTCGGTACGCTCGCGCCAGGCAAGTCCGCGGACTTCCTCGTGCTCGACGCCAACCCGCTCGACGCGATCGGCAACACACGCCGCATCTCGACCGTCTACATGCGGGGCGTCGAGGTGAGCGCGCGTCGCTCGCGCAAGTCGCACGACTGACGGAGAGTAAAGCAACCGCTTTCTTACCGTCGGTCGAGCGGCGTGAGCAGCTTGTGCTTCGCCATGACCGCACCGATGTCGCGCGACCGATCGAGCACGGTCCTGTAGACCCACGTGTAGTGATCGGTCGCCCAGAACTCCATCACCTGCCGCGCCTTCAGCTCGCCGAGCAACTGCTGAACGGCGCGATATTCCAGATAGCAGTCCAGCAGGTGCAGGTAGGTCGAGTGCTCGTCCTGCGCGCCTTCGGGCTGACTCACAGGGACCGTCGCAAACAGAGGGCGCAGTTCCGCGATCGCCTCTTTGGTCTCTGACTCCTTCTCCACCAGGAACCAATGAAACTGTTCGTGGACGAGGGTCGAGAGCAGCAGGTCGTCGTCCAGGAGATGTCTGGCGTGCAGCGTGAGCACCGGATGGCTGTGCGGGATCGCGCGTTCGTCGACGACGATCGACTTCGTGAAGATCCATCGCGACACGTCGTAGGTCTTCACGAGCCGTTGCAGCTGCTCTCTGGTCTGCGCCTCCCTGGGGCTTCCCTGCTTCAGCGCGATCTCGAGGGCGGGCTGTGCCGAGACGGGCGCCGCGAGCCACGACGCGAGCAACGCGGCTGAAAGACACCGACGCATCGAGCTCCTCCTCAGCCTGCCCGGGCGCCGTCGGGCATCGGCCGCTCCGGCATCGCCAGCGCCGGCACGAGGCCGTCGGCATAGCCGACGTCGAACAGCATCCCCTCCGACACCTCGCCGGCCATCTTCTTCGGCTCGAGATTGACGATGAACAGCGCCTGCTTGCCGACCAGCTCCTGCAGGTTCGGGCGCTCCTGTTTCATGCCCGCAAGGATCGATCGCGTGTGATCGCCGAAGCCGACGGTGAGCCGAACCAGCTTGCGTGAACCAGCCACGTCGGCAACAGCCTGAATCGTGCCGACGCGCACGTCGAGTGATTCGACCACAGCGAATGGCACTGCGGGTTTCACCGGCGCGGCTGTGAACATAAGACGGTCCGGAGCCGGCTAAAGCCGGACTCTACGGAAGAGACTTCTTCACTCTGCGCTCTCTGCGCACTCTGCGGTTGCTTTCCCGCCTGGTCACTTCTCGCGCGGATCAGGCTTCACCACGATCGGCTGCGTGAGCGACTGACCGTTGACAGTCAGCCTTACCGAATAATTCCCGGGCGGAACCGGCGGCGGGCCGCCGCGACCACCGCCGCCGCCGCCACCGCCGCCCCGCCCGCCGCGACCACGGCCGCCGCCGGCGGGTGGATCGGGACGGAAGTCCCAGACATACCGATGCATGCCGGCCGCGGCCGCCGGCGGCTCCTGCGGCCGCTGCCACACCGCGTTGACGACCAGCGTCGCCGGGTTGACGGCCGGGACGGGATCGGCGCTCGACACGTGCCGCACGACGCCGCCGCTCGCGTTCAGGATCTCGATCGTCAGCGGGCCGCTCGCCACCGACTTCAGGTAGTAGTCGACGATCGCGCCAATCGGCGGGTTCTCCGCCATCGCTTCGTCTTTCTGCGTCGGCGTGCCGTCGTCGGTCGCCGGCGGCAGGATCGTCGCCTCGGCCGGCTTGAAGAGGTGCACGGTCGCGCTCGCCACGTCCGCCGTCAGCTGGCGCAGGGCGCTGATGTCGTCGAGCACCCAGAATCCGCGGCCGTGCGTCGCGACGGTGAGATCGTTGTCGTGGAACGCCAGATCGCGCATCGAGCTCGGCGGCAGGTTCAGCTGCAGCGACTGCCACGTGTCGCCGTCGTCGAACGACACGAAGATGCCAAGCTCGGTCCCGGCGACGAGCATGCCGCGCCGCTTCGGATCCTCCCTGACCGTCTGCACATAGACGCCGCGCGGCAGCCCGCTGGTGATCTTCGTCCACGTCTTCCCGTTGTCCTTCGTGCGATAGATGTACGGCTCGTTGTCCTCGAGGCGGTGGCGATCGACTGCGGCGTACGCGCTGTTGACGTCGAAGTGCGACGCCTCGATCATCACCACTTTGCTCCACGCCGTCAGCTCGCGCGGCGTCACGTTCTGCCAGGTCTTGCCGTCGTCAGGCGTCACGTGAACGTAGCCGTCGTCGGTGCCGATCCAGATGACCGGCGCGCGCAGCGGCGACGGCGAGATGGCGTAGATGACGCCGCGGCGCTGCGATTCGGGGGCGTCAGCGGCAGTCGCCGCGTCGAGATTCGGCGGCACGCCGGGATTCTCGCGCGTCATGTCCTCGCTGATCCGCGTCCAGTGCTGAGCGCCGTCGGTGGTCTTGAACAGATACTGATCGCTGAAGTAGAGCGCGTGCGGATCGGCCGGCGAGAACACCAGCGGCAGCGTCCACGTGTGCCGGGGCGGCGTCGGCAGATCGACTTCGGGGGAAACGCGATCGATCCTGCCGGTCTGCGCGTTGCATCGCTCGACGGTGCCGCCGTAGACAATGTCGGGGTTCAGCGGATCGGGGGCGGTATAGCCGGCTTCGCCGCCGGCGCACAACGGCTCCCAGTCGCGCATGGTGATGCCGGCGAACCGCCCGCGCGTGCGGACGCGCACGGCGCCGCTGTCCTGCTGCGCGCCGGTCACCCAGTAGGGAAACGAGCTGTCGGGCGCGAGACGATAGATCTGCGCCGTCGGCTGATTCAGCCACGACGACCAGGTCGGATGTTCGGCCAGGCCGTCGACGCTGATCACCGCGCCCTGGTCGCCGCCGAGAATCATCCGATTACCGTCGTCCGGGTAGATCCAGAGCTGGTGATAGTCGTCGCCGCCCGGAGATCCCTTGAACGGCTCGCCGAACGTGCGGCCGCCGTCGCGCGAGCGATAGACGCCGGTGTTCGAGACGTAGACGAGATCGGCGTTCTTCGGATCGACGACGACCTTGCCGAAGTACCAGCCGCGGCCCCAGATGCGCGAATCGCCGGAAGTCTTGGTCCACGTCGCGCCGCCGTCGTCCGAACGGAACAGCCCGCCTTCCTTGGCGTCGACGATCGCGTAGACGCGGGTGCGGCTGGCCGGCGCGACGGCGAGCCCGATCCGTCCCACGCCGTCGGTCGGCAGGCCTCGCGTGAGCTGCTGCCAGTTCGATCCGCCGTCCGTCGACTTGTAGACGCCGCTGCCGGGTCCGTACGACGGCGGGTAGATGCTCCACGGCGGACGGCGTGTGTTCCACAACGACGCGTAGACGATCTGCGAATCGGCCGGATCGAACGCGAGATCGATCGCGCCGACGTCGTTGCTCTTGAAGAGCACCTTCTGCCAGGTCGCACCGCCGTCGCGCGAGCGGAAGACGCCGCGGTCCGGGTTCGGACCGTAGGCATGGCCGAGCGCCGCCACGAACACCACATCCGGATTGGCCGGATCGACGATCACTTTCCCGATCTGCCGCGTGTCGTCGAGTCCGAGATGGGTCCACGTCTTGCCGGCGTCGCTGGACTTGTACATTCCGTTGCCGTAGGAGATCTGCGACCGCATGTCGGCCTCGCCGGTACCGACGTAAACGACGTCCGGCCGCGATGGCGCGACGCCGATCGCGCCGATCGACGCGATCGGCTGCGAATCGAAGATCGGCTGCCACGTGCGGCCGGCGTTGGTCGTCTTCCAGACACCGCCGCCGACGGACCCGAAATAAAACGTACTCGGTTGCCCCGGCACACCGCTGACGCCATTGACGCGGCCGCCGCGAAACGGTCCGATCATCCGCCAGCGCAGGCCGCCGTAGAGCGCCGGATCGACCCGCGTCTGCTGGGCGGAGAGCTTCGCCACGGTCGCGATCGCGCCAGAGAGCAACGGCCCAACCAGCGCGCACACGAGCAGCACGCGAAGCGTCGAGAGACGAAGCGCCGGCATCACACGGACTCCTTTCGACGTCCGCGTCACCGCGCGGACGCGAGCGGTTCGAGGCCGCTCGCTTTCATGACGCGAACCGCGTCGGGCGACTGCAGAAACCTGATGAAGGCGCGCGCAGCGTCGGGATGCCGCGACGCGGTCAGCACGCCGGCGGCGAACACCGTCGTCCGCTGCGCATCGCCCGGCAGCGGGCCGACGTAGTCCACGCCCTTGACCGCCAGCAGCTCGCTGATCTGTTGAAAGCCGATTTCGGCGTCGCCGCGCGCGACCATCTCGCCGACGGGTTCGTTCTCGGCGCGCCGGCTCTTCTTCGCAATCGCGTCCGCGATACCGAGGCGCGGAAACAATTCGTTGACCAGATACAGGCCGCTGACCTGCGCGGAATACGCCACCGACGTCGCCGCTAGCAGCGTCTGCTTCAAGGCCTCGACCGTGCTGATGTCAGGTTTCTTCGCGCCCCTGCGCACCGCCATTCCAATCGACGAACGCGCGAGGTCCACGCGGCTGTCCGCGACAACGCGGCCTTCCTTGATCAGGTCGTCAAGCGTCGCGGCGGCGGTCAGGACGACGTCGGCTGCATCGCCGCCGCGGATGCGGACGGGGATCGCGGACGCGCCGAGCCCGGTCGAGACCGCATCGGTCACGAGCTTGTGGCCGGTCTGCCGCTCGAACAGCGGAATCAGCTCGAGGTACGCGGGCGACGTGGCACCCGACGACAGGACATGGATGTCATCGGCGGCCGCCGCGCTTGCAAGGATGAGGAACGCAGGCAGCGCGAACAGCAGCGCGAGACGTCTGCGGCAGCGATGTGGCAACAGGGGACGTGCGACGGTTTCCGCCATGTTCGATCCGTTCGCGGATGAACGTTGGCCGGAAAGGATACACCGAGGGGTGCCGCGGACGAAGGCTGGTCGATCTGCTGACCAGCGCGGGCGCCCGCTATCCGATGGCAGCGACCGACCCGTGGCTATCGGGGCTGATGTTGTGCGTCGATCGGAAGATGTTCTCGGGATCGTAGGTTCGCTTGATCGCGCACAGGCGGTCGTAGCTGCCTCCGTACGCCGCACGAACGACCGCATCCGGCTCTTCGCCGAGGTTGTTCACGTAGACGGCGTCGTCCACCAGCGGCTGGAGGTCGCGATACAGCTCGCGCGTCCATGCGATGTTCGGTTCGGCCTCCGCCGCGGACGACCACTGCGAGAGAAGCAGGCAGTCGAACCGATCACTGCGGTGGGGAAACGCGGTCGCCGCCGGCGGCATCCGTCCGGCCGCGCCGTGGAGCTGCTGGAGGGCGAGGATCGTCGAGGGCGACGGCTTCCGACGCGCATAGTCGACGAACAACGCACACAGGTCAGCCGGAACGCGGCGCGTGAGATTCGACTTCCAGTGGAACGGATCACGCGGGGCGACCGTACCTCGATACTGTTCCCAGGCGAGGCTATCGATTCGCCGCGGTCGTCACGTGCCTCGGCGAGTCGCCCGCGGCGGCCGGCGCCCTGCCCGCCAGCTTCGCCGCCGAGCCTGGCACCGGAACGCCAGCCGTCATGCGGCTGATCGTCCTGCCGTTCCGATTGCTGCGTGCCGATCCCGACGTCGAATTCCTGGCATTCAGCCTGCCGGACGCGATCACGGTCGCTCTCTCGAGGCTCGAGTCGCTGATCGTGCGGTCGACCGCCACGGCGTCGCAGTTCGCCGCTGGACCAATCGATCCCGGCATCGTCAGAACGAGAGCGCGTGTCGACGTCATGCTGACCGGCACCCTGCTGCGCGCAGGAGAGCAGTTGCGTCTGAACACACAACTCGTCTCCGCACTATCGGGCGCGGTCATGTGGTCGCAGGCCACGCAGGTCGTTCTCGGCAATCTCGTTCACCTACAGGATGATCTCGTCGAGCGGATCGTGACGTCGCTCGCCTTCCCGCTCACGGTGCGCGATCGGCGCGTGCTGTCGCCCGCAGCGTCGAGTAGGGCAACCGATCCGCAGGTCTACGCGGCGTATCTCCGAGGGCGGTATCACTTCAATCGGCGGACACCGGACGCGTTCAGGCGGGCGCTCGAATGTTTCGACGCCGCCATCGCGGGCGAGGCGACCTATGCGCCCGCCTACACCGGCCTCGCCGACTGCTACATGCTCGGCGGCGCGCCGTCGCTGTCGCGGCGCGACAGCATGGCCCGCGCCAAAGGCGCGGCAGTGCGCGCGCTCGAGCTCGACGACGAGCTCGCCGAGGCCCACGCATCGCTGGCGCGCCGTGGCGTTCCGATGGGACTGGGACTGGCCGACCGCCGAACGCGAGTTCACACGCGCCATTCAGTTGAACCCGGGCGCCGCCGCCGTGCGACACGCCCACGCGCTCTTGCTCGCCGCGATGGCCCGGTTTCCCGAGGCCCTTGCGGAAATGACGTGCGCGTGTGAGCTCGACCCGCTCTCGCTCGTCGCCGGCACTGGTCTAGGGCGCGTCCTCGATTTCAGCGGCCGCCATGACGACGCGATCGAGCAGTATCGAAGGACACTGGCGATCGACACCCACGCCGAAGCGCACTTCGACCTGGCGATGGCGCTCGCGCACGTCGGCCGTCTGGCCGAGGCGCTGTCTGCTGGCAGCACGGCGGCCGCGCTCGCGCCCGACAGCATCGTCTACGCGGAGAACGTCGCGTACATTCGCGCGATGATGGGATCCCGTAGTGAAGCTGAGGAGTTTCTGCGCCAGTTGCACGAGCGTTCCGAAACCAGCAGCGTTTCGCCGTTCCTGCAGGCTCATCTTCTGCTGGCACTCGGCCGCATCGACGACGCGTTCGAGCGGATCCACGAGGCACTTCGTCTGCGGGCGCCCGAGGTCGTCTACCTGCTCGTGGGCCCGGATTGCCGCCCGTTACGAACCGATCCGCGCTTCGAAGGCATCCGTCAACGCCTGGCGTTTCCGCAGTAGGCCTGGCGCTCCTCTCAGCACGCTCGCCGGACTGGGCAACGAGCCGTACCGTTCTGACCTCGTCGCGTAAGTGGGCGCCGACTCTGACGGATCACGGTCGACGCGTCGACGTGGTCGCCTTTCCGCCCGTTGTGCCGACGACGTCGAGCGATTCACCGCGAGGAGGCAGCGTATCGGCAAGCCGAATCTTGATGAACGCCTGGCGGGTCACGCCGAGTCGCCGGGCTTCGGCATCGATCGCGCGCAGCAGATCCACTGGAAAGTCGACATTGACACGCTGCACCTGACGGCCCGGCCGGCGCGCCTGCTCCCGGTCGACATATTGGTCGATCCCGTCTGATCCTGAACCGAATAAGTCATCGAGATGTGCGGCCGTTGTCTTCGCCTGATCACGTGGGTGTCTGGTACGAGACGCGCTCGCGCCGGCGCGCGGGTCGGACCGAGATGAGGCGGATCGTCTCTTCACGATAGGTCACCAACGCAGCCCATATGGTCTGCTGAATACGGCCGACAACGATCGAGCGGGACTCCACGTCAGATCGGGCCGGACGTTCGAGGCGATAATCATCGAGCCACAACGCCTGCGCCTCGCCGAAGTCGATCCCGTGTTCGTTCTTCTTGCTTCGACGACTTGGCGGGATCGGACCGGAAACGCACAAAACGGTTGCGAAAGTATACCATTTTTGGGAGAATCGCGCTGCACGGCGGCTTGTGAAAACGCGTCGGCTGCCGTAGTGTTCCGCGCATGTTCATCGATCCAGTCGCGTTCAAAGCGCTGCAGAACACGCTGTCCGACATCGAACGGCTGATCGCGACGGCGACACCGTTGCCTGAAGACACGACTCCTCGTTGTCTCGAGCTGCTGCAGACAGCAAAGGCGTTGATGAGCGAGATGACGAAGCGTGCGAGCAGGGTCCAGTAGGGCCGATCGACCGTAGAGCGCGTTGCAGAATGGATGTACCGCCCTTTCAGGGCGGCCAAGTGCGGCCTGAAAGGGCGCACCTGCAGATTCCAGTGTCCGGGTTCAGCCGGACGCTTCCTGCCCGACGACGATCAGCGCGCGTCCGTCAGCCGGATCGAGTCGCCGATTCGCCTGAACGTTTCCTGAAACGCGTCTCCGTCGTTCTCCGGCACGACCGTCAGGTAGTAGAACAGCGAGCCGTCGGCAAGAAACGTCGTGTACACGGTGATCCGTTCCTGGCCGCCGAGCGCCGAACGGTTGACGAGCGGCGTCGCGACGGCCGGCCGCTGGGAAATCCGCGTCGACTGTTGTGCGCCGGCGTACTTGAGATCGCGATTCTCCTGCGTGGCGGCATTCACCCACGCGTTGGTCGCCGCGACCAGATCGCGCGTCGTGGCTCGTGCGACGCCGAATTCGACGCCGTAGTTGAACACCGTCTGTCCGTCGAGCTGACCGTAGCCGTTCTGCGGGACGACCTTGATCGAGGTCTTCGAGGGGAGGCTGGTCCAATCTGCCGGCACGGAAGCGCGGAACAGCCGGCCGCCGGCGACATCGTGAAACTCCGACGTGGGCCGCGGCACCGGCTGCCCGGGCGCGCCGACGGCACGAGGTGTGTCAGTGCCCGAATCCGCCCTCCCGCGACCCGTATTGGCTGCCGCCTTTCCCCGCGGCAGCGATGCAAACGCAGCCTTGATGGGCTCGAACTCCTTCGAATCGGCGGCGCTCGCAATCGTCAGCGACTCTGCTTCCTTGTTGATGTATTGCGTGCGGTTCCCCGGATCGGGATGGCTGCTCAGCCACTGCGGGTTGCCGCCGCCGTTCTTTTTGGAGTCGGCTTCGATCGTCTCGAACATGTGGGCGAGCGCGCGCGGATCGTAGCCGGCGCGCGCCATGATCTGCGCGCCCAGCAGGTCGGCCTGTTTCTCGAAGTCGCGGCTGTATCGGAGAAGCACCGTGCCCAGCCCGAACTGGCCGCCCTGCGTGATCGCCGCACCGGCTGCGCCTCCCACCACGGCGCCGCCGACCGCGCCGGCGATCTGGCCCAGCTGCAGCCAGGGATTCTCCGCCTTGGTGGCGTTGGCGGTCCCGTGGCGAAGCAGGACATGCGACAGCTCGTGCGCCATCACGCCGGCGACTTCGCCTTCGCTGGCCGCGGCGTCGAACATCCCGCGGTTGACGAACATCGGGCCGCCCGGAAGCGCGAAGGCGTTGATCTCCTGCAGATTGACCGGCGTGAACGAGTACTCGTAGACCGGTTCGTTGAGCTCGGGAGGCGCCGCCGCGACGAGTCGATCGCCGAGCTTGCTGAGATAGCGGGCGATCCGCTCGTCGTGGATGATCGGGTACTTCTTGCGAACTTCCGCCGCAGCCTCGCGACCGAGTTCGACGTCCTGTGCCGGCGTGTACTTGTTCTTCGGCAGCTTGACCACGGTCTGCGCGACGAGGCCGGTGACCGACACGGACACGGCCGTCACGAAAACCGCTGCGCGGGCAGACGGTATCGAGATCGCCATCAGGGTTCTCTTATGCTTCGTCCAGGCAGGGCTACGAGAATTGTATCGCCACAGAGGCCAGGACTAGTTCTGTTTCGGTTTCGGCCGGTATTCTGCGCTCTCGATGAACCATTGCCCACGCTGACTGCCGCGAGCAAGCGAAATCGTCGCGACGTTCTCGAATGCTTCAGGCCTTTCGCCGACCGAGGTGCGCTCGAACACGCGTTTGATGTCGACATGGAGTGTTGCCGTGCCGGCGGCAGTGTTCAGAGCGTCGTACGTGGGCTCGGCGATGGTGCACTCGATTGACTTGTACGTCGCCTTGTGCAGCTGCTGTCTCAGCGCCGTCACGTTGACCTTCGGAAACACACTTCGCACAGCATCGGGATCCAGGGCCTCGTACGCGGCGCAGTATCGCTTCAGAACAGCCAAGATCATTCCCTTCGCGTACTCTTCGTCGCTCGTTGGCGCCTTTACTTCGCCGGCAGCCGCCAGACCCACTTGACCGGCCTGACCCGGTTGCGCCGGCGGTCGCGACTGCGCTGACAGACTATTCGGCGGAAGCGTCGCACCGGTGACCGCTCCCGTCCCGCCACGCGCGAGCGGAGCGCTGACAGCCGGCGGCGAAGGTGGTAAAGCCTGCGAAGCCGGCCCACCTGATGGCGTCCGGCCGCTCGCTTCTGGCAATGTTGCTGACGCGAGTGGCGGCGGCGTCTCGGTTACCACGACGGCGGACGGTGCCGTGGCGATCCGCGGCCGCAGCATCGTCACGCCGACCACAATCAGGACGACGAGCGCCGCGACGCCTGCGAGCAACGCTTTGAGATGCGAAGGGAGCGCGGACCGAGGGGACGCTGCAACGGGCTGCCGACTGTCGGCATCGTGCTGGAGTGCAGAGCCAGGAGCCAGACAGGTCGTCGTCGCACCGCTCAGGAGGCCGTCTGCTGTTTCGTCCGGTCCGATCGGGCGTGGACCACGCGTCACTGGTTCGACGGCAAGGTGTAGATCCAGGTTGGCGACGCGTAATCCGGACGCGGTGACAGTGGCTCCGTCGATCGCCTCGGCTTCGATCGCGACCATGCCGAGGAAGACCGCGTCCAGCGCATAGACCTCCACGTTCACCCTGCAGAACCCAGGGCGAACCGGCATCAGGAGAAACGCCAGCCGCTTCGAGTAGTCGCGCGGCGGCACATCGAGAAGCTGCTCGGACATGCCCACCACTTGGAAGTCGAGCGCGATGATGCGGATGCGCAGGCGCGCCGGCAGCCGCGCGCCCGTGTCGGGATCGGTAGGATAGATCACGCTCAGGGACTCCGAAGCCTGCTCGATCTGATCGGGCCTTCGCCGCGAGGGCCAATCCTCGATGCCGAGCAGCAGCGAGTCGGCAAATCGAACCTGCACGATCAAATCGATCGCACGGCCGAGTTCCGCCTGGCTCGGCAGCGCCGCGTCGACACGACGATGGGAGGGCGAGACCTCCGTCGCAGGCGTGGACTCTGTGGCGGCGTCGCTGCCGTCGAGCGCGGCGAGAACCTCGGCGGCCGACTGAAAGCGGTCGCCTGGATCCAACGCGAGCGCGCGCGCGATCACGGCGTGCACGCGTGGGTCGAGTCCGGTCGCTGCCTGCAGCCGCTTGACGAACGGATCTGGCGCGCCGCCCGCGATGGCGCGAAGTCGCTCGCGCGCGGTCGGCGGTGGCCCGGCGGTGGCAAGATGAAACAGGGTCGCGCCAAGCGAGAAGATGTCGCTGCGCGCATCGATCGGCAGCCGATCGATCTGCTCCGGCGGCGAATACTGCGGCGTGTAGCCGTCGATCCCTCGGTCGTCCAACGCCACCGTGGAGTCGGAGTCACGGCGTCCGGTCGCGAGGCCGAAGTCGAGCAGTACGTACTCGCCGGCCGGCGTGCGACTGACGTTATGCGGCTTCAGATCGCGATGGATGATCGGCGGATCGCGCCGGTGGAGATACAGAAGGGCGCCGGCAAGCGCGAGCGCGCACTGCACCAGTTCGTGGGGGTCAAACGGCCTCCCGCGCCGCTCGAGAGCTTGTGCGAGGTCCTCGCCTTCGATGTACTGCATGACCAGGAACTGTGTGGCGGCGTCGGCGAAGTGGTCGATCACCACCGGTAACGCCGGGTGCCGCAGCGCCGCGAGCAGGCGCGCCTCGCGCTCGAACGCACGGCCCGCCGCCGCGACTTCGGCGGTCATCCGTTTGACGGCAACGGTATTGTGCAGCCGCGTGTCGACCGCTTCGTACACCTCGCCCATGCCTCCCTTCCCGAGTGGGCGGATGATGCGGTAGCGCTGATGCAGCAGCGTTCCGGCTGCGAGCGACGGCACGCAGGTATTTTAGTGGTCCTGCGCCACCATCGGCGCCGTCGCCGTTGACGCGTGAGCCGACATGGCGCGCGATAGCATTGCCCAGCGGCTTGTGAAAACAGGCTAGCGGATCGCGATCGGCGCGATCTCGACCGTGATCACGCGATCGGCCGAAAAGCCGGGATCGACGCGGAGCAGGCGCACGAAACTGCTCACGATCAGACCTAGCCAGACGATGTCCATGTCGGCTTCATCTTGCATGGAAGAATCGTCTGGTGCGTTGACATCTCAGGAGCCGCAGACCCCCAGGAATAGGTCGTGGCTGGCGGTCAGGGTCCCATTCGCGTTGAGCGTGAAGTGATCGTGCTGAATGATGTGAGAGTTCGGCGCGTTGCCCTGAGCGACGAACAGCTGATCCGTGACCAGATTGAACACCTGTCCGGCAGCCGTCGGGTCGGGGATGTGAATGTTGAGGACCGAGGCTCCGACAAGCCGATACAAGGTGCCACTGGCGCCTACGCCCGCGATACCCTGGTCATTCGTTTCTATGGAGACATCGACACCTCCGCTCGCACTGGTTAAAGTCGACAACCGGAAGCGGATGGTGCCGCTGAGTGCGACGTCTTCGCCGTTGCAAGGATTCTGGACGGTATCGGATATCTCGGCCACGAACGTCTGTATGTCATGAGTAGCCTGCGAGTCTGCACTCGCCGGAATCAGCAGGGCCCCCGCCAACAGTACCGACAGTCTCACATACGCCTTCGCCATCGCGGTCCTCCTTCAAGATGCGTGTTTTGTTTATTCCGGTTCGAACGAACGGCTGACCGAACTGCTGACGGTTCGTCCGACGTCGACGATCGACCCGTCGTAGGCGTGCGCCCAGCAGCCGAAGCCCGAACGCGGGCTCTCGCTGATGTCGTAGGTCACGATCGGGATCAACTCCTGCGCAGAGCCCGACGCGGCGAACCCGAGCGTCAGCGCTGCGGCGGCCACGAAAGCATGGTCCCTCATGTGACCTCCCAGCCGACGCGACAACGAATCACTCATGACCGTGTCGCGCAGTCTTGTTCGCGGGTTTCTGAAGAAGCGCATCGTTCTATTCCCTATGGCGAACGAAGGAACAGTGAAGCGTGAAAGTTCGCTCGTGCACGCATGGTGGCGCGTTAGAATCGCGCCCGCTCGTTGCTGCTCAGCTACCTGAAGCTAAGCAGATGTGGAGCAGATGTCCTCTGGAAAAGCTCTAGAAATTCTCAAGCGTGTCCGTCCGAGGGAGCATGGCCGACTCGATCGAGGAGCGGTACGCGTTCGGACCGTTTCATCTCGACGCCGCGGAGGGAGTCCTGCTGCGCGATGGCGCGCCAGTCGCTCTGCCCCCCAAGGTGTTCGCGACGCTGCTCGCGCTCGTGAGGCGGCACGGTCATGTGGTGTCGCGCGACGCGCTCGTGCGAGAAGTCTGGCCGGACACGTTCGTGGAGGACGGTAACCTCACCCAGAACATCTCGGTCCTCAGGAAAGTGCTCGGCGCCGACGCGGTCGGGCGGCCGTACCTCGAGACGGTTCCCAAGCGAGGCTACCGGTTCACCGCCATCGTCACGCCGGTGGACGAACCGTCAACGCCGCCGAACGTCGATGCATCCTCGCCGCTTGCACCGTTCGTCGCGACGCCCGCCCCCGCGCTGACGATTCGTGGCCGCTGGAGGAGAGCACTCGCAGTTGGCGTCGGCATCGCCGCGCTCATTGCCGCGACGGAATCGTGGCGGCGTGCTTCGAGTGAACCACGACGAGTTCCCATCCGGTCGCTGGCCGTGCTGCCGTTCAGGAGCCTGCCGCCGGTGGATGGCGACTACCTCGGCATCGGCATCACCGATACGCTCGTCTCGAGGTTGAGCGCCATCCGGGAGATCGTCGTCCGGCCGACGATCGCCGTCACACGATTCCGGGATGCCGGCGAGGACGCGATGGCGCTGGCGAAACGGTTGAACGTCGATGCCATTCTCGACGGCCACGTGCAGCGGCGGGATCAGCGTCTTCGCGTGACCGCTCAGTTCATGCGCGGCGACGATGGCAGGGTGCTGTGGTCGTTGAGTTTCGACCAGACCTTCGACGACGTCTTCCGCATCGAGGACGAGATCGCGGAACGGGTCACCCAGGCGGTGCTCGGGGCGTCGGCGCCTCGCGACCGAAGCGCGACGCGCTTCACTCCAAGCGCCGAGGCATACGAGGCGTATATGCGGGCACGCCATTTCCTGCGTACGCAGACCCGCGACGACGTCGCGAAATCAATCGACGCGTTTCAGTCAGCCGTGCGGCGTGAACCGGACTACGCGCTTGCCTATGCTGGCCTCAGCGCGGCCTACCGGACTGGAGAGGACTATGTCGGGCCGCGAATGCAGTTTCTCCCGCTCGCACGAGCGGCTGCGGAGCGCGCGGTCGCCCTGGACGGTAACCTCGCCGAGGCGCACGCGGCGCTCGGCATGGTTCTGTTCGCCGACGATTGGGACTGGAAAGGCGCCGAACACGAGTTCAGGCGCGCCATGGAGTTGAACTCTGGTGTCGCCGACTCCTACAGCATGTACGGCATGCTGCTGGCTACCCGCCGACACTTCCCAGAGGCCCTTGTTCTGTTCGAGCGCGGGCACTCGATCGATCCCCTGTCGCTTCCGGGGAATTCGCGGCTCGGTTACGCACTGTTTCTCTTGGGCCGGTACGGCGACGCGATCGCCGTCGCTCAAAGAACGCTCCAGCTCGAGAAGGATTTCTTCGCATCGCACGGAGGACTGTGCGCCGCGTACGAAGCCAAGGGCGAGTTCGATGAGGCCGTGGAGGAGTGCAAGAAAGCAGTCGAGCTAGCGGGCTACGGCGAGACCTGGGCCGACCTTGGGTACGCATATGCTCGCGCCGGAGACGCTGCTCGGGCACGCGAGGTTCTTGATGGGATGACGCGGCTTCCAGCGACGGCCGCCGCGTCCGGCGTCGATTTCGCCGTCGTGCTCGTCGGGCTCGGCGACTACGAGCGCGCAATCGCCGCGCTCGAGGACGCCGTCGCCAAGCACGCCGAACGTGCGCCGGGCATCAATTACGATCCCAGGTTCAAGCCGCTTTACGCCAACCCGCGATTCTCCGCGCTGCTGCGGCGCATGAATCTGCTGGACTGAGCGTCCGGCAGTCGCGCGCTCGGCTGACGTCTTCGCGCTACGTCTGTTCGGAGAGCGCTATCGCGCACCCGTCCGTCCTTCCTGAGACTCCAAGCGAGGACTCAGCCGAGAAAGGAGTCTCTGCGCTCTCTGCGTGCTCTGCGGTTGCTTCCCGCTCCGAGCAGCGTCTCAGAACAGGATCTTCGCCGCCAGCTGCACGTTCAGCGGCTCACCGGCGCCGATGCCCGGCGCGTTGTTCGCGTTGCGGGTGTTGGTGATCACGCCGAACGTCGTCGAGTTCGACAACGTGTTCCCGGGATTGGCCCAGTTGATGGTGTTGAACAGGTTGAACACCTCGAGCCGCACCTGCAGCAACGTGCCGCCGCTCAACTTCGTCGTCTTGAAGACTGACACGTCGACGCTGTTGAACCCGGGGCCGTAGAGCGCGTTGCGCGCGAGCGTGCCGTAGGTGCCCGGCGCCGGGTTGGCGAACGCCGCCGGGTTGAACCATTGCAGCGACAGCGGCGTCGTCGTCGGCTGCACGACGCCGGCGTACGGATCGCCGACGAGATTGGGGCGATCCGACCGGATGCCGGTGCCGCTCACGTCGGTGCCGCTCGTAATCGTGAACGGCGTGCCGCTCTGGAACGTCGCGATCGTGTTCAGCTGCCAGCCGTCGCCGAGCCGGCTGCCGCCCAACGGCGGCAGGTTGTAGGTGAAGCCCGCCGTGAACACGTGGCGGATGTCGAACGACGCGTTGCCCCAGTCGGCGTCGACGTCGAGCGGGTTCATCGGCAGCGTGTTGCGCGCCTCCGACCCGTTGTCCATCGCGTGCGACAGCGTGTAGTTCAGGCGGCCGGAGAGGCCGTGCCACGCGTTTTGAATCAGCGACAGCTGCAGCGAGTTGTACGCGGAGCGGCCGATCGACTCGAGCTCGTTGATCGCCGCCAGATCCGGATATTGCGCGGCGAACGGCCGCCGCGCCTGCGACAGACCGGAGGCGCTCGGCAGCGGCGCGTTGATGTCGCGCATCAGCGCCAGCCGATGGCCGCGCGTGCCGACGTAGCCGATCTGCGCGATCGTCGACGGGCCGAACGACTGCTCGAGGTTGACGTTGAAGTTCTCGACGTACGGCAGCTTGAGATCCTGGCTGACCGCGAACGCGCCGTAGGGCGGCTGCGGGCTGCTCCCGAAGATCGGCACGTCCTTGACGACGGTCTGCCGCCGCTGCGTGATGGAGAAGACCGGCTGATCGCCGCCGGGATTGTTCCCGACGCCGAGCGCGCCGCCGTTGGCGAACCCGGTGTTCGCCGTGAAGAACGCGATGGCGAACATGTCGTAGAACAGGCCGTAGCCGCCGCGCACGACGGTCCGGCGGCTGTCGGTCGGCACCCACGTGACGCCGACGCGCGGCGAGATCGCGTCCTTCTGCGCCGGGTAGAGCGAGTCGGTCGAGACCATGCCCCGGTAAGGCAGGAAGTTCGTCAGCGTGCCGTCGCTCGCGCCGAGCACGCCCGGATAGGTGTACCGCGCGCCGAAGTTGAAGGTGAGCTTCGGCGTCGCCGCCCACGCGTCCTGGAAGAAGAGATCGAACGAGTCCTGCACGTAGTCGTGGTGCGTGTTGCCGCGCACGATGATGCCGGTGGCGTAGCTGCCGGCCATGAAGTCGGCGAGCGCCTTCAGCGACGCGCTCGCCGCCGTGGTCGGCAGCGACGCCCACGGGCCGACGGTGCCGTCATAGGTGAACGTGCCGCGCTTGTTGCTGTCGTAGAAGACCAGCAGATCCGCGAACCGCGCTTCCCCGCCGAACTTCATCTGATGCGCGCCGGTCGCGTACGACAGGCTGTCGGTGAAGTGAAGCGTCTTGTCGACGCGGCCGAGCGGCTGCGTGCCGCCGACCGCCGCGAAGCCGCTGATCGTCATGTTCGGCGGGCCGGCGAGCGCCGGATCGGTGACGCCGGTGTTGAAGCCGAGTGCGATCGGGTCGGCCGACGTGTCCGCCGAGTTGAATGTCTGCTTGAAATAGTTGTAGCCGACGACCAGCTGGTTGACGAGGTGCGAGGTGAACACGCTCGTGCCGACCAGCGACACGTTGTGCATGCGGCTCGGCACCGCCTGGAAGTAGGCGAGATACGGCGAATTGGTGGTCGCCACCTGATCGCCGCCGCCGCCGAAATAGCGCGCCGACAGGCTGTGGATCGCGTTGAAGTTGTGATCGACCTTGGCGATCCCGTTGGTGCTGTCGTAGGTGTTCGCGTCGGTGCCGACGAAATTCTGGGCCGTCGCGGTACCGGTGCGGCTGTTCTGCGGCCACAGCGACAGCATGTTCACCGACACGGGGTTCACCGGCACGTTGAACTGGGCGAGCAGTGCGTTGGCCTGCTGCACCCACGCCTCCGACGGCGCCGTCGTCGGGATGGTGTTGCCGGCGGTGAGCTTCTGCACCTCCAGCGTCGAGAAGAAGAAGGTCTTGTTGTGGACGATCGGTCCGCCGAGCGAGAAGCCGTACTGATTGTTGCGGATCTCGCGCTTCGCCGATCCCGGCAGCGCGACCGGTGAATTCGCCGACAGATGCTCGTTGCGGTTGAAGTAGAACGTGCTGCCGTGGAAATCGTTGGTCCCGGACTTGATCACCAGGTTCACGGTCGATCCGGCGTTGCGGCCCATCTCCGCCTGGCCGCCCGACTGCACCGAGAACTGGTCGATCGCTTCGATCGGCAGCAGGGTGCCGGCGATGCCGGACACGCCGCCCTGATTCACCGCGGCGACATTCTGGAACGCGTCGTTGTTGTCGGCGCCGTCGATCTGGAAGTTGTTGCCGCGGGTGCGCACGCCGTTCACCGAGGTCCCGGCGACCCCCGGCGCGAGCTGCAGCATGCGCGTGAAGTCGCGGCCGTTGAGCGGCAGATCCTGCACCTGCTTCGGCCGGACGACGTTGCTGAGCGCGGTGGAAACGGTGTCGAGCATGAGCGTCGAGGCGGTGACGTTGATCGTCTCGGCGACCGTCGACAGTCCCATCTTCACGTCCACCGACGCGATCTGCGAGACGCTCACCTCCACCTTCGTCCGCACGGTCTGGAATCCCTGGAGCGCCGCCTCGATCGTGTAGACGCCGAGCGGGAGATCCGGCACCGAGAAATCGCCGGTCGACGAGGTGACGGTGGTGCGCGAAACAGCGGTCGCGTCGTTGGTCACCGTGATGGTGACGCCGGGCAGCACGGCACCGGTCGCGTCGGTGACGCGTCCGGAAATACCGCCGCGAAACGTCTGCGCGCCTGCGGGCAGGGCGGCGGCGGCAAGCACCACGACGGCAAGCGCGGTGACGAGGCGCGGCGCGGACATCGAACCCTCCTGAACAGCGTTCGCCCGTGGGACAGCGAAAACTGCGGAAGGGTATCACGTCGTGTTCGGTTCTTACGATTCGCTTCGGCTGTGTCCTCACCGAACGCTAACCAATCCTTTTCCGTTCACTAACCGTACTCGAACGATTTCGTTCCCGGTTGAGTCGTACGGTTGAACTCGTGTAAGGGCTTCGGTCCGCGTTCGTTTACTCAGTTGATTGATAGGAGACACGATGAAACTGCTCAACTCACTCGGAGTGGCCGGTGCGGCCGCTACGGCGCTGGTGGCGTTCACGACCACGCAGGCTGCCGCAAAGGACGGAAGGCTGGAATTCAACATGGTGCGCGGCGCGAAGCTGGTCGCGTCAGGCTGCCTGCCGAACGCCACGGCCAGCGTGCGCATCAAGCCGGGCGGCGCCGTCGAAGTGATGGATGTGAGGGTGGCCGGCCTGCCGCCGAAGACCGACTTCGACTTCTTCGTGATCCAGAAGCCGGGCGCGCCGTTCGGCCTTGCCTGGTATCAGGGCGACATCGAGACCGACGAGTCCGGTGAGGGCCACGGCCGCTTCATCGGCCGGTTCAACGAAGAGACGTTCATCGTCGCGCAGGGCAGCGTGCCGGCACCGCTCGTCCACAACGGTCCGTTTCCCGACGCCGCCACGAACCCGGTGACCAACCCGGTGCACACCTTCCACCTCGGTCTCTGGTTCAACTCGTCCGTCGATGCCGTGAATGCGGGATGCCCGGGCGACGTCACGCCGTTCAACGGCGAGCACAATGCCGGCATCCAGGTGCTGAACACCAGCAACTTCCCCGACCTGCAGGGGCCGCTGTTCCTGGTCAAGCCGTAGCAGATCCGATTCGGTCTCGCACGCGAACGCCGTACCGCGGCCTTCGCGTGCGATCTGCCGTTCGATGGCAGCGTGCGTGCGAAGCGTCCGCTTTCGCACGTGTGGCGCTTCGGCGAGCCTCGCCGAAGCTCAGCTGCCAGCACACCAGCGGAGGCGGGAAAGGGCGGCCCGCGCGTCGTCTACTGCGGCCGCCCCTGCGCCGTCTGGATCGCCGCGAACAGGCGCTGGCGCGTCTGGTCCGACGCAACGAACAGGTCGTCCGGCGTCTTCGTGACGTAGCGCAGCATCTCCGAATAGATCAGATCCGCCTGATACAGATTCAGCCCCAGGCCGGCGAGGTACTGCAGCCGCAGGTTGCGGTCGTGGTTGATCTGCGCGGTCCGCAGCCACGGCTCGAGATCCGGCTTGCGGCCGGCGTAGGTGGCGAACAGGTCGACGGCCGAGTTCATGCCGATCTCGCGCAGCGAGCGCGCCACCGGCGCGTACTCCGGGCGCTGCAGCTTCGTCTGGATCGCGTCGACGTCAATCCTCGTCGGCTCGACCTGACCGAGCAGCACCAGATCGTAGCCCTTCCCCTCGTTGGTGTTCCCGAAGACGACGCCGTTCGGGAACGCTTCGAGGAAGGTCCCGATCTCGCTCTTCACCGCCTCGGTGTTGCTCTCGTAGAGCTGCACGAACAGCGTGACCACGCCGCCGGGGTTGAGGTGCCGCTTGACCAGGTCGAAGAACTCCGCGGTGTACAGCATCGCCGCGCCCTTCACCCACGGATCGAGCGGATCCGACGTCACCGCATCGAACGTCTCGCGCGTCGTCTCGACGAAATGGCGGGCGTCGTCGATCCGCACGTGGACCTTCGGGTTGCGGACGACGTCGAAGTTGTGCTCGGAGAAATAGGTGGAAACCACGCGCGGCACCAGCGGCTCGATCTCCGCGATGGTCTCGTTCTCGACCGCCGGATCGACCGAGACCGCGCCCGCGGTCACGCCGGCGCCGCAGCCGATGACCAGCACTCTCTTCGGATTCGGGGGGATCAGCGTCGTGAGATGACCGAGCATCCGCTGCAACCGCATGTCCTGCGGCTCGCTGGAGGCCTGCACCTTCCCGGCGTTGTGGTAGTTCCGCACGCCGTTCGACAGTTCGGAGACAGCGACCGATGCGTTCAGCCCCTCGCCGACGTAGATGACGTCCGCCTGCCCCACGCGCGTCGCCGCATAGCGTCCATACGCGACGAGCAGCCCCGGCAGCGGCCGGACGCTGCGCGCGAGCAGACCGGCCGCCACCATGGCTATCGCGAGGACGATCGTCCCGGAGACCGCAGAGATGGCAGAGAGCGCGGAGAAAGCAACCGCAGAGTGCGCAGAGTCCGCTGAGTAATTTTTTGTCTCTGCGATCTCCGCGGCCTCTGCGGTTGCTTTCCCTGCGGTTGCTTTCCGTGCTGCGAAAGACGGTTCGAGCATCAGCAGCGCTGACAGAGCCGAGACGATGATGACGACCTGTTCTGCGTGCGACGTGCCGATCCACGGAATCAGTACGAAGCTGGTGGCCAGCGAGCCAACGATCGCGCCGACGGTGTTCGCCGCGTACACGCCGCCGGCCAGCCGCGCCGCATCGTGCTCGGTGGTCGCGACGGCCGCGAGCGCGAGCGGAAAGCTCGCGCCCCAGAGCAGCGCGCCGGGCAGCACTACCCACATGCAGCGCACGAAATCGAGCTGCATCGTGTACCACGGCGAGGTCGCGAGCGACGGATTGATCGGCCAGTAGGGCAGCGACTCGGTGAGCTGGTAAGCCGCCCAGCCGATCGCCGCGCACACCAGGAGCTGACACCAGCCGAGCGCGCGGCGCGGCGACGGCGACCTGCGGCCGATGCTCGCGCCGGCGGTGCTGCCGATGCCGAGACCGACGAGGAACACGGCGAGGATCAGCGCGAACGTGTAGACCGTGGCGCCGAAATGCAGCGACAGCAGCCGTGTCCAGATCACCTCCGCGGACAGCGCGGTCAGGCCGGACAGAGCGATTGACGTGTAGACCGGCCATGCGCCGCCGGTGGTGGCCACCACCGCGCCGGCCGGCTCGTCGGCCTCGTAGGTCGTCCGTCGCGCCAGGAGGACCGCGATGGCGCAGACGGCGATGTTGATGACGACGGCGGCCATCGTCGCGGTGGCGACGTCGAACACGCGCAGGAGATAGAAGCCGGCGGCCAGGCTTCCGATCACGCCGCCGGCGATGTTGCCGCCGTAGAAGAAGCCGAGCCACGCGACGCCTTCCGG
>DATFWL010000064.1:0-14538 GCA_035259385.1 Vicinamibacterales bacterium | reverse complement strand
CTCCGGGTTCGCCGACGCATTCGCGCAGGCGATCTCCTACGCGCTGCAGTACGGCGTGCCGCTCCAGGCGCTGGTCGACAAGTTCAGCCACGTCCGGTTCGAGCCGTCGGGCATGACGAAGAACCCGGAGATCCGCTTCGCGAAGTCGATCGTCGACTACATCTTCCGGTGGATGGCGTCGAAGTTCCTGTCGCCGGAGGCGCAGTTCCACGCCGGCGTGAACCGCCGCGAGCTCGAGGAGCCGAACGGCAGCCACGGGCTGATGAAGACCGCCGAGGACCCCGCGGCGGCGATCGCACAGCGGGCCGCAGGGTCGGCGAATCCGCACATGACGATCCAGAACCAGGAAGATGCGCCGCCCTGCTCGACCTGCGGCTCGATCATGATCCGCAGCGGTGCCTGCTACAAGTGCGTGAACTGCGGGACGACGTCCGGCTGCGCGTGATCCCGGTACTTGCGGCCGGGTGAATGAACCGCAGAGCGCGCAGAGAGCGCAGAGATTTTTTTCAGGGGCGGCCCATTCGGGCCGCCCTTTTTCTTGAAGATCCGGGACGTTCGAGGACGGAAAGCACCGACAGAACAGGTCTCTGCGGTCTTTTGCGGCCTTTGCGTTCTTTACACAGGCAGACGGAACAGCCGCGCATTGTCGATCGGGACCTTCTGGTGTCCGAGCCGATCGACAGCCTGATCGGCCCCGGCGCGGGGATCGCGGTGTTCTACATGACGGTGGCGGCTACTGCGCCGCCGGTCGATCGACGAACTGTCGAATCAGCGCGTCGATGATCGGCGCCTCGATCAGCGTTGGCGACAGATCGATCGGCCACTGAATTGTCAGCGCCGTGACGGCGCCAGACGGCGTGCCGTTGTCGGCGCTCTCGAAGTCGAGGTGCACCCGATCCCGTTCGACGTGAACGCTCTTCACGATGAGCGCGCCGCCGGGTTCATAGCGGACCATCATGAGCGGCTCGACCCTCGGATACACCCTGCCATCGCCGAATTCGTCGCGAGGATACGACACGGCGATCAGATCCAGCAGCTCCTGCGGATCGCGCGCGACGATGTCGTGGCCGGGCTCGCGGCCGAAGAACCGGAGATACGGGTTCGCGAGCGGACTGGCGACGGTCAGGCCGGCACGCCTATTCCGGTGCAGTGTGCCACGCCGGCTGCGCTCGTTATAGACGAGCGTGGTCAGCGTCCGCCTGATGACAAGGCGTTTCCCCTTCCAGCTCCCGACGAACGACTCGCGCGGCTGGTCGGCTGAGGTGTTGACGCTGAAGAGCGCCACCGCCAGGCCCGCGACCACCGCCATCGTGAATGCTCGCATCAAACGACCGTCTGCACCGTAAGACGCAAAGGGCGTTCAGAGCCAGGGTGTGAATTCCTGCGAAAAAGCCGCAGCCTCCGGCGGCGAGCGATGACAACACGCGCACTGCGATTACAGCGTTGATGTCGTGAACCCCCGCGGCGTGCCACTGCCTGCGACCGATTCCGTCGCCGAATCCGGCTCGGCGCTTCGGGTCGCAGCCAGGGCATGTAGAATGGAAGATCTCCTCATCAAATCCAAAGCTGGAGGAATAGAGTCATCGTGCTCATGACAAAGCGTCGCTGGCTGGCGGCGGCGACCCTCGGCATTGCAGCGCTCTCCGCGGCCGCTGCCGGTGCGCAGCGTCCGCAGGCGACGCTGCCGCTCGATCCGCAGCGTGAACGCGGCACCAGCGTGACGCCGGCCTACGAAGGGTGGTACGCGAATCCCGACGGCAGCTTCAGCATGCTCGTCGGCTACTACAACCGGAACAGCAAGGAAGCGCTCGACATCCCGGTCGGGCCGAACAACCGCATCGAGCCCGGACCCGTTGACCAGGGCCAGCCGACGCACTTCGAGACCGGGCGGCAGTGGGGCGTCTTCGTGATCAAGGTGCCGAAGGATTTCGGCACCAAGGTGATCACCTGGACGATCGTGTCGAACGGCGAGACGCAGTCGATCCCGTTCACGCTGAACAAGGGCTACCCGATCACGCCGTTCAAGGAGCTCGGGATGGGCAATCAGCCGCCGGTCCTTGCGTTCTCCCAGGGCGGCCCGAAGTTCACCGGGCCGCCGACCGCGGTCGCCGCGAGCCTCAACGGGACCGTCGACCAGCCGGTGCCGGTCAACGTCTGGGTCGAGGATCCGAAGGCGCCGGGCGACGCCGAAACCGCTGCCGCGCGCGGCGGCCCCTCGTCGGTGGCGACCGTCTCGCTGCACAAGTTCCGCGGCCCCGGAAAGGTCACCTTCGACAAGCCGCGCGTGATGGTCGCCAAGCAGGGCGACATGGTCACCTCGTCGGCCACGTTCGCGGCGCCTGGCGAGTACACGCTGCGGGTGCAGGCGAACGACGAATCGGGCGAAGGCGGCTTCGGGTTTCAGTGCTGCTGGACCAACACCTACGTCAGAGTCACGGTGAAGTAGAATCTAGCGGGGAGCATCGACATGATGGGATTGAGCTCTGCACAGGCGCGGAGGATGACGTTCGGCGCGTGCGTGCTCGGCGCCGTACTCGGGGTTTCGCGAATCGCGACTGCCGCCGACGCCCCGAAGACGCCGACCTTCACCAAGGACATCGCGCCGATCTTCCAGGACAAGTGCGAGGCGTGCCATCGGCCGAACTCGATCGCGCCGATGTCGCTGATCACGTTCGCCGAGACGCGACCGTGGGCGCGCTCGATCAAGACGCGCGTCATGGATCACCAGATGCCGCCCTGGCAGATCGATCGCAGCGTCGGGATTCAGAAGTTCAAAAACGATCGGTCGCTGAGCGATGCGCAGATCGACACCATCGTCCGCTGGGTGGACGCCGGCGCGCCGCAGGGCGACTCGAAGGATATGCCGCCCGCGAAGCAGTGGCCGGACGAACAGGGATGGAACTTCGCGGCGATGTTCGGCCAGAAAGAGCCGGACCTGATCATCAAGTCGTACGACTTCACGATGCCGGCCGTTTCCCAGGACGCGTGGGACAAGCGCATCACGCCGTCGGGCATCACCGAGCCGCGCTGGGTGCGTGCGATCGAGATCCGGCCCGAGACGCTGAAGGGTCGCAAGATCACGCATCACGCGATTGCCTACCTCGAGCAGAACGACCCGGACAATCCGGCGCTGCCGGGTCTGCCGACTCCGTTCATGGAGTGGGCGGTCGGCAAGCAGGGCGAACTGATGCGTCCCGACACCGGCAAGCTGCTGCTGCCCGGTTCGAAGTTCCACTGGGACGTTCATTATTCCGAGGCTGGCGAGGAGATCACCAGCAAAGTGGAGATGGGCATCTACTTCTACCCGAAAGGGCAGGATCCGAAGTACCGGACGACGCTGTCGCTCGTTCCGGCGGCGCTCGGCACGCTCGACATCCGTCCCAATACGATCGCGGTCGAGGAAGGCTTCACGACGCTCCGTGAGAATGCCCGCATCGAGAGCTTCCAGGCGCACATGCACCTGCGCGGCAAGGCGATGATGGTCGAAGCCATCCTGCCGACCGGCATGAAGCAGGTGCTCAGCTTGGTCAGCGACTTCAACTTCAACTGGATGACCACCTACGTCTACGCCGACGACGTCGCGCCGCTGCTGCCGAAGGGGACGATCCTCAAAGTGACGGCGTGGCACGACAACACCAGCGCCAAGAAGAGCAACCCGGATCCGAATCAGTGGGTGGGCTGGGGCGATCGCACGGTGGACGAGATGGCGCACGCCTGGATCAACATCGTCTACATGAAGGACGCGGACTTCAAAATGGAGCAGGACAAGCGCCGCTCCGCGCAGACGACCACGACGGCGGCGCCGCAGCAGTAATCGACGTCGCGCGCAGGTTTCAGCCGAGCGTCACCAGCAGATGCGCGGCGATCCGTTCCCACTCCGCATCGAGCGGATCCGCCGCAACCGGCTGCTCCGCGCGACCGTACCAGTAGGCGGCGTTGTCGAGGTCGCCTTCCTTGCGGTGCAGGTACGCGTGGACCCACGCGCCGTCGCGATCGTCCACGTCCTGGGCGAGCCGATGCGCCGCCTCCCAGTCACCGCGGGTGTCGTGCCACAACGCGCGCAGCAGCGGCGGCAGGGCGCCTGCCTGTGGCGCCGACCTGAGCTCGTCGATCGTCATGAGCCGTGGACGGCTACGGCTGCGCGGCGGCGGTTGACGACGCCGGCTCCGCGAGCAACCGCTGGACGAGCTCGCGCAGTTCGGTCTTCAACCTCGTGTGCTCCTCGCCGGTCGCGGGACTCGCGAACCCGGCGTGGATGCTGCGCACCTTGCCGTCGCGCCCGAGATAGATCGTCGTGGGATAGGCGCCGAAATTGACGATCTGCGGCAGCTTCTCGCCGATGTTCTGCGTCGTGCCGGCGAGCAGCATCGGATAGGTCACGCCGTACTTCTTGATGAACGACTGCACGCGCGGCCGCGCGATCGCCGGATCGGCATCGTTCTCGAACATCAGGCCGACCACCTCGAGTCCGCGGGCGCGGTAGTCGCGATACAGCTCGCTCAGAAATGGCGCCTCGTCGTGGCAGTTCGGGCACCAGCTGCCGCCGATCGACAGGATCACGACCTTGCCTTTGAAGCCGGCGTCGCTGTTCGACACTGTCTTGCCGGTGAGATCCGGAAACGCGAACTGAAACGGCGTCGTCGGATCCTTGACGCTGGTATAGCGCGACGGATCCGGCGGCTCGGGAATTCCTTTTGCGCGCGCCTCGCTGCTGCGGACGACGAGATAGTGCGCGTTGCCGTTGAGCGTGACGTTCAGCGTTCCGTCCGGGTTCGGCGTGGCCTCGAACAGGTTCGCGCGCTCGCCGGCGAAGTGGCTGAGCGTCAGCGTGGCGCCGTTCCAGCGGCCGACGAGCGTGCCGGTGTCGCCGTCCACGCGCAGGATCGAGCCGGCGACCTCCGCGCCCGACTGCCGCAAGAACACGCGCCACGTGCGCGTATCGCGTGGCGCGCTGACTTCGTCGGCCACGCGGCGCATCTCCCACGTGCCGGTGGTCTGCGGCACGCCCGACGCGTCGGCGGTGACCGGGGCGAACCGCTTCATCGCGACGTTCTGCGGCCGCGAATTCGGACGCCGGTTGACGTAGCTGCCGGCGAGCGCGTCGCCCTGCGCCTTGAGCTCGAGGACGGTGTTGAGGTGATCCCAGACCAGCGTCAGGTGGCCGCCGGAGTACGTGCCTTCGCTCGATTCGACCTTGCGGTCGCCTTCGAAGAAAAACCCTGTCGCCTTCGTGCCCTGCGTCGCGATTTCGAAGCGGAAGGGAATCGTCGCGGTCGCCGTCTCGATCGTCGCATCCCACAGGCCGTCGATTCGCGGCGGCGCCGACTGAGCGGCCATCCGCACCCCGGGCACGAACGACAGGACCGCGAGGAGCGCGACGGCGAACGCGGCGGCGTTCGCGAAGGGGGAGATTGGGCGTCGAGCCATGGGGGAACTCCTTCCTGCGGCAGCGGCAGTTGCGGCATTGTAGCAGTCGCGCCACCGCCGGGCGCAACCAGCTCGGCTTTTGGTTTTCACGGTTCGAGTGCTACCATCCGCGCCTCCAATCTCACGTCAGCCAAGGAGAACCATGAAGCGGCACCTTCGATCCGTCGCCGTCGGACTGGTCGCGCTGTTCGCGGCGGTACCGCTCGCGCCGACCTCGCTCGCGCAGCAGGCGCATCCGCGTGGGCCCGCGGTCGTCGCGGCGAAAAACCCGCCGGACAAGGGCGCCCGCGATCTCGCGCCCGCGCCACCCGAGTCGGTCGGCGTCTCCACGGAACGGTTGCGCCGCCTCGATGCCGCGATGGCGCGGCTCGTCGACGACAGGCAGGTTGCCGGCCTGGTGACGCTGCTCGAGCGCCACGGCAAAGTCGTTCACGTCAACGCCGTCGGCAGGCAGGACGTCCGCAAACCGGAACCGATGCAGAAGGACAGCATCTTCCGCATCTACTCGATGACCAAGCCGGTCACCGGCGTGGCGATGATGATGCTGTACGAGGAAGGCAAGTGGCGCCTCGACGATCCCGTGTCGCGCTACATTCCGGAGTTCGCCAAGCTGAAGGTGTACACCGGCAAGAACGACGACGGCTCGCCGAAGCTCGAGGACGCGAAGCGTTCGATGACGATGCGCGAGCTGATGACGCACACCGGCGGGCTCGGCTACGTCCTGAACGCGAACAACCCGGTCGACAAGATGATCATCGACGGCAACCTGCTCAATTCGCGTGCGCCGCTGCAGGACATGATCACCGGTCTTGCGAAGATCCCGCTGCTCGCGCAGCCGGGTACGCGCTGGTCGTACAGCATCGGCGTCGACGTGCAGGGCTATCTCGTCGAGAAGTTCTCCGGCCAGACGTTCGCCGACTTTCTGCGCACGCGCATTTTCGAGCCGCTCGGCATGAAGGACACGGCGTTCTACGTGCCGCAAGAGAAGCTCGCGCGGTTCGCGCTGGTGCACACCGGCGCGGGCCCGGGGCTGGCGGTTGACGAGAATCGTCCGAGTCCCACCGAGATTCCGGTTGGTCCGTCAGGCGGCGGCGGACTCTTCTCGACCGCCGGCGACTACGCGCGGTTCTGCGAGATGCTCCTGCAGGGCGGGCAACTGAACGGCGTCCGGCTGCTCGCGCCGAGGACGGTGGAGATGATGCGCACCAACCACGTGAACCCCGATCCGCTGAAGACGATGCCGCCCGGGACGGGCTGGGGCATGGACTTTCAAATCGTCACGGATGCCGCGGCGGCCGGCGACTCGGTACCCAACGGTACGTTCAGCTGGTTCGGGATCGCCGGCACCTGGTTCTGGATCGATCCGGTCGAGGACCTCGCATTCGTCGGCATGGTGCAGCATCAGAGCCTGGCCACGACGCGCGCGATTCACGGCCTGTCGCGCAGCCTCGTCTACCAGGCGGTGGTCGAGTAGGAGTGTGGGACTGATCGGCCCATAGGGTGGGTGGGGCAGGACCGATGGGGGCCCCACCCCATGGGCCAATCGGTCCCACACTCCCGTCAGCGGAGTTCCGCCGGCGTGAACAGCTCGATCATCCTCTCCGCCGTCGGCGGATCGAGGATGTTCGTCGCGGCGAAATTCTCGGCATCGGGATAGCCGCTTTCCCGAACGACCGAAGCGGCGGCGGCGAGGTCGTAGTTCGTGTGCCGCAGCTCGACGCCCGGTCCGAGCAGCAGCCAGTCGGCGCCCGGCGGGCCGAAGGGCATACCGACGCTGCCGGCGTTGACGATGCGATGGCGTCCCGCCATGCGATCGAACTGCATGTGCGTGTGTCCGCAGACGACGATCGACTCGCGAACGACGCTGAAGACGGGTAGCAGTTTTTCCGCCGCCGTGGTCTGCAGGAAGATCTCGAACTCGTCGCGCGGCGTCGAGTGACAGAACAGGACATCGCCAAGTCCGGCAATCGACAGGCTCACGGTCATCGGCCACGCCGCGATGAACTGCGCCTGTTCATCCTCCAGTTGCCGCGCGGTCCACTCGATGATCGGGAGGTACTGGGTGGGAACGCCGGGCGGCGCCTCGCCGCGCCGTTGTGCGCTCACCGCCACTTCGCCATTGCCCCGAACGAAGTCGGTCGGCACGTCGAGATCCTGCAGCCGGGCGAGCACCTCGACGCACATCGGTCCCGGCACGACGTCGCCGCCGACGACGACGCGGTCGACGCGCGCCTCACGCACCTCACGCAGCACGGCGTTCAGCGCCGGCAGATTTCCATGGACGTCGCAGAGAACGGCAACTCTCATTCGAAACTCTAGAACCTGGAACCTAGAACCTAGAACCTTGAACCTAGAACCTGGAACCCAGAACCTTGAACCCTAGAACCTTAGAACCCTAGAACCTCAGAATTCGTACCTCGTCGCGTCTTTGAAGCGCTTTTCGTACATTGCGAACGCGATGCGCGGGCGGACTTCGAAGATCGGACCCATCTCCGGATCGAGCTTCCACGGTTTGTACTTCTTGAAGTAGACCGGTGCGAGGCGCTCGAGGACTGCTGCGTCGGACACGATCGCTGCGGTCCCTTCGACGATCACGACCTCTGCCGTCTTCTCGGTGCAGACGACGCACGACGGGTTGGCGCCGAGGTTGCGCGCCTTGCGCGACTCGCGTCCGGTGCTGAAGAAGAACCGGTTGTCGACCCAGATGCCCCACACCGGCATCGCGTGTGGCGTCGAGTCCGGGCGGACCGTCATCAGCAGGTAGTTGTGTGACCTTGCGAGCCGCTGGTCGGCCCATTCCCACGACAGCAGTCCCTTGACACCTTTGGGAAGGCCGTATCCCGGCATGTGCGGTCGTGTCGGTTTCGGCGTCCCGCGTGCGCCACGTTTCGGGGGCATGACGCTATCAGAACCTCCACAGCGCGCCGATGCCGGCGCGGTAAATCGTCGACGACACGCCGCGTGCGACCACCCCGTTGTCGAGGCGATCGTCGTCGTGCAGTCGATGTACGCGGCCGACCGCAAGGATGCCGATGTGTTTGGAGATGTCGAAGGACACGTCCGCGCCGAACGTATAGGCAAAGACGAAATCGGACACGGTCTCGGAGAACGGCGCTCGCGACGCCGGCGGAAGGAGCGACGAGGTCGTCCCTTCCCGCGCGGTGTGACGGTAGGCGCCGCCGCCGCCGCCGACCGCGGCGAGGCGAATCCCGCCACCGATCCCGACGCCGAGCTTCGCGGTCGCGCTGAAGACGGTGTCGCGGTGGTGGCTGACGAAGGCATTCGACGCGCCGCTCGCCCGCTGGCTTTGATCGCCGCTGATCGCACCGGCCGTGCTCACTTCGCCGCCGATCGCGAGGTGGCGCTTCCAGTCGTGGTCGATCGCGGCGATCACGCCGACCGCCGTGCCGCCGAAGCCGCGCCCGAGGTAGGGGAGATCGCTGTCGCCGGTGGGCTGGTTGGAGACGCCGACGATGCCGCCGACGCTCGTTTGAGCGCCGGCAGCGCTGGCAACGAACACGATCGCAATCGCGAGGAGCGGTGGTCCACAGCGCATCCACCGCAGGATAACAGGCCCCGCAAGAGGTGAGCCGCCCGGCCACGGCCTGCTGCGGGAAACGGTGATAGAGTGATCGGCTGCAGTTCTCATAGGAGGAGCATTTGATGAAGCGCGTCCTGTATGTCGTGCCTGCCGTCACCCTGCTCGCCGCGTCGGCGTTGTTCGCGCAGATGCCGCAGGGTCAGAAAATCGGCCTGGGAACGTCTCTGCAACGCGGGTATGCCGGCTTCAAACGGAACTTCCAGGCGGCCGCCGAGAAAATGCCGGAAAGCGACTACGGCTTCAAGCCCGGCTCGACGCCCGAGGCGCGCACTTTCGCGCAGGTGATCAGCCACATCGCGCAGGCGCAGTTCGGGCAGTGCTCGGCGATGAAAGGCTCGCCGAACCCGATGCAGGGCAAGAACCTCGAGCAGGACCTGAAGACCAAGGCCGAGGTGACCAAGGCGCTCGCCGACTCGTTCGCGCTGTGCGACGATCTCTTCGGGCAGGTCACCGACGCCAACGCCACCGAGATGGTGAAGCAGGGCCAGAACGAGGTGGCGCGCGCCTCCGCGTTGTACGGCGTCCTCGTCCACGGCAACGAGATGTACGGCACCGCAGCCGTCTACCTGCGCTCGAAGAACATCGTTCCGCCGTCAACGGAAGCGCAGGGCATGCGAGGGCGGGGGAACAATTGAATTAGGAATTATAGAAGTAGGAATTAAGAATTCGTGAGGCGGGCCGACTGGCGGCCCGCCTTTGCGTTTGAGGTCTGCCGAAGCGTGACAGCGTGGCGCGAATTCTTAATTCTTAATGTCTACTTCTTAATTGCTGGTTTTACTCCACGTGCTCCAACCGCGGGTTGGGACGGTACCAGCGGCCCTGTTTTGCCACCCTCCGTCCGTCCACCATCACCACGTCCGCCGTGAAGTCGAAGCGCCCGCCGAACAGCGACGATCCGACGCCGTAGGCATCGACCGGGACCTGCTCGCGCTCGAAGCGGGCGATCTTCTCGGCATCGAAGCCGCCCGAAACCGTGATCTTCACGTCGTGAAAGTGCTCCGCGTCCAGCGCCGCGCGGACGAGCCGGACCAGTTGCGGGTTGACGCCGCGCGGATCGAAGTCGCCCAGGTGCGGCACCAGCGATCGGTCCACCATCGACTCCGAGGTGTCGAGCCGCACGCCGTGCAGACGCGGTCCGAGCGCCCGCGCGACGGCGAGCGACGTGGCGACGCAGTCGTTCTCGAAGTCGACGAGCGTGATCACCTTCACGTCGGCCGGGATGACATCGGCAAACGCCCGCGTCGCCGCCACCGTGTCCCCGCCGAACGCGGCGATCAGCGCATGCGGCACGGTGCCCAGACCCTCCGCGCCCCACCACGAGGCCTGCGCGTCGGTGGACACGCCGATTGCGCCCGCGATGTGTGCGGCATAGCCGTCGCCGGTCTGCACCAGCCAGTGATCGAAGCGCGCCGGGAAGAACATCACCGGCTTCGGCCACGCCGCCTCGACGACGCGCCGGGTGTTGGTGGCCACGCGCGTGCGCCGCGCGAGCACGCCGAGGTACACCGTCTCGAGGTGCGCGAATGCCGCGTACGGTCCGGTCACCAGCATCACCGTCTCGCCCGGTTCGACGAAGTCGCCGTCGCGCAGAGCCAGGACTTCGAGATCCCGCCACCCATACCCGTCGGTGAGGCAGAGCTTCAGGAACGCGATCGCTTCGTCCACGCCGCCCAGGCACGCCGCCTGTTTCTGGAAGACCTGCATCGTCACCTGCCGGTCGTGCCCGCCGCGGATCAACACGTCGCGCGCGCGCACGAAGTACTTGTCGGAGTAGTAGCCCTGCCGCAGGCGCTCGATCGGAAGCTGAAACCGTTCCGGCGGGACGCGTGCGGCGGGCCGGAGCGGTGGAGGGGCGCTGGTCGTCATCGTCGGCTCGCTCGTTTCGCGGTCAGCTTGATTCGTTTTGCTTGCTATCTCAGCATTTGCGCCGCGTGCCGGTCCCCGACATCTCGATCCTCGGCGAATTCGAGCAGGTGGTGCTGCCGGCGATTCTCCGCTCGGCGACCACGCCCACGCGGTGTCGATTCGAGACGAGATTCTCGAGTGTACCGGCCGCGACGTCGCGCGGGGATCGATCTACATCACGCTCGACCGCCTCGAGACCAAAGGATATCTGCGGTCGCGCCTCGCCGATCCGACGCCGGAACGCGGCGGCCGGTCGAAGCGCTATTACTCGCTGCGGCCGAAAGCGATCGACGCGCTGAAGGAGGGCCGGCGCGCGCTGGTCGCGCCGTGGCGCGCCTCGAAGGCGTGCTGGCGTGACCGGTCGGCTGCCGCGCGGCGTCGACGCGCTGCTGGCGGTCCTGGTGCCTTCGTCTCGCGCGACCCGCGTCGATCCGCTCGTCGCGCTGCGCGACAACTGACCGTGCCGCTCGGCTGACTTGTCCGACCGAAGCGGCGGAAGCTTTGGTTAGAGCTGTTTTCTCGAGCGCGGCCGTGACTGCGGAGCGCGAACACAGGGCTTCAGCCGAGCGCAATGCTACGATGCGCGCGTGTCGTTGACCACCCGCGTCCTCATCGGCCTGATCGCGGGCTTGCTCCTTGGATTCGCGCTCGCGGCACGCCACGGGCCCGGCGGCGACGCACTTCTCTCGGTGCTCTCGATTGTCGGCACGATCTTCATCAACCTCATTCGCATGACCGTACTTCCGCTCGTGGCGTCGATGCTGGTGGCAAGCGCCGGCTCCCTGGCGGCATCCGGTGCGCTCGGACCCGCCGGGGCGCGCGCGGCGCTGGTCGGGGTCGTGCTGCTGGTCGTGGTAACGCTGGTCACCGTTCTCGTCGCGGCGCCGACGCTCGCGGCCGTCCGCATCGATCAGGCAGCGGCTATGGCGCTTCGACCGCCGCCGACGCCAGGCGCCGCCGCCACGTCGCCGGCATCGTCTCTCTCGCAGTGGTTCGTCGACCTCGTGCCGCCGAACGTCGTGAAGGCAGCTGCGGACGGCGCGATGCTGCCGGTAATCGTGTTCTCCGTGCTGGCCGGCCTCGCGCTGGCCCGCGTCGCCGTCGATCGGCGCGACGTCGTGCTGCGCGGCGTTCAGGGAATCGCCGACGCCATGCAACGGCTCGTCGCCTGGATTCTGGAGCTGGCGCCGATCGGCGTCTTCGCGCTCGCGGCGCCGCTCGCGTCGAAGCTGGGGCTGGCGTCGGCGGGCGCAGTCGCCGCGTACGTCGCGCTCGTCGTGGCGCTGACGATCGCGGTCGGCGTCGCGATCCTGTATCCGCTCGGCGTCGTCGCCGCGCGGATGCCGCTCAGGCTCTTCGTCAGCTACTGCATGCCTGGCCAGGCAGTCGCGTTCGCGTCGCGCTCGTCGCTGGCGGCGTTGCCGGCGATGGTTGAAAGCGCGGAGCGCGCCGGCCTGCCGCCGGTCGCCTCCGGCTTCGTCCTGCCGCTCGCCGCATCAGTGTTCCGCGTCGGCGGCGCCGTGGCGATGCCGGTTGGCGCGCTGTTCCTGGCGCGCCTCTATGGCGCTCCTGTCACGACGCCGCAGCTTGCCTCGATGGTCTTTGCGACCGTCCTCGCATCCTTCGCAGTGCCGGGCATCCCCGGCGGCAGCATCATCGCGATGGTGCCCGTGCTCGCCGCGGCGAACGTGCCTGTCGACGGCATTGGCATCCTCCTCGCGGTCGACACGGTTCCAGACATGTTCCGCACGACCGCGAACGTCACCGGCAGCCTGACGCTCGCCGCGATTCTCGGCCGCCAGCGATCGCCGGACAGCGTTGAAGCCCCTCTCTGAGGAACCCTCTGCGTCCTCTGTCGCCCTTTGCGCCCTTGTCATCTACGAAGGAATTCGTATTGACAACTACGAAAGACGTCGTAGATAATCGACGGCCATGAAGGGACGCCGCCGCAAACCGACCGATGCCGAGCTCGCGATCCTGCGTGTGCTCTGGGCCCGCGGGCCCAGCACCGTCCGCCAGGTCGCCGAGGAGATGGGCCGCGAGGGCGGCTACACCACAGTCCTCAAGCTCCTGCAGATCATGACCGAGAAGCGGCTGGTCCGCCGTGACGAGTCGTCGCGCACGCACGTCTACGAGGCGGCGTTCTCGCAGGATCAGACCGAACGGCAGCTGGTGACCGATCTCCTCGATCGCGTGTTCGACGGATCCGCGGCGAAGCTGGTGCTTCAGGCGCTTGCTGCGACGAAAGCGACGCCGGAGGAGCTCGACGAGATCAGAAAAGTGATCGCGAGCAGGACGGGAGGGGCCCGATGACGCCGCTGCTGCAGACCGCCGGCTGGACGCTGATCCATTTCGTCTGGCAGGGCGCGGCGATCGCAGTGGTGATCGCGACGGCCCTCCGTCTCCTGCGCGATCGCTCGGCCGACGCGCGGTATCTGGTCGCCTGCGCGGGCCTGCTGCTGATGATCGCGGCGCCCTTCGCGACCGCCCGACTCCTATGGGACGCGGCACGTCCACCGCTCGAGAGCGCCGCCGGAACGGCTCAGACCCTGGCCGCCGGCGGGACAGAAGACGCTGTGCGCGTACGAAGGGTCGTCACGCCACGCGCTCAGACAATCGTCCCGCCGTCATCGACGGCCGATTCCGGCGCGAACGATATCCGGTTCAGCGTCGACAGGCTGCTGCCGGCGATCGCGATCGCATGGCTCGCCGGCGTCGTACTGCTGCTCGTCCGCATGGCCGGCGGGTGGTGGCAGGTGCGCCGCCTGCACCGTTTGGCGGTCGCAACGTCGTCGTGCCGCTGGCAGTCCACCTGCCGGCGCATTGCGTATCGGCTCGGCTTACCTGCCGCGGCGCACGTCGTCGAGTCCACGCTCGTCGACGTGCCGACGGTCGTCGGCTGGCTGCGGCCGGCGATCCTGCTGCCGGTCGCCGCACTCGCCTCGTTGTCGCCGTCGCAGGTGGAAGCGATCATTGCGCACGAGCTCGCGCACATCCGCCGGCACGACTACGCGGTGAACCTGCTGCAGACCCTGGTCGAGACCCTGCTCTTCTATCACCCGGCGGTGTGGTGGCTGTCGAACCGGATTCGCACCGAGCGCGAGCACTGCTGCGACGATGTGGCGATCGCGATCTGCGGCGATCCGGTTGGCTACGCGCAGGCGCTGGCGGAGCTCGAGAGTCTCCGCACGCTGTCGGCGTCGATGGCGATGGCGGCGACCGGCGGATCGCTTCTGAGCCGCGTGCGGCGCATCCTGCGGATGCCGCTGACCGATGAACCGCGATCGGCAAGCTGGCCGGCGACCATCGCGCTGACGATCATCTTCGCGGCGGGCGCCGGCGGCGTGCAGCACCTGCCGCGCCTGATCGCCGGAAGTCCAGCGGCGCCCGCGTCCGCATCGCAAGCCGCTCCGGCGCCTGCACCGATCGCGGGGGTCAGCGGAGGAGTGACCGGCGGCGTGAGCGGTGGCATCGCCGGGGGTGTTCGCGGCGGTGTGTCGGGTGGCGTCGCGGCGGCCGACGTGACCGGTGCGGACGCTACGGCCGATCAACCGCCTCCGCCCGAGCCGCCCGAGCCGCCCGAGCCGCCCGAGCCGCCGGAACCG
>DATFWL010000063.1:0-66058 GCA_035259385.1 Vicinamibacterales bacterium | reverse complement strand
AGGTTGCAAAATTAGCTCGCTCGCGGGTGGCCGCGAACGGGGCCGCCCCGCCGGGCGCGGAGCCGTGGGCCGTGACCAGTGCTTTTCTGGCGAGCACCCGGTGGGGCTGTTCGCGGACAGGACCCGCCTTGAGCTAATTTTTTGCAACGCACTCTTAGAATTAGTTAGGGCTTTGCGGGCGGCTCCCAGAGCTCAATCTTATTCCCATCAACGTCATAGATCCAGGCAAAGCGACCGTAGGATTCATTCATTCGTTTGGCGTCGATCTTTACTCCCTCTTGTTTCAAGCGGTCGAGCAACGCATCCAGATCGTCCACGATGTAGTTGACCATCAACGGTGCGTTGAAATAGTCAGAGGTCGTTGAAAAAACACTCCAGACTGTAGCATGTTCCTTTTGCGGGTCGTCGTGTTCGCGCCACGGAAGCATCGCGCCTTCGCCTTTGTCAGCGAGGCCAAGATGCTTCGAATACCATTCGCGCGTCTGATCACGATTAGCGGATTTGAAGAAGACACCGCCGATTCCAAGGATGCGCCCGCGCTGCTCCATCTTGACAGGCGGCTTAGGCTTTTCAGGTTGCGAAGATTGCACTTCCGGTCCTCCTCTTGAGCCGGCCGAGATGAGCAACAGATAGCCGAGCGCAATTGTGCGCCAGAGTATTCCCTGCATGCGTGGAGTATACAAGTTTCGATTCGAATGGATAGAACGATTCAATCGAGGTTCGCCGCGATTCACCCTTTCTAGCGCTAATTTGACACGTTCTGGATGCCAGAGATTGTTTGGGTAACCTCAGTGTAGGTCATCGAGACCAGCGTTCAGTCACAGCGGAGCGCGGTGAGCGGATCGACCGCCGTCGCGCGCCGGGCCGGAATCCATGACGCGACGAGCGCGACGGTTACGAGCAGAACCGCCGACAGGACGATCGTCGGCACATCCGCGGGCTCGACGCCGAAGAGCAGCCCCTTGAGCAACTCCGACAGCGGGATCGCCGCCACGGAGCCGACCAGGAGCCCGACGAGCGCCATGGCCGCGCCCTCGCCGAGAATCATTCGCAGGATCATGCCGCGCTCGGCACCCAGGGCCACGCGGATGCCGAGCTCGTTGGTCCGCTGGCTGACCGAAAACGCGAGCACGCCGGCGACGCCGACCGTGGCGATCGCGAGCGCGAGCGCCGCGAACAGGCCGATGAGCGTGGCGTTGAGCCGCTGCGGGGCGATCGTCTCGTCGCGGATTTCCTCGAGCGTCTGCACGTGATCGATCGGCCGGTTCGGGTCGAGCTGCCGGATCGTCTCGACCACGTGTGGCGCCAGGCTGTCGGGCGCGCCGGATGTCCTGACGAGCAGCGTCGACGGCGTGAAGTTCTGCGTGTCCGGGAGGAACAGCGTGTGCATCGGCGCCTGATCGACGCCGTCGGCGCGCGAATCGGCCGCAATGCCGACGATCTCGAGCGGAGGCGTCCACGACACGGCGCCGGTGATGCCGTTGGTGAGCTTCCAACTGATCCGACGGCCGATCGGGTCGCCGGCCTTGAAGTAGTACTTCGCCATCGACTCGCTGAGGATCACGACCGGCGGCGACTTCTGGGTGTCGCTCGGCTTGAACGTCCGGCCGGCCTTCAACGGCGTTCCGATCGTCTCGAAGTACGACCCGCTGACGATGCGCTGAACCGTGCGGGGACCGGAGCTGACGGCGTCGACGTCCGCGCCGTCCACGCGGAATTCGCGCTGCTGCGGGAACGATCCCGCCAGCGGCGCCGCCGACGCGATCGCGGCGTTCTTGACCGACGCTTCACCCTTGACGCGCTCGACGACGTCGAGGCCGAACTGGGCCGCGCGCTGCGCGTTCACGCCGGGATTGGCCTGCTGAAAATTCTGCGGAGCCTGCAGGCTGAGCACGTTCTCGAGGTTGAACCCGGGATCGACGGCGTACAGCCGCAGCAGGCTGCGCGTCAGGAGCCCGGCGCCGATCAGCAGCATGAACGACGCCGCCAGCTGACTGACGACGAGCGCGCGCTGCGCGCGGCGCCGGCCGCGATTGCCGGTCGTGCGTCCGCCGCCCGCCGACATCGCGCGGACCGGATCGTTCATGAACGTGAGCCGCGGCGCCCACGCGAAGAGCATCGCCATCGCCGTCGAGACGCCGAGCGTGAACACCAGCACGCGGGCGTCGAGTCCGATCTCGCCGGTGCGGGACGTGAAGCGCGAGGTGTAGGCGATCAGCAGGTTGAGCCCGGTTACCGCGAGCGCGAGGCCGAGCGCGCCTCCGAGCGCCGACAGGACGAGGTTCTCGGCGAGCAGCTGACGCCGCAGCATCGCCGCCGGCGCGCCGAGCGCCGCGCGGATGCCCATCTCGCGCTCGCGCTGGACGAGCCGCGTCAGCGTGAGGTTCGCAACGTTGGCGCAGGCGATCACGAGGACGAAGATCGTGGTGACGAGCAGGATGGTCAACGTCGGCTTCGCCTTCGCCGTCAGCTCGTCCTTCCATGGCGTGACGACAACGTCGAACCCGCGCGATTTCGGATAGGCCTCCGGATGGTCCTGATGGAGCGACGCGGAAATCTGCCGGAGCTCCGCCTGCGCGCTCGCGGGTGTGACGCCCGACGCCAGGCGCGCGTACACGGCGGTCATCCGATGCGGCCACTCGTTCTGCATCGACGAGCTCATGTAGTGGTCGTTGGCCGCGTAGTTCGCGTAGAAGTCCTGCTTGCGCTGCGTCGCGTAGTGCGAACCGGGCCTCAGAACACCGACGATCAGCGCCTGCTTGACAGTCAAATCCAGCGTCTGTCCGACGACTGCCGGATCCGATCCGAACATGCGCTGCCAGTACTCGTATGTGAGCACCGCCACAGGAGGCGCGCCTTTGGCTTCGTCCGCGGGGACGAGCATCCGTCCGAGAAGCGGCTGCGCGCCGAGCATCGGGAAGAAATTTGCGGTGACCAGCCCACCCGTCGCGCGATGCGGCTCGCCGCGCCCCAGCACGTTGAAGGTCCAATCGCCGAACTCGACGAACTGGTCCACCGTCTTCGCGACCGATCGGTAGTGGCCCACTTCCGGAAACGAGAACGACGAATCCTCGACGCCGGCGGCCACCTGCGGCTGGCGCAGGTGCATGATGCGGTCAGCTTCAGGATACGGGAGCGGACGGAGCAGCACGCCGTTGATCACGCTGAAGATCGCGGTGTTCGCGCCGATTCCGAGGCCGAGCGTCAGGACAAAAGCGAGCGCGAACCCCGGGACGCGAATCAGGTTTCGCACGGCGATGCGGAGGTCATTGATCATGGAGAAGCCTCGAAAGAGATCCGACGGCTCGTACGGCAGCAATCGTACCCGACCGAAGCGCGCGTAACTCATTGGACCGGGGGGAAGTCGCGCCGGTTGCTGTCCGGAATCGGGACGCGCCGGTCCCGGGTTCGCACAGCGCCTCCCGTGCGAAAATCGGGGGTTGCCGGCGCAGGGCACGTTCTCGAAGGACCAACCCTCGGTGGCCGCGCGGCAGCCGCGCCAGGGCGCGAGATACATATAGGTCCAGTCGAAGCAATGACTCAGAACTCGCATCTTCAGTCGGGCGTCGTGTCCTCGCCAGCCGACGCGATGTTGGGTCACGCGATCTCTGAGACACTCAAAGCGCCAGCGAGTGACCGCGCTCGACTCTTCGAGCAATTTGTCCGTGAAATCGAGAGCGCGATGGCCGCTCTGCCGGCCGAACGTCCGTGGACCTGTCAGATTTACACCGGAACGGATCGTTCGCGCATATTCCGTGGCGGTATCGGCCATTCGCTGGTCATCGACGCCAATGGCCGTCTCTGGCGAGGGCGCAGCTATGAAGACTTCGAGACGACCTATCGCTTCACCGATGTGACGTGCGAGATTGGCACGCTCACGCCGCTGTACGAGCAGATGCGTGAGTTGACCCGCGCACAGTAATTCGACCGAGTCCTGCGGCATCGACCTCGCGTGCATCCTGCGGGCGCCCTTTATGGAAAAATGACGAACCAGCGAAAGGGGGAACCATGGCCCGCAGCCCGCTGTTCCAACAGTTCTCGCAGACGATTCGCCTCGCACCGATCGCCTCGTCGCTGCGGCAGGATGTTTCGGAGTGGACCGCCCGGGCGCGGGTCCACTCCGATCATCGAACGGTGAGACGATCGCTGCGAGGCTTCAGGAAGGACTAGCGGTGCGCGCCGCGCGCTGGCGCGGCACCGACATACACGCCGCTGCCGATGTGCGGGTTGTACGCGAAGAAGCTCGAGAGCACGCTCGCGTCGCGGCCGTCGAACACCTTTACCAGCGGTGCCCCGCGCTGCGGGCCGGTGACGATGTCGGACTGGTTGTCGCCGTTGACATCTGCAGCCGCGACGGTTACGCCGTCTGCTGAGTCTGCGCCATACGCAAAGAAGCTTGCGATCACGCGCACGCCGCCGGCGGACGCCGAGATCACTTTCACCGGCACCGCATTTCGTGACGCACCACCGCCCGTGATGATGTCGGCGGCGCCGTCGCCGTCCACGTCGCCGGCGGCGACGAACACGCCGTCGGTGAATTGCGGCGCATACGCGAAGAAGCTTGCCAGCGAGACGAGACCACTGCCCGAGAACGCGTTGATGAGAGGTGCCGCGCCCGGCCCGGGCGCGGTGATGATGTCCGCCAGCCCGTCGCCGTCGACGTCGCCCGCCGCGACCCGAACGCCGGCCGTCATCTGCGGTGCATAGGCGAAGAACGAATACAGCACCGACAGATCGGCGCCGCTGAACACCTTGACGTGCGGCGATCCGGACTCGCCGGCGCCGGTGATGACGTCCGCGTGTCCGTCGCCGTTGACGTCGCCTAGCGCAACGAAGACACCTCCCTGAAAGGCGGCATCGTAGGCAAGGAAACGGGCCAGGACGGATCCGTCGGCGCCGTCGAGAATCGTCACAATCGGTGACGCGCTCGGTCCGGCGGCTGCGACGATGTCCGGCGTGCCGTCGGCGTTCACGTCCCCGACCGCCAGGCGGACGCCAGCGGGCGGTCCATCGCCGAACGGGTTCAGCTTGTGACCGCGTTGCCCGGTCGATGCATCGAAGACGGTGACGGTCGGGACGAGGCCGGCGCCTGTCCCGGTCACGACTGCGGGCGTCGGTACCAGTGCTCGCGTTCGCGCCGCTGGTCCGGCCGACGTCGTCGCGACGATCGCCAAGCTACAGACGAGAGCCGGGAGGCCCGGCACACCTTTCGAAAGCGTCATGAGACTCCTCCTGCCGTGGAAACTCTCTGGTTGACAGGACGGGCGGAAAACGCGGCCGGAGTCGATCACGCGGCGGGCCGTGATCGATTTCGACGGCGTGTTGCGCCCGTAGCAGACGATAGGAGCCTTTTCCGAGTACGACGCGTTTTCGATTTTTCTTGGATGGGGCGCTCAGTCTGCAGTTGCGGGTTCGATTTCGTTTCGAGCGGCAAAGCGGAGCGCTCCGTTTTGTTTAAACGATTCGGGAAGTTCGTTACACAATCTGACGACTGCAGGCGCCCGAGGTGAGCGGTTGCGCGAGACGGCTACGTCTCGCAAGTCGTTGACGCAACACGGTTCGCGCGATCGTGGTCGGAGTTATGCAGCCGGAGCGAGTCATGCGAATCTCGAACTTGCTCACCGCAGCCGTCTTGTCGACGCTCGCCGCAACCTCATCCTCGGCTCAGTCGAGCGATCCGTATTTCGCGACTGCGAGCGCGAACTACGACTTTGTCTACCACGAGACCGGGAACACGAGCGCGGCCGGCGCGCACTTCGACATCGCGAGCACTGTCAAGCGCGACGTACCGTTCCTTGGCGTCATGGGCGAGATCGGCTTCAATAGCCTTGACGTGGGAACAGTGTCGTCCTACATGGGCGGCCTGCGCCTCCGCTTCCCGAATGCCAGTGCCACCGTGCTGCCGTTCGGCCAGTTCGTGCTCGGCCTGTATCACTGCGGCATCTGCAACGTCAACGACTTCGCGATCCAGGGGGGTGGCGGCCTGGACTTCAAGGCTGTACCGAGCGGCGCCATCCGCATTCGCGCCCAGGTGGACTTCCGTCACGTCTTCGACGATGTCCAGAGCTTTTCACCAGTCCGCGCGTCGGCTGGCGTCGTGATTCCCCTGAACCGGTAGCGAACCGATCGGAGGAACGCGCGCCTCATGAACTGTGGCTCTACTTCTTGCGGGCTTGGCCGGCGGCGCGGTCGTTGGTGCGCTGAACTCAGCGATCCGCTCGCGCAGCGCACCAACGGGGAAGCAGCGTGGCGGCTACGGCACGTTCGACTTGGGATGTGCCCGTCGTGGCAGCATCACCTTCATCGTCGTCGTGCCATTCGACGAGTCGCCTCGCACGTTGCCGCCATGCGCGTGGGCGATCTGCTGCACGATAAAGAGTCCCAACCCAAGTCCGTGATCGGCGGTGTTCGAGGCATCCGATACGAATGGATCAAACAGGCGCGGCAGGACATCGTTCGGAATCTCGCCACGATTGCGCACTTCAATCGAAATCTGGTCGCCTTCGTCCCTCATCTCGATAGTCACTGGATCGTGGCCGTGCGTCAGCGCGTTTCCAACAAGGTTCGCGACGACTTGCGCGATCCGGTCGCTGTCCCAGTCGACATCAAAATTGGCCGTGGCGGGTCCGGCAGACCACTGCACGGCACGATCGGGATGCGCATGAGCAATTTCGTGCACCGCATGGCTGATCAGAGGCCTGGCATCCAATCGGGTTGGGACCACCGTGAATCCGCCGCCCAGACGTCCGCGCGCGAAATCGAGCAGATCGCGGATCATGCGATCCATCCGCTCTGCCGCCGTTCGCGTCCGCGCTGCCGCTTTGGTGCTGCCGCCATCAAGGTCGTCAGCGTTCGCTAACTGCGCGTTTGCCGTGAACAAGATCGTGTTGAGGGGATCACGCAAGTCGTGCCCCAGGATCGCAATGAACCGGTCGCGGACGCGGTCCCGTTCGACCGCGTATTGATCGACCGCCTCGCTGATGGCCCGGTCGACGGCTGCGTGCATGACCGTCAGCGGTTTCATCTTCGGTCGCGAGGCCACGGACAGGTCGCCGCGGTCGGTATACAGATCCGCGATCACCTGTCGGAGCAGGCGGTATTCGGCCACGACTTGACGGAGATCGTAACCTTCGTGAAACCGCAGGAGGGCGTGCTGCTCCGGCAAGTCCTCGAGCGGTCGCGGACCATGATCGCGGCGATCGACAGCGTCGGCGAGTCGGTCCAAGATATCCGGCATGTGATCCCGAAGACGCGGCGTCGTCAAGTCGTGCGCCGTCGGCAACTTCCCGGCTCGCGCGAGCCACTCGCCGACGATTTCATCGCGGTGTTCACGAATGAACGAGGTGAGCGTTTTCACGATCGTTCCATGCGGCGATTGGCCGCAGCCCCTTCCGGCTCATCCGAACCGACGTAGGGAATCTGTTCATGGTTCGTCGCGGACGCAGCCAACGTTTCTCTGAGCTGATTCCACCCACTGACTTCGGTGATCCCGCCGTTCGTCGCGAAAATCATCGTCCGAACGTCCGCGGCGGCGCTCCGACACGTGAGCCATAACGATTGGCGGATCAAATACAGTTCCAATCCCGACCATGGCGGGTCGGAGTGCGAAATTGCTCAGGCGGGTTGTCGGACGGGCTTGCTGCCGTTCGGACGTGTCCCGCGCATCAAAGACGCGTCGATGCGGCCTGGAGAATTGCCGGATTCTCGACGACGGGCGAAATGCCTGTTGAGGTCGATGCTCAGCTGACGTGTCAGCTGGCGCGTGTGCGAGGGCGCTGGACCTTTCGAGCCACCGAAGTACCGTCGTGTGAGCGAAGCGGCTGATGCGCGGGGCAGGCCGAATCGCCAACGGCCGCAACAGCTCCCCACGCCCTCCCGGCGTGGGAGATCGAATGCACGACGACTGCACGACGCGCATCGCGAATCATAAAGGCATGGCTAACTCTTCCCGCGAGAGGGTGCACGGCCCATGGCTTGCGTTTCGATGCCTTGCCAGACAAGCGACATGTCATCGAGAAGGAGAGGCGGATATGGCTGAGAAAAAGGGTGAGATCGCCGGGCGACACGGCGAGCGCGGACTGGTACGCCGCGAGCCGTTCTTCGACGATCCGTTCCGCATGATGGACCATTTCGCCAACGAGATGGACCGCGTGTTCGACGATGTCTTTGGCCGTGGATGGCTCACGCCTCGATCCGGCCGCGGCTGGCTGCGGTCACCGTGGCGGAGCGAGCTCGAGGATTGGGCACCGGACATCGAAGTGTTCCATCGCAACAACGAGTTGGTCGTCCGCGCCGATCTGCCGGGCATGACCAGAGACGACATCAAGGTGGACGTGACCGAGAATCGCATCACGCTTCAAGGTGAACGGAAGCGCGAACACGAGGACGAAAAGGGCGGTGTGTATCGGTCCGAGCGCAGCTATGGCAGTTTCTACCGCGAGATTCCGCTGCCCGAGGGCACGATCACCGATCAGGCCAAGGCGAAGTTCAAGGACGGCGTACTCGAGATCACGTTGCCGGCGCCTCCGGAGCAGGTGCGGCGTGGACGCCGTCTCGAGATCGCCGAGGAGACGGCCGCGAAGAAGTAGCGCGTTGCGAGCCGGGGCCGGGCGTTCGATTTGCGACAGCTCATTCTTCGTCGCCGATCGCGATGCGCAACGCTCCGGCTACGTGGCCGGGTGCGTGCTCGAGCATCTATTTTGCCGACCTATCCCGCCACCCGCGCAGGTCTAACGCCTGCGGCGGAGTGCGCAAGGGGACCTGCTCGATCGCCTGCGCGAGGCTTCGGTCGTTTTATCGCCTGCTTCAACGCCATACCCAGGATTGTTAATGCAGGTCGAGGACCGTGTTTGCTCGCCTCAGCAACGTGTTCGAAGCCCGAGGAGGGTTTCGTGACCGGGCAACTGGGATCGGTACTCATCAGACAGTGCAGCCCAGAAGTTGCCCCGTGAAGCATCACACGTTCATGTCGGTAGTCGGCGTGATCGAGATGGCGGCGACACTGCTCGGACGGCCAAACCGAACAGGTGTCGGCGTCTCGAAATCAACGCTTGACGTCAGGATGTGTGTCCGTGCCGTGTTCGTGCCGATGGTGCTCGTTCTGTTCAGCCGTCCCAAGGCCAACGCTCTCCAGGTCCGAACGGGTCAGTCCAGGAACGGCGCGGATAAACGAGACGAGGCGCCACGTGTCTTCCGCGGAATGCTCGTGCTTCCAGGATGGCATGCCTGTCCACCGAACGCCATTCTGGATGATGTAGAACAGTTCCCCGTCGCTCAAGCGTTGAACGGCCTGATCGGCCAGGTCCGGCGTCTTCGGGTACATGTTCTCGCCCAAGTCTGTTTTCCCGTGGCCATCACCGCCGTGGCATGCGGCACAGTGGTCGCCGTAGTGATCCGCTGCAGTTCGCCATATCGTCGCGTCTGACGCGAACGGATTCTTCTGCTGTTTTGCGTCAGAAGGAATCGAAAGGCGAGCCAGTCGAGATGCGATCGCGCGTTCAACGGTTCCCGGCTCAGCCTCGGCGGAGAGTCCGCCTGCGCGAACCCGCGAGTATGCGATCAGCCACACGATAACGATCAGAATCGCGAGCGTAATCAATGCGTCTCGTAAAAACCGCATTTGCTCTGGGGATGCAAGAGTATCGCCCGATTGAAACTGATGATGCCATCAGTGAACTCGCATCGTGCGGGGCGTCGAGGACGACATAGGCCCGCACGCACGCTATGTGACATGCGGCATAGATGGCGAGCGGGGCCGTATTACGACATTTCGAACCGGCTCGCGTCGTTGCGTTTCAGCTCGAGGCCAAGCCCAGGCCGGGACAAATCTGGATAGAGGCGTCCGTCTGCGCGGGGCTGCGGTGCCCCGTCGAAAAGCATCTGCTCGATTCGAACGTGATCATGGAAATACTCGATGTGCCGGATGCGGCCGAGCGCGCAGCACGGCGCGAGGTGGAGCGACGGCGCGGTGTGCGCCGACAGCGGGATTCCGAACGCGTCGGCGAGCGTGCCAGCCTGAAGGAAGCCCGTGATGCCCGCGCAGCGCGTCGCGTGGCCTGCAGCACGTCTATCGCGCCGGCTTCGAGCATGCGTTGAAAGTAACGCAGGTCGTAGCCGTACTCGCCGGCAGCGATCTCGATGGTGGCAGGGGCACGGTCGCGCAGCAGCCGAAGACCTTCGAGGTCGTCCGAGCTGACCGGCTCTTCGAACCAGGTGACGCCGAACGGCTCGATCTGTTCGGCGACCGCGAGCGCCTGCTTGCGGTCGTATGCGCCGTTGGCATCGACGAACAGTTCCGCCGTCGGCCCAATCGCCTCGCGCGCCGCCTGCACCCGGTCGACGTCGGCGTGCGCGTCGCGTCCGATCTTCATCTTGACCCGCGTGATGCCGGATGCGACCCACGCTGCGAGCTGCTCCTGAAGCCGAGCGATCGAGTAGGACGTGAAGCCGCCACTGCCGTAGATTTCAACGCCCTCGCGAGACGCCCCGAGCAGCGACGCGAGCGGCACGTCGAGCAGCCGTGACTTCAGATCCCAGAGCGCCGCATCGACGGCGGCAATCGCGCACGATGCGACGCCCGATCGGCCGACGTTGCGGATCGCGCGGACCATCGCGGTCCACGCAGCCGGTACGTCCATCGCGCTGCGTCCACGCACGACGCCGGCGAGCAGCCCGTGAATCAGCGTCGCGGCCGATGCGTCGACGTAGCTGTAGCCGAGACCGCGACGGCCGCCGCCTTCGATCGCGACGATGACGATCGTCGTCTGATGCCAGTCGAGCGTGCCGTCCGCCTCGGGAGCGTCGGTGGGAATCGTGTAGGCGGCGACATCGACCGTGTCGACGGCCGCGTCGATGCGCGCGCGATGGGCGAAGGTTCCACTCATGTATCTCTCAGAACCCGAGCGCGTCAGGCCGCGGCGCGACGTCGCCCTCGGGCCCCGCCCGATCGGGTGTGCCGGTGCCACGTTTTGCACGCGCGCTCGACGTCCGAGGCGTAAGCGCCCGAGCGACGCTCGTACACATGCCGAACGGCCGCAATTGCCTTCTCTCGCAAGCGACATTGATCCCGATCAGCCAACAGCCGCAACCGATCGATTTCGACCGGGCCGCGACAGATCGTCCGGTCGCTGGACAGCTCCTCGCAGAGCACGACCAGATTGTGCTCGTCTCCGAGCAGTGTCTCGGCGCGATGCAAGGCGCGGATGTCTCGTCGCACATACCGACCGCTTTCTTCAACGAGGCGCAGCGCGTACCAAAGCGCCTTCATCTCCTTTCGCCATGTGTGAAAATCCGAAGCTCGCTGTCGTTTCTTGGCGCGCTTCAACGCCTGTCGGCCACGCCGATGTGCGGCTCGAATGCCACGAGTCATGGCTTTGAGACCGCTGTGCTCGAGTCGCCAGCGTTTCGCATCCCGTCGTACGGCTCGAAGCTTTCTATCCACTGTCTTCCAGATATCTTTGCGCCCGGCGGTCTTGATCGCATCGCGTTTCCTGGCAGCTAAATCCCGGTGCAACCGGGCGAATGTGTGTTCGTCGAACAACGGTGGATGCCTGGCCCGGAACTGTGCGAGCGTCTCCATCATGACGTCCCGGTCGCGAAGTCCTGACAGCGTCTGGCTGACAGAACGAAGACGTTTCTCGACTCCGCCGAGTCCGCTGCCACCGTCGTCGTCGATGAGCTGCAGGATCGCGCGCACCTTCTTGACGCTCTTTCTGGCTTCGTGAATCGGCTCGTCGCCCGGAGGTCGACTCTTGCCAAGCCCGCCGCGCGTGCTTTTCAGCTCTTTTCTCGCGAGGCGCTGGAACCCATGCGTGACGGATTCGTCTGGCCGTAGTTGGAATGCCATGGTTACTTCCCGGTGAGCTTGTCGGCCACCTCATAGCGCGCGCCGATAGTTAGCGCGGGGCCGATAGTTGGACCGCTTGTTCCGAAATGGAGGCTTTGGTTCAGACGGGCTTCGCGGTGTGCCCATGGACGTCAGGCGTTGCAAGTCTCAAACCCGGCGTCGGCACCGTGCACGGACTGTGCTCGAGTTCGGCGATCGTGGCGGCGCGGATCTTCGTTTGCTCACGGAATGCGGGATGGGTCTTCTAGCCACATTGCATGTACCCTTGAGTTGGCGCGATGTAGCTGTTCGAACCGGGAAGAAAATCGCGGCCGACAACATCCTGGGCTGGTCGGCCGAGCTCTCGTACTACTTCTTCCTCGCGCTGTTTCCCGCCCTGCTGTTCTTTGTCGCGCTCGCCAGCTTCTTCCCGGTCGACAACTTAATGGACCAGGTCCTGGGTGCGCTGTCGCGATTTGCACCCGGGGACGTGCTGACCATCGTGCGCGATCAGCTGCTCCAGATTTCGAAGAACAACAATAGCGGGCTCCTCACGTTCGGGCTGCTTTCGACGCTGTGGAGCGCCTCGTCCGGGATGTCTGCGGCGATGAGTGTCCTCAACCGCGCCTACCACGTGGACGAAGGCCGGTCGTGGTGGCGCGTACGGCTGACGGCGGTGCTGCTGACCATCGCGCTGGCGCTGTTCGTCCTGGTCTCATTTGCGCTGGTCCTCGTCGGTCCGACGCTCGCGGAGAAGGTGGCAGACTGGATCCACCTCGGCTCCGTCTTCGCGTGGACCTGGAAGATCGCGCAGTGGCCCGTCGTCGTTGCGCTCATGATCACTGGCGTGGCGGTCGTCTACTACGTCGCCCCCGACGTGCAGCAGGAATGGGTCTGGATTACACCTGGATCGGTGTTCGCCACGATCATGTGGCTTCTGGCATCCCTGGGCTTCAAGTGGTACGTGTCGGCGTTCGCGAACTACCAGAAGACCTATGGCGCCATCGGTGCCGTCATCGTGGCGTTGTTGTGGTTCTACGTGTCCGGACTGGCGATGCTGGCCGGCGCCGAGATGAACACCGTCTTGGAACATGCGTCACCGGAAGGCAAGGATCCCGGCGAGAAGGTGAAGGGCGCGAACGAGCGAGCACTTTGGCCTCGGCGTCTACGCCCATCGTGAGTGTCGGTGACGATGTGAGGATGTCCAGCCCCGTTCGCGGCCCATCCGCGAGCGAGCTGATTCTGCAGCGTCCTCCGACACATGGTCTCGCGGAGTCGCTGGTGATTTCGACCAGAGTGCTTCTTCATTGAATCGTTTCAATGTCGCCTTCGATTCCGGATTCGACATAGTAACCAGGACGATCCGAAGCCAACGCACACACTCCACCTTCGACACGATGGACCGGCGAGTCCATCTCCACGGTCTTCTCCACGTTACAAGAGTGAAACATCGTCGTCATATCGGCTCGTGATGCGACTCCATGTAAGAAGTTCAGAATATCTGTACGCGATCCCGACGGCTCGTTTCCCACACGTCGAAGAAAGCCACAACATCTGTTGAGCGTCCCGAACAGGGCTCCGTGGTTCCAATCTTGCTCTCCACTCGTTCGCCTTCCCCCAACATCGGGAGAATAACAATATGCGTAATTGGGTAAACGCGTGGTGCGCGTCCGTGTGTTCGCTCAGTCTGTTTTCGGTTGCGGCGTTACAAATCGGTGCCGGCGCGGCGTTCGCACAATCGGCCGGGTCGGGTGGCGGTTCGTTCTCGAACGCCTTCCTGATTCCGACGATCGTATGTTCGGCTGGAAGCTTCGATCCAAGCACGCTGACATGTGACCAGGCGGGTGGTGGAGCGAAAGTCCTCTTTGGAAACATCAAGACGCCGAGCGCCGCCAACAAGAACGTCCTCATCATGGCGACACTGGAGAGCAGCATCCTCACGAATACGGTTGTCGCCTCGAAGGGCGGCAACAACTCCACATCAACGGCAAGCGGCTCGGTGATCGTGACGCCGAAGGTCTATCTGTGCCCGAGCAACGACTGCAGCGGCGCAAGCGGTACGCTGGTCGACATCACGAAGATGGGCGGCTCCGTCACGCCCGATCACGTGACCTTCAATCAGCGGACGCAGACGTTGACCGCAAGCCTCGCGGGTCTGAATTGCACGGCAAGCACGACCGGAGTCATCACCTGCACCGACCCTGAAACGATCGGACTGCTCCTCAGCACGATGTCCGCCAATGGATTCAATTTCCTCGTGCAGACGCCGGGGCAGGGTGTGTATCAGGTGCAGCTCGGCGTCGCGCTCGAGGCCTCTGCCTCGACCAACTCGCTGCCGGCTGGCGCGCAGGCAACCGTCGGCGTCGGCGCAGGGTCGCTCGTCGAGATGATCGTTCAGGCCCAGACGCCGTTCGACACGATCAAAGTCTGCAACGGCGGTCCGCAGACCGGCACAGGCGGCCCGGCTAACTGCGGGCCGCAGTAGATCCGGAGTAGCGGCCCAGGATGGGGGGGCGGTAAGGGCTAACCACCGCTTCCTCCATCCCCCCAAGATTCTTTGGCCCGCCGCTGGTCTTTGTTACCGGGTCAAGGTGCTCGACTAGAATCCGTCCCCCGTCTTTACACCGCCCGTCCGCCCACGCCTCGCTCGTCAACATCAGCACGATGCCATCCTCGTAGCATCATGTGGCGACTCGCGATCGCTGCGCTGCGCTGCAGCAGGATTGCGCGCGATCGCCGGCGTGGGCGCAGGATGCGATACAGAAACCAGGCCGCAGCGTCGTGAGCACGAACACGATCCGCGCGATTCTGCCCGGCAATGCTTCCTGGGGGTCACCGAGAGCCGGCAAGCGCGTGTGCAACACTTGAGGAGAGGAGGGACCCGTGAAGGTGAAATGCTTCGGGTGTGATGTGGTGATCGAGGCTGACGATCCCGACGCGGTGGCTGAGGCATTCGTGGCCCACGGGCGCCGGAGCCATACCTGGTCATACCCGGAGGAAGCGATCCGGAACTACGCCTGCAACTATGCCGAGGCGACCGAGCGGCTCACCGGGGGAACAGAGCGACTGTCTGAGATTGCCAGCACCACGGTGCAGCCGGTGACCGGGGATTGCATCGGCGACTGGCTCCGGTTCTTCGACCACGACGCCTTCGCGGGCAATCCTGATTGGGCCTCGTGCTATTGCCTCGAACCGCATCTACCGGCGGCGCCCGAGCAACCCGAGCGCGCATGGCGGGACACGCGGTCAGCGATGGCCATGCGACTTCGGGCCGGCACGACCTTCGGATACCTCGCGTATGTCGACGACCGACCCGCGGGATGGGTCAACGCCTCACTGCGCTCCGACTACGGCCTCTACCGACAAGTCGATCCTGACGGCCCCGAGCCGATATCGGTGATCGGGGTCTCGTGTTTCATCATCGCCCCGCCGTTCCGACGGCACGGGATCGCTTCGGCACTGCTCGATCGAGTAATCGCGGACGCCGCTGGCCGTGGCGCAGCGTGGATCGAAGGGTATCCTCTCAACAAGCCCGAAGCGACCGACGCCGGCAATTTCCGCGGCCCGCGGTCGATGTACGACGAACGCGGATTCGTGCCGATCGAGGTGCGGGAACGTGACACAGTAGTGCGCCGATCGGTCATTCCTGCCCGATTACCGTCTCCCGATCGCTAGTGCCGCCCTTTGTCGCGGCCGAACCGTGCGCGCCGCCGCGCCGGATGACCCGAGAGCCGCCGCGCGCGAGCGGGCGACCGTGGTCGAGGGCAAACGCGCACGTGGAGCGATGTATTGGCATAATGACGACATGCGGCGTGTGCTGTTCGTGGTCCTTGTCGGCATGCTCTCCGGCTCATCCACGAACGCACCGCAGCGCGATGCTCCTTCACGCGGCCACTATTCAGCGCCGATTCGCTACGACGGCCGGTTCACTCTTGTCCGGCTGCGCTGGGGCGCCGGCTCCCCACCGCATGGTCGTTTCGACGCTCAGGACGCGTGGAGTCACGATTACCCCCGCGCCGAGCAGAACCTCTCGGCGATCATCCGCGAGCTTACTTATCTCGACATCCACGACGACGGCAACGAGATCCTGACTCTCGACGATCCGGATCTCTTCAAGTACCCGATCGCGCTCATGTGGGAGCCTGGGTTCTGGACCCTCACCGATCGCGAAGCGGAGTCGTTTCGCGCCTACCTGCTCAAGGGTGGGTTCGCGATTTTCGAGGACTTCGACGGCGCCACGCAGTGGGCCAACTTCGAGGCGCAGATTCACCGAGTGCTCCCCGAGGCCCGGCTCATCCGTCTCGACAGCTCGCATCAGGTCTTCAACGCGTTCTTTCCGATCGAGGACATCCACGCCATCGTCCACCCGATGTCGCACATCCGGCCGAGCTACTACGGCATCTTCGAGGACAACGATCCGTCAAGGCGGCTCATCGTCGTGGCCAACTATGACAACGACGTACCGGAGTACTGGGAGCGGTCGAGCCAGCGGCTCTTTCCGCTCGACGCGTCGAACGAAGCGTACAAGCTCGGCGTGAACTACCTGATTTACGGATTGAGCCACTGACTGTCATCGGACGTTCGAGCCGATGCCGACGGTACCCACCCCAGAGCTTGATTGTGCCGATTCGACCTGCTCGTCGCTGCTTTCTCGGAATCGTCCGAGTGCCAGCTCACGCCGCCGACCTCGGAGTTTCGCTCGCCACGATCGTGGTGCCGTTGTCGGGCGTCATGGCGATCGTCTCCGGCCTTTCCGTCTCAGCGACACCAGGTGAAGTGCTCGCTCCGTTCTCCCCGTTTCGTGAAAATGCGCCCGCTGCCCGGAAGAGCGTGCGAACGATCCGTTGCTTGAACGGGAAATCAACCGTCGCCATCGCCATCTGGCGCTTCGCGCTCTTGATGATTGGCCGGCTGTACCGGTCCATGCGGGCCTCGAAGGCGCGGATGGCTTGCATCGCGCCGGGCGATTCACATCCATCGGAGAACGTGCTCGCGAAAACCTGCGCGTCCTTGAAGGCCGTGTTCGCTCCGTGCGCGCCGAACGGCGGCATGGTGTGAATCGCATCGCCGATGAGCGTGACGCGCGACGGACCCGATCGCCTGATCGACGGCGTCGCGCGAATTGGCACGAGAACGGTGTTGGCGACATCCGCGCCTTCAATCAGGGCCCGGAAATCGTCGTGGAACCCTTCGATGGTCTGGCTTGCGAGTCGATGGCGCGTGCTCGCATCGCGCTCGCCAGTCTCGGTGCCTTCGCGTCGGCGGACCGCGATCGCCCACATGAAGTAATCATCCGACGGCCAGTTGTCGCCCTCGATTCCGAATCGTTTCGCCGCAGTCGACGGCGGCTCTCGAAAACGCATGGCGGTGCAGAAGCACACGCGGCCCCGCGATCCGATCGCCATGATTCCGGCATTCGACAGCATCGGACCGAGCACCGAAAGATTCACGCGGGTCAGCGGCGTGCGGCCGAAGATCCCGACGATGCCGGTGTGGCGTGGCTCGGCCCCGGGGATGCGTTGACGGCGGACCCGCGAATGGACGCCGTCCGCGCCGACGAGGATGTCCGCCGCTGCTGCCGATCCATCGTCGAAGTACGCGGTCACGCCGTCCGGACGCTCTTCATATGTCGTGAAGGTTTTGCCGAAACGGGTGTGGTCCTCCAATCCCGAGAGCAGGGCCTGGCGCAGCACGCCTCGATCCACTTGCCCGGTGATGTAACCGCGGCGTTCCCTGTCTTCGAGATCGAAACTGAAGCGTGTGAGTTCTCGCGCCTGGTCATCGAGAAACACAAAGGCACCGGTCTTGCCGGCTCGTCCGGCCGTCGCGCGAATGAACTCGTAATTCCGCCGGGGCAGGCAGGCGCGTAGCGCCTCGCTGCCCGTGTCGTCGATGGTCAGGCGATATCCCTGTCCGCGGATGTCGCGTCCCGCGTCCCGCTCGAAGACGGTCACCGCGCCACCCCTGCCCAGCAGTCCGTGCGCGAGACACAGGCCGCTGAGTCCTCCTCCGATGATCATCGTGCGTGGTCGAGCCATTGTTCTGCCTCCGGGTTCGTCGACGTCATCCGCGGCGTCATGGCTGCCAACGTAGCGGCGCCTATCGTTGATTACCAGTGATTATTCGTGATGTAATTCAACACTCAGGATGAGTATTGAGGCGGTCGACCTGAACCTCATTCTCGTGCTGCACCACGTCCTCGCCGAGGGGAGCGTGGTCAGTGCGGCGGCGCGGTTGCACGTCACCGCTTCAGCGGTCAGCAATTCGCTCGCGCGGTTGCGCGAGTTGCTCGGCGATCCGTTGTTCGTTCGCAGCGGCCGGAAGGTCGTGCCGACGCCGTTCGCTCGTGAGCTGGCGCCCCAGGTCACGGCGACCGTCGATCGCCTTCGACACATCCTCGAGGCCCGGCGCGACTTCAGGGCCGACGCCTGCACGCGCGCGTTCACGCTGGCCTCAGCCGACAACATCGGCATCCTGCCGGGCATCGCGGTGCGCTTCGCGCGCGCGATGCCGAGGGCGTCGCTCCGCATTGTCACGCTGGATCACGCCATCGCGAGCGATGGCCTTGCGTCCGGCGACATCGATGTGTCGCTGGCGCTGCCGCCGACGATGCCTCGCGATATCCGCTCGGAGGCTGCGTATGCCGAGCGCCTGGTTTGCGCGATGTGGCGCAGGGCGGCGCCTCCATCGCGTCGGCTGACCCTCAACCAGTTCCTGGGTGCCCGTCACGTCGAAGTTGCGCTGCAGGGGAAGTACGCGATCGATTACGTCGACCGCGTGCTGGCGCCGCTCGGTCATCAGCGATCGGTCGCACTGTCTGTGCCGCAATTTGCGTTGGCTGCGGCGTGCGTGGTCGGCACCAATTACATCACGATGCTCCCTGCCAGCATGTCGAAAGGGCTCGCCGCCGCACTGCCTATCGCCGTGCTCAAGTCACCCATCGAGCTTCCGGTGGTCACGATTCTGCAGCTCTGGCACGCGCGCAGCGACGCCGATCCGGGCTCGGCGCTGCTTCGTCAGATCATTCGGGCGGCGGGCAGCGAGCTGCGCCCGCGAGCACGGGCCTGAGTTCGCGCGTCTGAAATGACGCCGTGCCGGCGCGACGCTTATGCGGGCCGATGCGCGCGGAGGAACGAATGAATCTGGCGCACCGCCAAGGGAATTCGTTCCTTCGGTTCTTTCCACGGGAAGACGCTCACTTCGGCTCTCGGTGCGAGCATCGCGCACTCCATCGCGACCGCGTAGGGGTGCGCGGGGACGTCGTCTGGCAGGATCAGGATCGGGTTTTGGCACGTCCGCACGAAGTCGCGCGTCACCGTGAACACGAAATCAGAACCGGTCTCGAACATCCTGGTCACGAACTGCTCGGCCGTCTGCTTGGTTATCTCGGGCCGTTTGGCGCTGATCTGCGCAGGCCAGCCCTTCCAGAATGCGCCCGGGTACGTCGGATCGCGCATCTCCGGGCGCCAGCCCACTGGCTGCGCCAGCACGGCTCCCGCAATGCGATTGGGCGCGCGTTTCAACAGACTCCAGATGAACGGGCCGCCGATGCAGAAACCCATCACCATGAACTTGTCGATACTCAGGTGATCCATCAGGCCGAGTTGGTCGTCGGCATACGACTCCCACGGTCGATCAACTTCGATGGGTCCGGTGGACTGGCCGTTGGGCGCGTTGCGCAGGTCCGCTGTGATGCAGCGATACTCGCTCTTGAACTCCTCAATCGCGTTGAAAGGCGAGTTGCCGGTGAAGAAGGAAATCGTCGAGTTCAACCCGCCGCCCGGAAGCAGCAGGAGGGGGAAGCCCGACCCGGCCTCCTCGTAGTAGATGCGAACGGGGCCCTTTTCGTAGAACTTTCCCGTTCCCCTGTTGGCCGGTTGCATCGCAAACACGCGTGGCACGGCGGTCGTTGCGGCGACCGCAGCACCCGCTGCCAGCAGCGCGCGTCTCTTCGGGTCCATAGTCGACGTTCTCCTTGGCTTCGACATTATAGGTTCGCCGCGGGCAGGGCCATCAACCGTTCTCGGAGGGGAGCACGCCGTCATACCAAGCTCGCGGCTCCGCCCGGCGGGGCGGCCCGTTCGCCGCCACCCGTGAGCGAGCTGATTCCGCAACGTCCTCTAAACTAGAGGGCGTGTCTCGTCGCATCCTCGCGACGGCGCGGGCTGGTCCACTGGCGTGCGCCTTCGATCTCATCGCGGTCGACGCGCAGCGTCCAGCGATGGACCGCGAAGCGATGCCGTTCATGCCGAAGTGATTCATCGGGTATCGACGAGATCACGGTCAGTAGGGTCAGCGGCGTCCGGCCACATGCCCGAGAATGACAGCGTGTGACGGACGCGGTGAAAGGTGTTATGAAGAGCATCGCTGCCTGCGTGATCCTGATGCTGGTTGCTCTGCTCGCTGCGCCGGCTGGCGCACAGCGCACGCGCGAACCGAGCGCCGACGGCAAGCTGAACATCATTGCGTTTGGCGCGCACCCCGATGACTGCGATCAGCGCGCCGGCGGCATCGGCGCGCGCCTGGCCGCGCTCGGCCATCGCGTGCGGTTCGTCGCGGTCACCAACGGCGACGCCGGCCATCAGACCGAAGGCGGCGGCGCACTCGCCGCGCGGCGCCGTGCCGAAGCGCTGGAGGCGGGCCGACGTATCGGCGTGGACTACGTCGTGCTCGACAACCACGACGGCGAACTGCTGCCGACGCTCGCGGTGCGCGAGCAGATCATCCGGCAGATTCGTCTGTGGAATGCGGACCTGGTGCTCGCGCCGCGGCCGAACGACTACCACCCGGATCATCGCTACACCGGTGTCCTCGTCCAGGACGCGGCCTACATGGTCGTCGTCCCCAACGTGGCGCCCGACACGCCCGCGCTGCGCAAGAATCCGGTCTTCATGTACTTCGAGGACGGCTTTCAAAAGCCGGCGCCGTTCCGGCCCGATGTCGCCGTCTCGATCGACGAAGTGATCGAGAAGAAGATCGACATGCTCGACGCGCACGTGTCGCAGATGTACGAATGGCTGCCATGGGTGGCCGGAACGCTCGAGACGGTGCCGAAGGACCCGGCAGCGCGTCGGAAGTGGCTGTTCGAATCGCGGACGCCCCGTCCCACGCCGGCCGTCCGGTCCGCGCTCGTCAAGTGGTATGGCGAAGAGCAAGGCAACGCGATCCGCCACGCGGAAGCGTTCGAGGTCTGCGAATACGGCACGCGCCCGGACGAGGCGATGATCCGGACGCTGTTCCCGGTTCTGCCGAACCGTTAGATCGGTCAGGAATGCAGCCCGCAGGCGTCGGCCGGATGCTAGCATGAGCACCTATGAACCGGCGTGAATTCATCGAGACCGTTGCCGGCGGCGCGGCGGCGGCGCTCGCCGCATCGCGCTCGCCCTGGCTCGAGGCGGCGGGTGTCGGCTGGCCCGTCGGCTGCTTCAACCGTCCCTGGACCACATGGAGCTTCGACGAGACGCTGAAGCAGATCAAGGCGGCCGGCTATCACACGACGGGCCTGCTGACGCGCACGAAGGACGAGCCGTTCATCGGTGCCGATGCGACGCCCGAATATCTCGCAGCGCTCGGGAAGCGCATTGCCGCCAGCGGGCTGACGGCGAACATGGGAGCGCTCCGCTCGCGGCACGATATCCCGCTGGACGAGTCGATCAAGGAAGTGCGCAAGCAGATCGACCACGCCGCCTCTTTGAAGCTGTCGTTCGTCCTCTCCTTCGGCGTCGACAAGCCGGAGGAATACGACCACTTCAACAAGGTGATGAGCGATGCGGCCGCCTACGCGCAGGAGAAGGGGGTCAGGCTGGTCATGAAGCCGCATGGCGGAACCAGCGGCGCTTCCGACGAGATCGTGATGGTGATGAAAGCCGTCCGCCATCCCAACTTCAAGATCTGGTACGACGCCGGCAACATCGTCTATTACACGGGCAAGGATCCGGTCGAGGAGCTGAAGCCGATCGCACAGCACGTGACCGGTTTCTGCGCGAAGGACTGCGCCGCGCCGAAGAGCGACGTGATGATTCAGTTCGGCACCGGCAAGGTTGACTTCCCGTCGGTCTTCCGCACGCTGAAAGCCGCGGGATTCAACGGGCCGCTGATGGTGGAGTGCTGCAAGGTCGGCGCAACCGCGGAGGAAACGACGATCAACGCGCGCGCCAACCGAACGTTCCTCGAGCAAGTCCTGGCTGGTGTCTGACACGTCTGACCTCGCCGCGGTGGCAGCGTCGTGGACCTGACTCCGTTCCGCAACCGCGATTATCGCCTCCTGTACGCCGCGCAGTCCGTGTCGCTCATCGGCTCGATGCTCACCTACGTCGCGCTGCCGTACCAGATGTACCGTCTCACCGGATCGTCGTTGTCCGTGGGTCTCCTCGGGCTCGTCGAACTCGTTCCTCTTCTCGCCACCGCGTTCATCGGCGGCGTGATGGCCGATGCCGTGGATCGGCGCCGTATTGCGATCGTCACCGACGTGGCACTCGCCGCCGGCAGCGCGACCCTGGCCCTCATCGCCATCCGCGGCGCGTCCGCGTCCCTGCTGTATCTGGTAGCGGCGTGGATGTCCGCTGTCGGCGGGCTGCAGCGGCCCGCGATCGAGTCGCTGCTTCCCCGTCTCATCGAGAAGCGCGAATTGCCCGCGGCGGCATCGCTCGCCATCGTGCGCGGCAGCGTCGGCATGATCGCCGGCCCCGCGATCGGCGGACTGCTGATCGCATCGACCGGGCTGACGGTCACCTATCTCGTCGACGTCGCCTCGTACGCGGTGTCGCTGGTTTGTCTTGGGATAATCCGCGCGGTGCCGCCGGCCGTAGGCGCCGAACGCCCGAGCGTCGCCGCCGTGATCGAGGGATTCAAGTACGCGAGCAGCCGGCAGGAGTTGATCGGCACCTACGTCGTCGATTTCGTCGCCATGGTCTTCGGCATGCCGCTCGCGCTCTTTCCGGCGATCTCCGATCGGCTCGGCGGACCCTCAGTCCTCGGCCTGCTCTACGCCGCGCCTGCCGTCGGCGCGCTTGGCGCCAGCCTCACCGGCCGATGGACTCCGCGCGTCCATCGTCATGGCCTCGCGGTCATGCTCTCGGCCACGGTTTGGGGACTTGCCATCGTCGGCTTCGGACTCTGCCAGACGCTGTGGCCGGCGCTCGTGTATCTCGCGATCGCCGGCGGCGCCGACGGCATCAGCGGCATCTTCAGGATGACGATGTGGAACGAGACGATTCCCGACACGCTGCGGGGCCGGCTGGCGAGCATCGAGATGGTGAGTTACATGAGCGGTCCGTTGCTCGGGCACCTCGAAGCCGGCGCCGTCGCGGCAGCGTTCGGCGTCATGGCTTCCGTTGTCTCGGGTGGTGCTCTCTGCGTGGCCGGCGTGCTCGCGTGCGGCGTGTGGCTGCCACAGTTCGTCCGCTACGACGCGCGCCGATTCAGGCGACTCGCGTCTGATCGCGACGACGGGATCGACCTGGGTCGGGCGGCGGGCGGGAACCCAGCCGCGCAGGGCGGTTGACGCGACAAGGATCAACGATGCGCGGTGAGCAACACCAGAGCGGTGTGTGGCGATCACGCGTTCCTTCGAAGGTTTCGCGGCCGGCCTGGTCGCGGCAGCGGTGATCGCCTGACGACGAAAGCACACCGATGCGCGGTAGTACGGGAGGATGGGGGAAGTTCGATGAGCGCAGCCTCATCGAAGCCCCTGATCGTCCAATCGGGATCAGCGCGAGAAGAGCGCCTCGGCTTCAGCAAAACCGTAAAAGGTGTTCTCGATCGCCCCCCACGTCCCGTGCTGGTACAGCTCTTCACCGATTCGTTTCAACGATCCAAGCGTGGCCAGCATAGCCATTTGCCCGATGCTGACTCGGGCAGCGCCAGCCGCGAACAGTTCGGCGGCAGCCGGCGCACCAGGCAGCGCCATCAGGCTGATCGGTCCCCCCAGTTGGCTGACGACCCGCTTGACGATGGAGATATCGACGAGCAGGGGCACGAACACCAAATCCGCTCCTGCCTCCAGGTAACGTGCGCCGCGATCGACGGTGGTCGCGATGCGCTCGTCGATGTCCGCGCCGAGGCTCAGGAGAAACGTGTCGGTTCTCGCGTTGATGACCATTGGCACGTTGCGGCGGCTCGCCGCGTCGCGTGCAGCAGCGATTCGCCGGCACTGTTCGTCGACGCCGAGCAACGCCGCCGAGCCGCCGTGATGCGCGGCGTCCTCGAGATTGACTCCCACCGCGCCGACATCGAGGACCTCGTCGACCGTCAGCGCGACGTCCGCGGGACTCGGACCATATCCACCCTCGATGTCCGCGCTGACTGGAACCGACACAGCTCTCACAATCTTCGCGACTGCGCGGACCATGGCGCCGCGATCGATCTGTTCGGCATCCCGGTATCCCTCGCCGTAGGCAATTCCGGCGCTGGTAGTCCCGATCGCCCTGAAGCCGGCCTTCTCGAAAATCCGGGCACTCGCGGCGTCCCACGCGTTCGGCAGCAGCAGCCGGCCGGCCCTGTTCTGCTCGCGGAACGTCGCAGCGTGCTGTGCCGTTGAAGACTTCATGATGCTTCCTCCGCAATCGCCTGTCGGGTCATGGCCTGCGAACGTCGTCGGTTGATGACGTTCACGCTCGAACGTACGCAGTAAACCACGCACGGATGAACCGTCGCTTCCAAGATCTTTAGAGCAGATTGCATAATTAGCTCGCTCGCGGGTGGCCGCGAACGGAACCGCCCTGCCGGCCGCGACCGAGACTATCGGTGAAGTGCTGCCAGCCTGAACGCCGAAGGCGAGCGGCCGTAGGCCTGCTTGAACGCAGTACTGAAATGACTGTGGCTGTAAAAGCCGAGATCGAGGCTCAACGAGGTGAGGTCGTCATACTGCGAGAGCAATTCGAGCGATCGAGCCAGTCGAAGCTGCATCTGGTAGCGATACAGCGGCACGCCTTCGACCTGCTGAAAGAGCTGCGTGAGGTATACGGGTGAATGGCCGACTTCGACAGCGATTTCGGCCAGCGTCCAGCGACGGGTCAGATCGCTCGCCAATACAACCTTGGTTCGATTCACGAGCCGTTGCCGTACGGCACTTGCGGCGGTCGTACGCACCGAGCGCGGACCCAATGCGCGTCTCGCCAGCGTCAGGGCCAGACTCTCCGCCTCCAGCGGTTCGGCGACGTTCGTGCGGAGAGTGTGCCGAAGCAGCGCCGCAAGGGCCTGCGCTCTCGGATCGACGCGCAACCGTTGCTGTCGAAACGCGACGCCGCCACCCTCACGCAGCAGACTCGAGGGCGCCAGTTCATCGAGGATCGGCTCGCTCAAAACGAGATCCAGGCTGGCATCGCCGCCCGGCACTGGATGGCTCACCCGGTAGCCCTCGTCGGCGTTGAAGAAGAGTAGCTGGTTCGCCTCGGCGACCGCGTCGTCTCCCCCAAGATGGCGGACGTAAAGGCCGCGGTACGGGAACACCAGATGCGTCGCCCTCGTGCATTCCTCATCGCTGTGATGCCGGCAGCGCCCTTCGCACTGGACATCTCTGATCGCGACGAGTTGCGTCGTCAGGAGCGATCGAGCCGTCATCTCAGACACATCCAGCGACCCGCGTTCCGGGCGCGGCTCGACGCCGGAAGACCACTGACGTCGCGATCGTCGAGATGACGCAGAAGATGCGAGCACGTATCACGTTCTCAACTATATGGTGAGTCCCATTGAAATCCCGCGACACGTGTCGCGACGTCGCGGTCGTCGACGCGATAGACATCGGAGAGGATGTCTTCCCGGGCCGGTTCGCCGCAGATTTTGGCCGGCAAGTTCGCCTCGTCGCCGACGGGCCGGTCTGATTTTCATCGCGGCCTGTCAGCCTCTTTGTCGATAATCGCTCGAATATGGCCCTCGTTGTTTTCCTCCGGGGGATCAATGTTGGCGGACACCGGAGGTTTCGCCCCAGCATCCTCGCACGAGACATGAGTGCCTATGAGGTCGTCAATGTGGGGGCTGCGGGCACGTTCGTCGTTCGCAAACCCGGATCCCGGGCAAAGTTCCGCACTGCATTGCTGCGGAAACTGCCATTCGACGCCGAAGTCGTGATGTGCGATGGCCGCGATGTTCTGCGCCTGGCGACAGAAAATCCCTTTGCCGCTGAGCCGTCCGGCTCGGACGTTGTTCGATTCGTGAGCATCCTGTCGAAAGCCGGTGGCGTCCGGGTGTCGCTTCCCGTCACCTTTCCGCCAGAGGGGAAGTGGCTGGTCCGGTTGATCGCGACAGACGGACGATTCGTGTTCGGGATGTACCGTCGTCACATGAAAACGATTGGCTATCTTGGCCGGATCGACAAACTGTACGGCGCGCCAGCGACGACTCGAAATTGGAACACGATAGTTGCGATCGTGCGGATCTTGAAAGGCCATGCAGGTACGAGCATGACCTGACCGAACCGCATTCACGCCGTCAGCGCAGACACGAGGGGATGGCTGCTGATACCTGGACGTGGCGGATCGGTTCATTACATCTCAGGTAATTGCCGTCTGGTTCACTCCGACCGATCCTGACGTCGGACAGCGACGCAGGAGGCAGCATGAACAGACGAGACATCCTGAAGTCCACGATCGGCGTTGCCGGAGCGGCCCTGATCGCAGACGCGGCTCAGGCGGAGACCGCTCAACCCGGTCCGTCTGCGATTGCGACGCGCGGCCCGTTCATCGAAACACGTGACCGTCAGCAGCTGTTTTTCAAGGACTGGGGATCGGGTCCACCAGTCGTGTTCCTCGCAGCGTGGGCGCTTCCGTCCGATATGTGGGACTACCAGATGGTGCCGCTGTCGGAACAGGGCCTGCGCTGCATCGCCTACGACCGCCGCGGCCATGGACGCTCGAGTCATGCGGGCACCGGGTACGACTACGACACCCTCGCCGACGATCTCGCCGCGGTACTCGACGCGCTCGACGTGCAACAGGTCACGCTCGTCGGCATGTCGATGGCCGGTGGTGAGATGGTTCGATACATGACGCGGCACTCGGCGCGCCGGATCGCGCGAATCGTCTTTGTCGCGACCGATGCGACGCCGGTCCGCATGCGGATGCCGGACAACCCCGCCGGCATCCCGCCGGAGCACGCCGACGTCTTCCGGCGACAGATCCTCCTCCGCGACTATCCGAACTGGATGGAAGAGAACCGCGCGCCATTCTTCGCTCCCGAGACGTCACGGCCGATGCAGGAATGGGTCAGAGGCATGATGCTGCGGACGTCGATGAAGGCGCTGATCGAGTGCAACCGCAGCGCGACGTCCACCGACTTTCGCGCAGAGCTGCCGAAGATCGCCGTCCCGACGCTCCTCATCCATGGCGACAACGACGTGTCGGCGCCGCTGGACGCGACTGGACGCCCGACCGCGAGGTTGATTCCTGGCGCGAGGCTCGAAGTCTACGAGGGCGCGCCTCATGGATTGTTTGTGACACACATGGAACGGCTGACGAAAGACCTGCTCGCCTTTGCGAAAGCCTGAGGGATGGGTTTCTGCGCGCGGACAAAGGCACTCATGACGCGGCCGTCGATCTGCGCGAGCGTCGATTCGTCAGACAGTCCAGCTTCGTCGAGGGACTGTCTCATGTCATCCGTTCGGTAGATTCTCGTCGGCTCGACGTCGATCTTCTCGAATCCGGCGCGTCTGAGTTTCTCGCGGTACTCGCGTTCCTCGAGCGCGCCCGCGACGCAGCCGACCCAGAGCTTCATGCTGCGGCGAACGGCGTCGGGAATGTTGTCTCCACGCACCACGACGTCGGACACAGCCAAACGACCGCCTGGCTTGAGGACGCGGAACGCCTCTGCCATGACCCGATCCTTGTCGGCGGACAGGTTGATCACGCAGTTCGAAATGATCACGTCGACCGAGTTGTCGGGTAGTGGGATGTGTTCGATCTCGCCCTTCAAGAACTCGACGTTGGTCAATCCAGCCTTCTGCTGGTTCTCGCGCGCCAGGATCAGCATGTCGTCCGTCATGTCGAGGCCGTATGCCTTGCCGGCAGGTCCGACCCGCTGCGCAGACAGGAGTACGTCGATCCCGCCGCCAGAGCCCAAATCCAGGACGACTTCGCCAGGCGTCAGCTCAGCGAGAGCCGTCGGGTTTCCGCAGCCAAAAGAGGCCAGCACGGCTTCGACGGGGATCGCCGCGGCCTCTGTCTCGTCGTAGAGATTCGAGGTGATGGGATCGGCGCTGCCGCAGCACGCACATCCGCTCCGACCGCTGCGAACCTGCCGAGCGGCCTGCCCGTACTTCTCCTGAACCGCTGCTCTGACGGTGCTCATGGCGATGGTGTCCTTTCGATATTCGTCGATGCGAATATATGAAGGCGTGATATATTTGTCAATGCGAATATATGAGGCGTGCCGCGACCAAGCGCCAGCCGGCGATCGGCCAGCTCGAGTCGGTCTTCAAGGCGCTGTCCGACAAGACCCGGCTCCGGATCCTGGCGTTGCTCGGCAAGAACGAGGTCTGCGTGTGCCACATTCACGACAGCCTCGACTTGCCGCAGCCGACCGTGTCGCGTCATCTCGCGTATCTGCGACGCTCCGGATTGGTCGACGTGCGCCGAGACGGCGTGTGGATGCACTACCAGGTCGCGCGCTCACTCGATCCCGCTGTCCAGGCGGTGCTGAGCGCGGCGATCGAGGCGCTGACCGGTGTTCCGACGACAGCTGAAGACCGGAAGCATTTTCAACGGACGTTCGGACAGTTGTATGTCATGAGCACGCCGACCGGCGGCTCGTGCTGTGCACCACGGTCCTGAGGCGATCATGGTGATTCGGGCCGCAGCAGAGTCGGATCTTCCGGCCGTCCGCAGGCTGCTCGAGACAGAGCGTCTTCCGCTCGCCGGCGTCGACGAGCACGTCAGCACCATGGTTGTCGCGAAAGACGGCAGGGACGTCGTCGGAACAGCCGCCGTCGAACTATATGCAGAGGGCGCGCTGCTGCGATCGGTCGTCGTCGGTGCCGATGCGCGCGGTCAGGGTGTTGGCCATCAGTTGGCCGAGGCCGCTCTGAGCATCGCCAGAGCCAGAGGTTCGCGGACGGCATTCCTGCTGACCACAGCCGCAGAGCACTTCTTTCCGAAGCTTGGATTCGAACGAATCTCGCGCGATGACGTTCCCCTGTCGGTGCAGGCGTCGGTCGAGTTCCATTCGGCGTGTCCGGCGTCAGTGGTCGTGATGCGAAAACGGCTGGCATAGCGTGCGGTCGAAAAACAACGTGACGATCGTCTTGTTTGCCTGCGTGCACAACGCCGGCCGCTCACAGATGGCTGCCGCGTGGTTCAATCGGCTCGCAGACCCTGCGACGGCGTTTGCGATCTCGGCCGGCACCGATCCCGGGCCTCACGTGCACCCGGAAGTCGTGGCCGCGATGCGCGAAGTCGGCGTCGATCTCGCCGGCGCACCGACCACGCGATTGACGCCGGAAGTCGCCGGGCGGGCACACGTGCTGGTGACGATGGGCTGCGGCGATCAGTGTCCCCACGTTCCAGGCGCGGAGCGCCACGACTGGCCGCTGGAAGATCCGAATGGAAAACCGATCGAAAAGGTACGCGAAATCCGTGATGCGATTCGCGACCGTGTTCGCGCGTTGCTCGAACGTGTCACATGCTGACGGTGTCCGGCACCATCGCCATCGTGCCGGCGCGCGGCGGCTCCAAATCGATCCCGCGGAAGAACATCAGGCCGCTGGGCGGAGTGCCGCTCGTCGCGTACAGCATCGAGGCGGCGAGAACCGCGCGGCTGGTCGACCGCGTCATCGTGTCGACCGACGACGAGGAAGTCGCCGAGGTCGCGCGTGCATGGGGAGCCGACGTCCCGTTTCTGAGGCCGGCGGCGCTCGGCGGCGATAGCACGCCAGACCTGCCAGTCTTTCAGCATGCGCTCGCCTGGCTGGAGGCGAATACGGACTGCATTCCCGAAATCGTTGTCCAGCTGCGTCCGACGTCACCACTGCGTCCGCCAGACTGCGTGGACGCCGCGATCGAGCTGCTGCGGACTGACGAAACGATCGACTCCGTGCGCAGCGTCGTGCAAGCGACACAGAATCCTTACACGATGTGGCGATTGCAGGGGGACGGCACCCTTACACCGCTGCTCGCCACCGAAGCTGCGGAAGCCTACAACCGACCGCGGCAGGAGCTGCCGCAGACGCACTGGCAAACCGGACACGTCGACGCCATCCGCGCCAAGGTCATCCGAGACCACCCTTCCATGAGCGGCAGCCGGATCCGGGCGCTCGTCCTCGATTCGGCATATGCCTGCGACATCGCCACGGAGGCCGATTGGCGGCGGGCGGAATGGCTGCTCCGCGACCTCGATCGTCCACTGGTCCAGCCCGCTCGCCGTCGTCCTTTCCCGGAGGCGCCTTGCCTCGTCGTGTTCGATTTCGACGGCGTCATGACCGACAACCGGGTGTGGGTCGGCGAACAGGGCAGCGAGCTGGTGGCCTGCGATCGAAGCGATGGCCTCGGGCTCGCGATGCTGCGAGGCCTTGGTCTCGACCTGTTGGTGCTGTCGACGGAGACGAACCCGGTCGTCGGGTCCCGCTGTCGCAAGCTGGCGCTGCCGTACGAGCAGGGCGTGGCTGACAAGGCCGACCGCCTCCGCCGCCTGCTGCACGAGCGAGGCATTGCGCCGTCGGACGTGATTTACGTCGGCAACGACGTCAACGATCTCGACTGCATGCGTCTCGTGGGATGCGGGGTGGCAGTCGCCGACGCGCATCCGGACGTGCGGCGTGTCGCGGATCTCACGCTCACCCGCGCGGGCGGGCACGGTGCTGTCCGCGAGCTCTGCGATCGGCTGGCGGCCACGGGTCGCCCTTCGTGACCACGGCGGAATCGACCCGCCCGTAAAACCCGCTCAAGTTAGACCAACGTTGCAGATGCGTTGCGTCGCAGTGACATCGACGCTCCATAGTGTGTGACGGAAGTTTCCGAGCACACGAACCGATCCATAGCGGTTATCTCATCGCGGACGGGAGCCGGGTCGCCCGACATGAAACGACCACGCGTTCTGCTCATTTGCGGATCGATCAACCAGACGACGCAGATGCACCAAATCGCGGAGCAGCTGTTCGAGTGCGATTGTTTCTTCAGCACCTACTTCGACGATGGCTATCCGGAGACGCTGAAGCGCCTGCGGCTGACGGAAGCGACGCCCCTCGGCTTCAAGCTCTCGGCTCGGACCCTCGATTACCTTCAGCGTCATGACCTGGCCATCGATCAAGCCGGGCGCAACGGTCCCTACGACCTCGTCGTGACGTGCTCGGATCTGCTCGTCCCGGGCAACATCCGGCGTTATCCAATCGTCCTCGTCCAGGAGGGCATGACCGACCCCGAGGGCCTCTTCTACCGCATCTGGCGGAAGCATCGCTGGTTCCCGCGGTGGCTCGCCGGAACGGCGGTCACCGGCTTGAGCGATCAGTACACGATGTTCTGCGTCGCGAGCGAGGGCTATCGCCGCCAGTTCGTGTCGAAAGGTGCCAACCCCGAGAAGATTGTGGTGACCGGCATTCCGAACTTCGACAACTGCCGGCGGTTCCTCGACAACTCGTTTCCATTTCGGGACTTCGTGCTCGTCTGCACGTCAGATATCCGCGAAACGTTCGGGCGCGAGGATCGCAAAGCGCTCATCCTGAACGCCGTTCGAATTGCCAACGGCCGCGCCCTGATCTTCAAACTGCATCCGAACGAGCGCGTGGCCCGCGCCACGCGTGAAATCAAGCGCCATGCTCCGACTGCTGAAATCTACGTGACCGGTCCGACCGAGGAGATGATCGCCAACTGTTCCGTCCTGATCACACGGGTTTCCTCGACAGCCTATGTCGGCCTCGCGCTCGGCAAAGAAGTGCATTCCGACTTCGCTGTCGACGATCTTCGTCAAAAAATGCCGATACAGACCGGCACCGCGGCGGAGGCGATCGCCAGCGTGTGCCGCCAGCTGATGAACGCAGCGGAGCACGCCGCTGACCGTTCCCCGGCTGGCTGCGAACGTCACGAGTTGACACCGACTGCCGACCTCCGCCGGCACGCCAACGCTCACGAGCTCGCCCGGTGAGAATCATCGTGGTCGTTCAGGCGCGCACGGCATCGACGCGCCTGCCGGGGAAAGTGCTGATGCCGCTCGCGAATCGCCCGCTGCTTTACCGGCTGCTCGAGCGGTTGCTCGCCGCATGCACACCGTCGGCCGTCGTCGTTGCGACCACCGTCGATCATCGCGACGATGTCATCGCCCACGTTGCGGCGGACGCCGGTGTTGAATGCGTGCGCGGGCACCCCACCGACCTGCTGGATCGACACTATTCCGCGGCACACAGCTGTCGCGCCGACGTTGTCGTCAAGATCCCGTCCGACTGCCCGCTCGTCGATCCGGCCATCATCGATCGCGTCATCGGCTACTACGTGGCGCACGCCGAGCTCGCGGACTTTGTCAGCAACCTGCATCCGGCGAGCTACCCGGACGGAAACGACGTCGAGGTCATGCCCATGGGCGTGCTCGAAACGGCGTGGATCGAGGCGACTGCGGAGCACGAACGCGAGCACACCACGCCGTTCATCTGGGAGCGGCGCGACCGTTTCAGGGTCCACAACGTTGCGTGGGAGTCGGGGCTCGACTACTCGACAACTCACCGGTGGACGATCGATTACCCCGAGGACTACAAGTTTCTGGCCGCCGTCTACGATCAGCTGTGGACCGACACGCGCCCGATCTTCTCGATGGCGGACGTGCTGTCGCTTGTCGAAGCGCGCCCGGATATCGCTGCCTTGAACGCCTGCCACGCGGGGAAGGGATGGTACCGCGATCATCTTGCCTCGGCGCCGGTTTCGCGACGCAGCCGCGGACGCGTATGACATCGGACGCAAGGACCGCGCTGTCCGCCCACGCGCTTCGCGTGCGAGAGCGCATCATTCGCATGTCGGCGGGGGGCGGCTGCTTCATCGGAGCCTCGCTTTCCTGCGCGGACCTCGTCGTGTTTCTGTATGCGTCGGTCCTGAACGTCACGCCTGAGACGAGGACGAGCAGGGATCGGGACTACGTCTTCCTGTCGAAAGGGCACGACGTGCCGGCCCTCTACGGCACGCTGGCCGAATTCGGCTTTGTCGACGAGCAGCGCCTCGGCCACCATCTGAGCCCTCACGATTCGATTTACTGGCACCCGAACCGCGCGCTCGCGGGCGTCGAATTTCACTCGGGCTCGCTCGGTCACCTCCCCTCGGTGGCGCTCGGAGTGGCGATGGACATCCGGATGTCCGGCGGCTCGAACCGCGTCTTCGTCATTCTCGGCGACGGGGAGCTGAACGAAGGGTCGGTGTGGGAGGCGGCACTGGTGGCGGCGGCGCAGAAGCTCGAGAACCTCGTGTTCATCGTCGATCGCAACGAGTTTCAGGCCAACGCGCGCACCGAGGATCTCGTGCCGCTCGAACCGATCGAAGGCAAGTTTGCGGCATTCGGCTGGGCCACCGATCGCATCAACGGCCACGATTTCGATCACATGGAGCGAAGCTTCACGCGTCTCCCCATCGAGCCGGGGAAGCCATCGGTGGTCATCGCCGACACCGTGCGTGGCAAAGGCCTCCCGAGCATCGAGCGTCGCGCCGATCGATGGTTCGTCGCGCTGACGAGCGAAGAAGCGGCCGCGCTGATCGAAGAGCTCCACGGTGGCGCCGAGACGGTTCTGGCAACTCAGGCTCGGACGGTCCGGTGACGTACGAAGATCGACTCAACAGGATTGCCGAGGCGAACCCTGACGTCGTCGTGATGACCGCCGAGAACAGGGCGGCCATCCGCACCCTGCCCGACCGGCTCGGCTCTCGTTTCATCGACGTCGGCATCGCAGAGCAGACGCTCGTCGGCGCCGCCGCCGGCTTGGCGCTGCGCGGCCGGGTGCCGGTCGTGCATGCCCTGGCATCCTTTCTCACCATGCGCGCCTTCGAGTTCATTCGGACCGACGTCGGCATCGCGCAGCTTCCGGTCAAGCTGGTGGGCGCGTGTGCCGGATTCCTGTCGGAGGCGAACGGCCCGACCCATCAAGCGCTCGAGGACATCGCCCTCATGCGCGCAATTCCCGGCATGACCGTCTGCTGTCCCGCGGACGAGGACGAAATGCTGGACGCGCTCGCGAACATGGTCGTCGATCGCGCGCCTTGGTACGTCCGCTACAACGCGCGCAAACCGGCATTCCGCCACCACACGCCCCTTGTTCCAGGCACCGTGGAAGTGGTCACCGAAGGGACCGATGTTGCCCTGCTCACCTATGGATGCCTGACCCGTGAATGCTACGAGGCAGCCAGGCGCCTGGCCGATGCTGGCGTCGCCACCCGACTGTTGAACATGCGAACGCTGAAACCGGTCGACGAGCGGGCCATCCTCTGCGCCGTGCGTGAGACGAGCCTGGTGGTCACGGTCGAGGATCATTTCGCCACCGGTGGGCTGGCGACGATCGTGGCCGAAGTGGCGGCGTCGAACAGTATCGCCGTTCGATTGCACTCAATCGCCCTGGCCGGCCGGTGGTTCGCTCCGGCGCTGCTCGCGGACGTTCTCGAGTACGAAGGTTTTACAGGGGAGCAGCTCGCCCGACGGGTCGGCGCGGCGTTCGCTGCCCGCTAGGAATCACGAGGTCATGTCCATGTCTGAGGTTGCTCACCTCGAACGTTCGCTGCCCGTCATTACCCGCTCCGACGAGTGGTATGCGCGTGCGACAGGGCTCATTCCCGGTCACACGCAGACGCTCGCCAAGGGTCCAGGGCAATATGTCGCGGGGGTTGCGCCAAAGTACCTGCAGCGTGGCAAAGGCTCTCACGTGTGGGACGTCGACGGCAATGAATTCATCGACTTCAGCATGGCGATCGGTCCGTTGTCGCTCGGATACGGCTATCCCGCAGTCGACCGTGCGATTCGCGAACAGCTGGAGGACGGGATCACTTTCTCGATGATGCACCCGCTCGAAGTCGAAGTGGCAGAGCTCATCCGCGAGGTCGTTCCGAACGCTGAAATGGTCCGCTACAGCAAGACAGGAGCCGACGTGACGTCCGCGGCGGTCCGGCTTGCGCGCGCCTTCACCGGACGTTCAAAGGTGATCTGTTGCGGCTATCACGGCTGGCACGATTGGTACATCTCGGTGACCGATCGCTCCGTCGGTGTCCCGACGCCTGTTCATGAATTGACCGGCACCTTCGACTACAACGACCTGCAATCGGTCAACGATCTGCTCGACGACGACACGGCCTGCGCGATTCTCGAGCCGATGATCTTCGACGAGCCGCGCGGCGGATTTCTACACGAGCTCAAGGGCGCCTGCCGGAAGAACGGCACGCTGCTCGTCTTCGACGAGATGTGGACCGGCTTCCGGTTCGCACTCGGCGGCGCCCAGGAACGTTTTGGCGTGCAGGCCGATCTGATGTGCTACTCGAAGGCAATCGCCAACGGGATGCCGCTTGCCGTCCTGGCGGGACGCGCCGACGTCATGCGGCTCTGCGAAAAGAACGTTTTCTTCTTCACCACGTTCGGCGGCGAGGCGCTGTCGTTGGCAGCCGCGAAAGCGACGATACATGAACTGCGCGATTGCAGCGTGCCCGCATATCTCGCGCGCCAGGGGCGGGTGCTACGCGATGGCTATAACACACTCGCCCGACACCTCGACATGCCCTACACGCAGGCCATTGGCGCCGACTGCCGGTCGCTCGTGACCTTTGACGCCAGAGCGGGCGATCCGCTCGAGATGAAGTCTCTGGTTCAGCAGGAGCTGCTCGCACGCGGAATTCTCTGGAGCGGATTCCACAACATGAGCTTCTCGCACACGGACGACGATGTGGCGCACGCGCTGGCGGCGTACCGCGAAGCGTTGATGGTGTTGAAACAGGCCGTGGAATCCGGCTCCGTCCGCCAGGCGCTCCTCGGATCACCGGTCGAGCCGGTGTTCCGTCGCACGTCGAACGCCACTGCGAAGAGAAACAGGACGTGACCCTTCACGGTGTGCTCGCGCACATGTCCACGGTCGAGCGCCTGTCGCTGGCAGCCATCGGTGCAAGCGCGGTTCTCCTGGCGCTGCTCGAGCGGATCCTGCCGTACACCAAGGACCAGACGTTCTTTCGTGAGGGGTTCTTCGACGACTTCGCGTTGTATACCATCGCGCAAAACTACGCCCTCAGCATCGTCATCTTCTCGATCGTCATCGCGCGGCTCGACGCAATCGGCGATTTTTCGCGACTTCACCTGCTCGCACACTGGCCGCTCTGGCTTCAGGTATCCGTGTTCGTCGTCACCCACGACTTCTACATCTACTGGATGCACCGCTGGCAGCACAGGAATCGGTTCATGTGGCGCCTCCACGAGGCGCATCATTCGCCAACGTCGGTAGATTGGCTCTCGGGATCTCGATCGCATTGCGTGGAGATCCTGATCAATCAGACCGTGGAATTCGCGCCGATCGTGCTGCTCGGAGCGTCGCCGGACGTCATTCCCCTCAAGGGCGCGATCAGCGCCGTCTGGGGCATGTACATCCACAGCAACCTGAACGTCCATACCGGCCGCCTGCAGTGGGTCATCAACGGCCCCGAGATGCATCGCTGGCATCATGCGATGGGGAAGGGCATGCGCTCCAATTTCGCGACGAAGCTGGCGGTGTGGGATTGGATGTTCGGCACCGCCTATCTGCCCTCGAGTCAGCGGGCGGCCGACTACGGCCTGCGCGCGTGGTTTCCGAAGCACTACCTGGGTCAGACGCTCTACGCCTTCCGGCCTTTTCGCTGGCGCGCACGCTCGCGGGCGCTCGTCCTGGGAAGCCTTGCCGTCGATTCGGAGAGCGCCGCCGCGGGCGACCTCTAATCAGCGTCGTGCATCGGAGGACCGGCCGAAGGCGGCCGTTCCGGTGCGGGCTGTTTGCAGCGCTCGCGCGCCGCCGAGCAACAGCAGCGCCACCGCACCCAGTCCAGTGCCCCAACCGAACACAATGGCTCGCTCCACGATCGCCAGCGCGGCGGCGGTCGACACGGGCAGGCCAAGCCACAGGAAGCCGGCCACGAGCGCGCCATCGACGACGCCGATGCCTGCGGGAACCGGGGCAAGGCCGCTCCCCAGACGCAGGAGAGAGACCGCCGCAGCCTGACCCGGCACGAACCGGACGCCGAAGGCTCTTCCCACGAGCATGATGCGCGCGAGGTCGAGCGACCAGATCATCAGCGAGCACGCGGCCGCGGCGGCCATCGGGACACCCATCTCGCGACCGATCACAGCCGGCTGCCACCGGCGGATCCGCGACGCAAGGCGACGAAACAGCGGCGGCGCGGCGAGCGCCGCGGCCACTGCGAGCAGCGCCCGGATCGGCCAGTGTGGCGAGTTCGGTTCGAGCGTCGGAAGAGCGAGCAGACCGAGCAGTAGAAGGCCGGCCACGTCAGTGAAGCGATCGTAAACCACCGACGCGGCAACCGCCTTCACCGGCGGCGAGCCGCCAGGCCGCGGGATCAAAGCGGCGCGGCACGCGTCGCCGCCGACGGTGCGCGCGGGAGTGATGTTGCACACGCAGACGCCCGCGGAGTACGCGAGCAGTGTTTCCCACAAGCTTGCAGCGCTTCCCATCGTGCGCAGCAGCAGCCGCCAACGGAACGCCATCAGGACCAGTGACAGCGTGTCGACCGCGAACGCGGCGCCAACGAATCCGATCTTCGCGTGACGAACGACAGTCAACGTCGATGCGATCGCCGACCACATCTCTGCCACGTTCTACACAGTCTAGTACGACGCCGTGGCGTACGCGTCTATCGACGGCCAGTTCGTTGGCGCCGTTCGGCGAGCTTCGACTCGTTGTCACACGTATCAACATCAGTCACACAGGTTTTGCGCCGTTGGTGCGTGGCGCTCACACTGTCTTTAAACCTCGCCTCTATCCTGTCGACGAACTGACGTAGACCAAGCGGTCGATCGGATCGCTCGAACGCGCCGACCGACGTTCCCGCCTCGACACAGAACAGGCGCCCGATAGCGGAGCGCCGCGCGGCTGGCGGCCCAGGCCGGCCACGAGCTGGATCAAGGCCGATGAGTGCGTGGTGTTCGGAGATCCATCTCTATTCGCGTCCGTCGGCCTTTTCACACCCGGCGGGTGTCGGCGCTGCGGTGTCGCTGCACAGCCACTCCGAGTGCTCTCGCGAAACGCTGGAGTTCATCCCGAGGATTGCGCGACAGATTCCGGTCGTCGCCAGCTACTTCGAGCAGAGCCTCGCTGACTATCAGAGCGAACATGGCCGGCCGCTCGACTTCAGCGAGTGGTATTGGCGTCCGCCAGTGACGCCGGCCGGCGTGATCGATTCCGAACTGGCGCAATTGGCGCAACGACTGGATCTGCCGGGTCTGGTGTCGCTCACCGATCACGACACGGTGGAGGGGCCCCTGGCGCTCAAGGCAAACGGCCGGACCGATGTCCCGCTGTCGGTCGAGTGGTCGGTGCCCTTCGAAGGCTGCTTGTTTCATCTCGGAGTGCACGGCCTTCCGCCCGCATCCATCGGCCGGATGATGGACGCGTTCGCCGCCTACACCGCAGCCGGTCCGACCGGGGCTGCGTTCAGGCTGAGAGAGCTGCTCCATGCAGTCAGCGAGTGCCCCGAAACGGTCGTCGTTCTCAATCATCCTTGCTGGGATCTCGCCAGGGTCGGTCAACTCCGGCACGATTCAACGCTGCTCGCGTTTCTGCGTGCCTTTCAGGGCTGGATTCATGCGCTCGAGCTGAACGGATACCGCGACTGGGCGGAAAACCGACTCGTGCTGCCGATCGCGAAGGGCTTCGGCCTTCCGGTCGTCGGCGGCGGCGATCGTCACGGCCTCTTTCCCAACACCATCGTCAACCTGACGCGCGAGTGCGAGTGGACGGCGTTCGTCCATGAATTGCGCGTCGAACGGATCAGCCGCTGCGTCGTGTTCCCGGAGTACGCCGATCCGTTCGTCGGACGCATTTTTCAATCGATTGCAGACATCCTTCGTCCGCATCATGCGCATCACCGCGGGCAGAGGACATGGGCCGAGCGCGTATTCATCACCATGAACGGCCAGGAGCACTCTGCGGCTTCGATGTGGGAGCGCCAGCCCTTGTGGTTGCAGACCATCATCGCGATTACGCGCGTCGTCGCCTCCAAACCCTTTGAAACGTTGTTCGAGGTGACGCGCGCCGATGGGCACGAGACGCTCATGGCCGATTGTCGGCTGGAGACGTTGTTGGACCGGGTGACTGTTCTCACCTCCGACTCGGTGGCGGCGTAAGCGGCGCAGGACACACGCTCAATCAGGAGGAAGGCCATGCGGACACTGTCCTTCGGCGATCGACTGATAGGCGAGGGCCAACCGACCTACATCGTGGCGGAAATCGGTATCAATCACAACGGATCGCTCGACATCGCCCAGCGCCTGATCGATGCAGCCGCGAACGCGAAATGCGATGCCGTGAAATTCCAGAAGAGGACGCCCGAGCTGTGTGTGCCGCCGCAGCAGCGTGATCAGATCCGACAGACGCCCTGGGGCATGATGAGTTACCTCGATTACCGTCGGCGGGTGGAATTCAACTTCGACGACTACGCCCGGCTCGTCGAGCACTGCCGCAGCCGCTCGATCGACTGGTTCACATCATGCTGGGACGAATCGGCGGTCGACTTCATCGAGTGGTTCGAACCCGTCGGCTACAAGATTCCCTCGGCGGCGCTGACCGATGTCGGCCTTCTTCAGCGGTTCAGACAGACCAGCCGCCCGCTGATTCTTTCGACCGGCATGTCGACGATGCATCAGATCGAGTCAGCGGTGGGGATCCTTGGCCCCGAGAATCTGCTGATTACGCACGCGACGAGCACGTATCCGTGTCCCCTTGGCGAGCTCAATCTGCGCATGATCGAGACGATTCGATCACGGTTCGAGTGCCCGGTCGGATACTCAGGGCATGAGGTCGGCCTGGCGACGACTCTTGCGGCCGTGTGCCTGGGCGCCAGCCTGGTGGAGCGGCACATCACGCTCGATCGCGCGATGTGGGGTACCGATCAGGCCGCTTCGGTCGAGCCTCGCGGCCTTGAACGCCTGGTCGAGTACATCCGAGACATCGAAGCCGCCATGGGCGACGGTGTGAAGACCGTCTACGAAAGCGAACGGGCGGTCATGCAGAAGCTGCGGCGCACCGACCGCGTGACGATCAGTGTTCACGCAGTGAATTGACCCGCGAAAAGAGAAGCGGACCAAGGCGACCGGTTCCCGACGAATTCGAGCGTCATGGTGCGTGACGTACACGCGCGGTGGTAAGCTGCACGCTCAGAGGAGGTACATCATGCATCGGAGGGCTCCGGGGCTTGCACGGCTCACCATTGCCGGCTGCCTGACAGCTGCCGCGGCGAGCGCGCAGGTTGTGAGGCAGGAGGTTCCTGGCATCCGGAACTTCGCCAAGGTCGAATCGACCGTGGCGTGCGCGGGTGCGATTACGCCCGGCGCGATCCCGGAAATCAAGAAAATGGGATACGCGTCGATCATCAACCTCCGCCTTCCGACCGAGGAGGGGGCCGATATCGACGGGAACATCGCCGCGGCCAAAGCAGCCGGCATTCCCTACTACCACATTCCATTCAGTGGGGCGAAGCCGGATCCGGCTGTCGTCGACACGTTCCTGAAGACGATCACGACGCCGGGCGTCCAGCCGGCCTTCATCCATTGAGCGGGCGGTGGAAGAGCCGCCGGGATGTGGCTCATGAAACGCGCGATCGTCGATGGCTGGGACACCAACAAGGCCCTGGAAGAAGCGACGGCGCTCGGGCTGACGAATGAGGCGTTGAAGCAGTTTTTCCTCGCGCAGATCGAGCAGCGCAAGCGTTGAACATGCTCCGCGAATCGGCTCTGCCCGCGGTGGCGGAGATCGAGCGCGCGCGGGCGTTTCTGAGTCAGCACCTGATGCCGACGCGCTTGCTACGGGCGCCGTCGCTGACGGCGCTCGCCGGCCGACCGGTGCTGCTCAAGCTCGAATCGGATCTCCCGACCGGATCGTTCAAGGTGCGTGGCGCGCTGTACGCGCTCTGGTGTCAGCTGCAGGCGGGCCCCGTATCGGAGGTCATCGCGTCGAGTACGGGGAACCACGGCGCTGCGGTCGCGTACGCCGCCCGGCAGCTCGGCGTTCGCGCGACGATCTTCCTGCCGCGCGGCGCCAATCCGGTGAAGCGCCAGCGCATCGCCGACCTGGGCGCGCGGATCGTCGAACGCGGCAGGGACATCAGCGACGCGGCCACCGCCGCCGTCGAGCATGCCAGCCGCGACGAAAGCATCTACTACCTGAACGACGCGACCGACGGCGTGCTGCCGGCCGGGCCCGCCACGATCGGCTGGGAGATTCTCGAGCAGTGCCCGGAATGCGCCGAACTCTACGTCCCGGTGGGCGACTCCGCGCTCATTCGTGGCGTGGCCGCGGCCGTGCACGCCCGGCGACCCGCCGTTCGCGTGATCGGGGTGCAGGCGGAGGCAGCGCCCTCGTACTATCTGTCGTGGCGCGCCGGACGCGTGGTCGCGACGGAGACGTGCGACACGATCGCGGACGGTCTCGCCACGCGAGCCCCTGTCGCGGCGAACGTGCAGGCGGTTCGCGAGGCGGTCGCCGACATGCGCCTCGTCACGGAGCAGCAGATGCTCTCGGCGATCGCGCGCCTCGCGGCCGACGAACAGGTCGTCGCGGAGCCCGCCGCGGCGGCAACAGTCGCCTGCCTCGTGTCGAGCCTGAATGGAACGGTTGGTGTCCCGCCAGCGTCCGGCGACGCGGCCGTCGTTCTCCTCGTCACCGGCGGCAACATCGCCCCGGATCTTCTCCGGCGGAGCTCCTGACAGTCTCTCCAGGCGAGCTCCGGATACAGAGTTGCCTGGCGTTCCACTATCGGCGGCGCGCGCGCGACAGTGGTGCGATGCCGAAGTGACTACGGGATCTTTGTCCTGAAATTCCTCGTCCGGCGCGCGAGCGTCGCCAACCAGTTGATCTCCAGCTCAGTGCCCCTGCGGAACAGATCGACCCACGTTGGCGGCAGCGTCGAAAAATCGATCTTGTGACGGCCCCAGTCGGGACGACGGCCGTCGTAGTCGGTCAATCCGTAATCGCGTCCGAGCTCCCAGGAACCGAAGAGCATTCCGGTTCGGGCCTGCAGGTTCGGGTCCGCCGCGAGCGCGGCGATCGCGCGTCCGACGAACAACGGCGATTCCGACTGCAGGAAGTTGGGATCCTTCTTGCCGGCGTCGCGCCAGTTGTCTTCGGTGACGCCGAACTGCTGAAGCATCGATTCCGAGCGGAGGAATCCCGGCGTAATCGCCATGGTCACGATGCCGTGAGGCGCGAGTTCGGCGGCCCACAGCAAGGGCAGCACCTTCTGCGCCATCTTGACCGCCTGCGCCATGGGATTGCCGCCGCCGCCGATCATGTCGGCCTCGGTCACTTCCACGATGAGGCCGCGTCTGGCCGGCATCATCGCCAGCGCGGCATGTTTCGCGGTGATGATCCGTGATGTGAGACCTTGCCGAAAGATGGCGTCGGCGGTCGTGAGATCCGCCTGCCAGAGGAAGCCGTACGTCCCCATCAGCGGGTCTTCGCCCGCCACGCTGTCGACGACGACATCGATGCGCCGGTGAGCGCGCCGGATGCGCCGGAACAGCGCTTTCACTTCGGCCTCGTCCGTGTGATCGACGCGAACGGCGACGGCTCTGCCGCCGCCGGCCGTGATCATCGCGGCGGTCTCGTCGATCGTCTCCGGTCGGCCGTACGGCGACGGCTTTCCCTTCACGCTGCGCCCGGTGCAATAGACCATCGCCCCGGCTTCGGCGAGCGCCCGGGCGATGCCGCGGCCGGCTCCCCGCGTGGCGCCAGCCACCAGCGCGACTCGTCCCCCGAGCGGCATCGCCGCGGACCTCGTCTTCTTCATCGGCACACGTCCTGGTTGCGACAGAAACTAAACGTGTGTTTAGATTATGTCAAGCGCGATGAGTCCGCGGCGACGAAAGGCAGAGGACGTGGATGTGTTCGCGGCACTGGTGCGGGTCATGCATCGGCGCGGCCCCGCGGAACTGACGCTTCGGGCGATCGCCGCAGAGGCGGGCATCACCGCAGCTGCGCTGGTCCAGCGCTTCGGCTCCAAGCGCGCGATGCTGCTGGCGCATGCCCGCTATGCCGCCGCCACTGGCGACGTGGGCGTGGCCGTCCCTCACTCGCGGACCTCATCCCCGCTGAGAGCGCTGCGCTCCGTCACCGCGGTACATGCGCAGCTGGCGGGCTCGCCGCGCGCCGCACTTCGGAATCTGGCCTATCTGCACAACGACCTGGCTGATCCCGTCCTGCGCCGTCACCTCTTGCGGATGTCGCGAGCCGCACGCGTGCACTACGAGAAGCTCCTCGGCGAGGCTGTCGCCGCCGGGGAGCTCCGCGCGGAGACCAACGTGCAGGCGCTTGCCCGGCTGATCGAGGTCACCCTCAACGGGTCGTTTCTGGCGTGGACGCTCTATCGCGCCGGCGCCGCTTCCGAATGGTTGCGCGAGGATCTGGAGGCCACGCTTCGGCCGTACGTGGTGCCGCGCAAGAACCGCGCGAGGCAACGATGAAGCTGGTTTCGTGCGTCATCAGCGTGGCCGATCATGCCGGATGGGCGCACGTGGTCTGTGTGGCGGCGCCGGCCAACGTGCCCGCAGTCGTCGAACGGCGGCGGGTGACGCTCATCGATGCGGGGCTGCCGACGCTGCCGTATCATCACGAATCGCTCGGTATGCGGGAGGACGACGCGAACGCCCTGATCGCGCGCATCCAGCGATCCATCGCAGGGCGCACGTCGCGTGCGTTGAAGGAAGTCGTCACCGACCTGGCACCGGTCTATTCGGTCGTCGCTCTGGCGATTCGCGAGCCCCCATTCGCTGAGCTCCCCGACTCGGTTGCCGCGGTGCGGCAGTCGTATCAGCTGCAGTGCGCCGCCGACGGGATGATGTATCAGCTCGCCCTGTGTCGCGCTGCACGTGACCTCGGCCTCGAAGTTCACCTGTGCCGCCGTGGCGAGGAAACCGCCCGGGCTGCAGCCCGGCTCGAGGTTCACCCTCACCAGATGGAATCGTTCGTCAGCGACACGGGTCGCCCATCGGGTCCGCCGTGGACGCAGGAGCACCGCCGGGCGTATGCCGCCGGCATCGCCGCGCTGGCGGCGCGCCCACGTCGTCGCCGCACGATGCGGATACGGTAAGGCGTGGTCGAGCCGAGAGCCGACTCCGTGGATCTTCCGGACTCGAGCTCGACCGACTAGAATGTGCGCTCTCGCAACCGCGAAACTGCGCACGGCTCTTTTCTGCGCGAAGTCGCCTCGGTCCGTATGAGATCATCGCCAGCATCGGCGCGGGCGGCACCGGCGACGTCCTCGTTTCCAGCGCGGGGCCGAAGTCCTCGCCGCACTCAATCACCCCGGGCGCGTATTTGTCCTGAAGGAGGGAAGATGAAACTCTGGTTGGCACTCGCGTCGGTACTGTTCGTTGGCGCCCTCGCGGGCGCGCAGCAACACGCCCCATCTGCAGGCATTCACGTCGATCCCGCGAAAGTCGCGGAGGCGCTCGCGAAAGGCGGCACGCTGGTGACGAGGCCGGATCTGATCGTGCAGGGCAGTCACCGCGACAAGGCCGGCCAGGTGGAAGTCCACGACAAGGAGACCGACGTGCTCTATATCCTCGAAGGCGAGGCCACCTTCGTCTTCGGCGGAAAAATGGTCGGCGGCGCGACGACCCGGCCCGATCAATGGCTGGGGACCGACATCACCGGCGGCGAGACGCATCATGTCGCCAAAGGAGATGTGTTCGTCATCCCCGCGGGCATCCCGCACTGGTTCAAGGAAGTGCCCAAGTCGGTGAGCTACTTCGTCGTGAAAGTGATCAAGTAGCTGCCGTCCGCGGGCATTCCGTGCCAGACCTGCGAGATCTCTGCTTCGTCGTCGCGGCAGGCGTGGCGCTCGCCGCGCAGCCGACCCGTGCGCCGAGAAAGACCGTCGTCGGCGTCCAGGGACGCGAGTTCCTGGTCAACGGACATCCGACGTACGAGGGGCGATCGTACGACGGGATGAGGGTCCAGGGTCTGTTGTTCAACTCGCGGATGGTGCAGGGCATCTTCGACGATCGGAACGCCGAGACGCGCGGCAGGTGGAAGTACCCGGATGGTCCCTGGGATCCCGAGCGGAACACGCGGGAGTTCGTCGGCGCCATGCCGCTCTGGAAGGCGAAGGGCCTGTTGGCGTTCACGATCAACCTTCAGGGCGGCAGCCCGGAGGGCTACAGCCGATCGCAGCCGTGGGTGAATTCATCGTTCGAGGGCGACGGCGCGCTGCGGGCCGATTACATGTCGCGACTCGAACGCATCCTCGATCGCGCAGACGAAATCGGCATGGTCGTGATCGTCGGGTTCTTTTACCAGGCGCAGGAGCGGCGGATGAACGACGAGCAGGCCGTGACGCGTGCGGCCGACGCGGCGACGGACTGGCTCGTCGACAAGGGATATACGCACGTGCTGGTCGAGATCGCCAACGAAGCAGACAACGCTGGATTCAAGTACGACGTCGTCAAGCCGTCAGGCGGAGCGGTGCGGCTGATCGAGCGGGTGAAGGAGCAATCGAAAGGCAAGGTCTCGTCGCCGGCGGGCCGGCTGCTCGTCAGCACCAGCCTGAACGGCGACAGAGTGCCATCGGATTCGCTGGTGAACGCGGTCGACGTCGTTCTGCTGCATGGCAATGGCGTCAGCGAGCCGGCGCGCGTCACGCAGATGGTCGAGGAGACCAGGAAGCTGCCGAGCTATCGCGGCCAGCCGATCGTCTTCAACGAGGACGATCATTTCGATTTCAGCAAGCCGCAGAACAACATGCTGGCCGCGCTGGGCGCCTATGCGAGCTGGGGATATTTCGATTATCGGATGGCGGGAGAGCGGTTCGACGATGGGTATCAGAGCGTGCCGGTCAACTGGACGATCAGCTCGCCGCGGAAGCGCGAGTTCTTCGAGCTGCTGTCCAAGGTGACCGGCGTCGGCTCGCGATGAGAGAGAGCGCAAACGAGCCGTCCGGTCGAGACGACATCGGGATCATTGCCGGCCCCAACCCGGGTTGAGAATTTTCGTTTTGTAACGCTCCGCCTCGTCGCGGTAGGGCGCGAGGTCGGTTGTCGACGCGCCTGAGACGTGGCACACGTACAGCCAGTTCTGCGGCTCGCGGATCGGATGGCCCGTCGTTCCGGCGAAGACACACTGCAGGCCGTCGCTGAGGTAGACGTCCTGGCCCTTCAACGCTTTGAGCTCTTTCCAGAGGCCCTCCGGGTTCGACCACTTGTAGTGAGCGACCTGAGGCAGCGCCGCAATGAATGCGTCCTTCGTGAACGCGAGTCCCGTCGGGTTTGTCGGTAGATCGGCAGCCGGGTCCTTGAACACGCCGGCAAGCGCGTCGGCGCCGAGCGTCTTGATCGGGGTCCACCCTTCGACGAGGAGGCAGTCGATGTCTTTCGGGGGGATCAGCTTCATCGTATGCCAGGCGCCGTGGTGCACGGGATCTTCCGTCCATGGCCGACCGCACTTGCAAGAAAACCGCAGCAGCACTTCGAAATTGGCGCCTGGCGTATCGAGCACGAGGTCGGCCCACGCGACGCGTTGATGAATGTACGGCGCCGTCACTTCGTTGCTCGACGCCGCGGCGGTCTTTCCGAGTGTGGTTTCCTCGGAATGTTTCTTGAGCTGCGGGTTCTCGGTGATCCCGACCGATCCTCCTGGCTTGCCGCCCCGCTTTGGATCGAGGCCGATGGTACAAATCGACTGCAGATTCCTCCACGAGGTCATGTGGTACATCGTGATGTCCTGCTTGTTGGGATCCTTCCTGGCGATCTTTTCCACTTCGCCGATCTGGCCGAAAAACGAGGTGAACTGCTTCGCCGCCTCGCCAGTCTCCTTCGTGTAACCGAACGCGCGCTGCGGCTCAGCCCGCTGAACAACGCTTCCGATCGATCGCGATCTGCGAGCGATCATCCAGAACGGACCGGCCGAGGCTGATCGACCCGCCGTCGACGGGCGAGCCAGACAACCCTGCGCCAGGCGTGGAGTACGAGCGCCGCTCAGGCCTTGTGCGCCGTCCTGCTGCGCGACGCGATGCGGCATGACGGCAAGCCGACCGAGCCGGTCTGCCTCCGCCTCGAGCATCTTGTCCTGGACGACCGCGACGCCGGATCCGAACGGATTCATGACGCGGCCCGTTCGCTGCTGCAACACGTGCGCGAGCTCGTGGCCAATCAGCCGCTGACCTTGCGCCGAGTGCGGGTTGTACTGCCCTCGCGCGAAGTAGATGTTGGATCCATGGGTGAAGGCGAGAGCGCCAATCGCATCGGCGTCCGATCCGATGTGAATACGAACGTCGGACAGGTCAGCTTTCAGGACCGATTCCATTCGTCGCCGCACCGGTTCTGGAAGCCGATGGCCGCCGTCGGTTCTGAGGCTGGCACGGTTGCGCGTCAACTGAAAGGCGCCGGCATGCGGTCGCGGCGCCGGCGCGGACGCCTTGTGAGCTGAATGCGGCTGCACGGTGCCACCACGACGTGGCGGCCGCGCATCAGTCCGCGCTGCGCGCGGAACTGTCGGCCGGACCGGCGAGGCATCAGGAAGAGCGATCCGCGGATCGCGGTAGCCTCGCGGGAAGCTGCCTTGAATGACTGTGCCGGCCATAGCGACCCTCCACCGAAACGTTCCGAGTCACCGCCCCGCGATCGTGATGTACGCTGTCGACGTGGCGGCGCTCATGATCCACGTGCCACTCTCGCGCCGCCGCTTCAGCAGGCCTGGCGAGGCCTGCGTCGGACCCGGCACGGCGATCGTGACGTCGTGCGGAGACACATGATCGCGATCGCCCATTCTACGCTGCCCCTCACAACGTTCCCAGAACGTCGAGCCTCGACAGAACGAGCGGCGATCCGTCACTGGAGTGCGTTCGGATCGAGGACCACGTGTTTGATCCGCTGCCGCCTCCACGTGTAGGTGATGTGAACCAGACCGTCGGTGCTTTGAATCACAGCCGGGTACGAGTATTCGCCCGCATCGCTTTCGAGCACCAGCGCCGGCTTCCACGTCTTGCCGTCCCGGGACAGGGCCACGTTCAGCGGCGAACGTCCCTGCGTGGTGTGGTTGTAGACAATCAGGTGGCGTCCGTCGCGCAGCGTCACCGCGTCGAGTCCCGAGTTGGGGTTCGGCAGCGACGCGAGCGCGATCGCGCTCCAGGTTCGCCCGCCGTCCATCGACCACGTTTCGAAGATCCGCTGCGAGCGCGTGCGGCCGACCGCCTGCAGCCGGCCGCCGGGATGCACGAGTATGCTCGGCTGGATCGCATCGATCGCGCGTCCATCGTCAGCGGGGAAAGAGGCGGTCCACGTGAGTCCGCCGTCGGTCGAGCGCTCGAAGTGGACGCGCCATCTGCTGGGACGATCGGTCGACTCGGTGCTGCTGCCAGCCACGAGCGCGCCGTCGGAAAGGCGCACCGGCTTGTTCTTGATGGGACCGAGGATCGCCGGCGGAAGGCGCCGCGCCTCGCTCCACGTCCGACCGAGGTCGCGCGACGTTCGCACCATGCCCCACCACGTCTGCGGGCTCGGCCCAACCTTGTAGAACAGCATCAGCGCGGAACCGGGCACGTCGACGAGGACCGGATTCCAGCACGGATAGCGCGCGCCATCAGGCTGCGCGCCGGTCGCGATCTCGATCGGCGCGGTCCATCCGCCGCGCTCGTGTCGCGAGAGCCAGATCCCGACGTCCGCCGCGCCTTCACGCGTGCCGCCAAACCAGGCCGCGACCAGGCCGTCGCGTGTGTCGACGATCGTCGACGCATGCGCGCTCGCGAACGGTGCCGTCTCGAACACGAACTCCGAGTCGATCGGTGGAACGATCATGCCCAGCGCGAGGACGATCGTCGCAGGCAGCGCGTGCCGGGTGGAGAGTGTGACGCGCATCGACAACCGCGCGATTGTACCGCGCCCGAAGACCCGCGGCCGATCACGATCCGCGTCAACGAGGTAACGCTCGAGCAAGAGCGGGTTCGTTCGACGCGTGCCGATTACCGAGGTGGAAGCGACCCCACGTACGCGGAGAGCGCGATGACGTCGTCTTCCGACAGGTTGACGACGACCTTCTTCATCAATGCCGCGTTGGCGCCGGCGCTCGTGCCGTTCTGCATCGTCAGCAGCTGCCGCGCGACGTACACCGGTTGCAGGCCCGCAATGCGCGGCACCTCGCCGAGTCCGGTGAGCGCGTCGCCGTGGCACAGGGCGCACTGAATCGTCCTCCCCGCGTCGCCGGTCGTCGCCAGCGCGGCGCCCCTGGCGATGCTGCCGGGCGGCACGTACGCGACGAAGCCGGAGTGAGGATCGCGGATCGTCGTTCGCATCGGGTCTTCCGGAATCTGGATGATCCGGCGGCCGATCGGCTCGGTGCCGCCGTCCGGGTGGATGCGTCGATGCCGGGCGTCAGCGCTGACGTACGTCTTCGGCGGCGTCGCGGTCTCGATCACTTTCACGAATGGCACGGGCTTGATGGCGGCGAAATACGCCGCCGCCTCGCGCACGTCTGCATCGGAGACCGCCCGGGCGATCGGCCCCATCCGCGTTTCCTCGTTCCGCGCGCCGCTCTTGAAGTAGTTCATCTGCCTGATGATGTATTCGGCCGGCATGCCTGCAATGTCGGCCGATTCCGGGTGCCCCTCGCCCGACATCAGATGGCATGACCCGCAGGCGTTCGGCACCGGGCCTTTCACGCTGCGCGGCGCCGGCGGATGTTCGTCTGGAAACCAGTCGGGAGGATTCGTGTTGCCGGCGATCGCTGAGGCCTCGTATTCCTTACTGCTGCCCGCGGCACGAACCGTGGACGGCACGCGCGGCTCGGGCGGTTGCACCTTGTCGGGAATGTTGTAGGCCCATTCCGGCAGACCGTTCGGAACCTTCGATGGCACCGGGTTCTGCGCCCGAACGACCGCCGTGACGAGCGACACGCAAACGAGAACACGACATGTGTTGCGCACGTGCAGATTATCCGCCTGTCCCTCACCGGCCCTATTCCGTCATGAGCCAGAAACCGTTGTGCCCGTTGGGCGACGAACCGGCGGCGCGCGACGCCGAAATATCCGCAGGTGCCGAACGCCATAAATCATTGACTCAGAAGTCTTTATCGTGCATTGGTGCAGTGAACGGCCGCACCTGGAGACCCGTATAGATAGGTGGAACGTCGCGCATGACATGCTCGCGTGGCGCTGGTGTTGGAGCAGGCCGATCGTCTGAAGGAGTGGCGCAAATGATGAAGCGACTGTGGAAGAAGCTGACGTGGTGGTGCCGTCACGAGGTGACTCGCGTGACCGAGAACGCGGGCGAGCTGCACATCGAGTGCTCGCTCTGCGGCGAGCGCATCTAAGGCCCGCTGGTGTCACCGCGCGCGAGATAATCGCCGCCCGGCACTACAATCGCGCGTCGGCCATCCCAGGTTGAGAATCGAATCGGGAGCGCGGTCGTGAAGACACTGCTTGCCACTCTGGCGGCTGCCACTACTCTCGCCGCACAGGCTCCGCAGGTTGGCCTGATCGGTCCGCTGCCGCCTGCGGCTCCGGCGTCCGCGTTCGACGTCACCGAGAAGACGATCGTCCAGCTGCTCGCCGCGCAGCGGATCGGGACCGTGACCTCGCACGACCTCGTCGAGAAGTACCTCGCGCGCATCAAGGCGTACGATCAGGACGGCCCGCGCCTCAACGCGATGATCGCGCTGAATCCAGGAGCGCTGGAACAGGCGGACGCGCTCGACGCCGAGCGCCGCGCCGGCCGCGTCCGCGGACCGCTCCACGGCATCCCGATTGTCGTGAAAGACAACTACGCGACGGCGGACATGCCAACGACCGCCGGCTCGCTGGCGCTGGCCGGCTTCCAGACCGGCCGCGACGCGTTCATGGTGAAGAAGCTGCGCGACGCGGGCGCCGTCGTCATCGGCAAGACCAACCTCCACGAGCTTGCCTACGGCATCACGACGATCAGCTCCGCCGGCGGACAGACGCGCAATCCCTACGATCCGACGCGCAACCCCGGCGGCTCGAGCGGTGGCACCGGGGCGGCGGTGACCGCGAGCTTTGCCGCCGCGGGAATGGGCACTGACACATGCGGATCAATCAGGAATCCCTCCTCTGAGAACAGCCTGTGGGGCCTCCGCGGCACAATCGGTTTGTCGAGCCGGGACGGCATCGTCCCGCTCGCCCACAGTCAGGACATCGGCGGACCGCTCGCCCGAACGGTCGGCGATCTGCTGCTGATGCTCGACACCACCGTTGGCGTCGACGCGGCCGATCCGATCACGCGCGAGAGTCAGGGCCACATTCCGCGCACCTACAACGGATCGGTTGGCGACGCCGGACTCGGCGACGTCACCATCGGCATCCTCAGGCCGCTGTTCGGCAGCGCGCCGGAAGACGAGGAAGTGGCGCGCATCGTCCGCAGCGCGGTCGATGAGATCGGGGCGCTTGGCGCCGGAGTCGTGGACGTGCCGTATGCCGGACTCGACGATCTCCTCCGCGATACCAGCGTCATCAACGCGGAGTTCAAGTTCGACCTGCAGGACTTCCTCGCCAGGTTTCCGGCCGCGCCCGTGCACTCGCTCGCCGACATTCTTGGGAGCGGCAAATATCATCAGGCGGTCGAAGGCGTTTTGAAGCGTGCCAGCGACGTGGCGTCGCGAGACTCCGAGAGCTACCGTGCCTCGCTCTCGAAGCGCGAGCGCGCGCGTGCGGCGATTCTGGCGCTGATGAAGGAACGGGAGATCACGGCATTCGTGTACCCGACGTTGCGCCGCAAGCCCGCCGAGATCGGCCAACCGCAGAACGGCTCGAACTGTCAGCTGAGTGCGGCGACCGGACTGCCCGCGATGAGCATGCCGGCGGGGTTCACGGCCGATGGACTGCCGGTGGGCATGGATCTCCTCGGGCAGCCGTGGAGCGAGCCGGCGCTCCTCAAGGTCGCGTACGCGTACGAGCGCGCCGTCGCCCCGCGCAAGCCGCCGAAGACGACGCCGCCGCTCGGCGCGCGTTGAGAGTCGATCTGGCGGCTCGCCGCCGGCGTGCGACGAGCGCAGTAGCTCGCGCACGGCGAACCGGCACGACCCCGGCTCGAGGTCTCAACCGCAATACGCGTATGCGTAGCCGCGCTCCTGCGCATGGCCGACGGCGACGATTCCTGACGGCACCATGTGCGAGTTGCCGATCCGGTTCGCGGTGAGCTCCTTGTACACCGCCTCGGCGGTGGCGTCGGTCCGCTGGGCAAAACCGCCGGCGTAGCCGTGCGTCGATTGATCGCAGACCGCGAAGTGCACGCCCTGCTTGATCAACGCGTCGATCGTCGCCGATCCATTCGGGAGCAGGCGTCCGTATTCGGTCGAGTTGTAGACGTTGACCGCCGCCGGCGCGTGCGTCTTGGGATCGTTGAGCTTCGCGCGCGCCGACATCAGCTCGCTGTACTTCGCCCACATCGCGTCGGTGAAGGCGACCGCCGTGGCGCCATGGCGAAGACAGATCACGATCGCGAGGTCGCCGCTTTCGAGACCGTATCCGCTCTTGCTCGTCGTGATGACGTTCGACGCGAAGTGCAGCGCGTCACCGGCGCCCGGTCCCGACACCGCGTCCAGGATCATGCGGTGCTTGCCCGGCAGCTTGTCGAACCAGTCGTCCTCGGCGTGGCGGGACGGCTGCCACCGTTGATCCGCGGATCCTTGCGCCTCCGCGCCGGCGGCGCCAGCGCCGAGCGCCGCCCCGAGGGCGGCGAGGCCGGTGCCGAGCCGCGAGAGGAACGAGCGGCGTGCAAACGGAACTGAAACGTCGCGGCGATGCATGTTCACCTCGCTGGGGAGCTCCAACGCGTTGGCCATAGACGGCCAATGCTAAGAGTCAGGGTCGCGCCGGTCAACCAGAACCAGACGCGTTCGCGCGGCAGATGGCTGCGCCGCCGTGGCTCACGTCTTCTTGCGCTCTGCGATGAACCGCTTGAACCGGAAGGCGTTCTCGGGGAGCTGCAGGTCCATCCCGTAGTGGTTCGGACCGATCGCTGCGACCTTGGCGACGATCACGCTCAGTGCATCGCTCTTGAACGCCTCGATCACCGCTTCGCCGAAGTCCATCACCGACTCGACCGCGGCGACGCGCTCGACACCGGCACCTCTCGCGACCGCCGCGAGATCGGTCGTGCCCGACGTGGTGTGCGAGTCGAAGCCGCCCGTCGACAGCAGGCTGCCGTTGTCGAAGATGATGTGGATGAGATTTCCGGGGCGATAGCGCGCCAGCGTCGCGAGCGTCCCGAGGTTCATCAGCACCGAGCCGTCGCCGTCGAGGACGACCACGCGCTCGTTCGGCAGGTGCAGCGCGAGCCCGAGCCCGATCGAGGAGGCGAGCCCCATCGCGTGCTGGAGATAGAAGAAGTTGTCCTTGTGGCCGAGGTCGTACAGCTCCTGCGCGCAGGCGCCCATGATCGTGACCACGAGCTTGTCGTCGAGCTCGGGATAGAGCATCGCGATGCACTCCGCCCGCTTCACAATGGCTCCTCCATCAGGTCACGCGTCAGCAGCAGCGCAACCGGCGCGAGCGCGCTCTGGGAGAAGGTGTAGGCCTCGCGAATCTGCCGGCCGACCTGCGCCGGATCGCGCGCGTACTCGAACGGAATGCCGAGCGCGCGCAGGACGCCTTCGGTCACGATCCCGCCGCGGGTGTGCCACGGGTACGGCTCGCCCCAGTGTCCGCGGAGCGCGATCAGCATGCACAGCGGAATGCCGTAGAGCTGCGCCAGCGAGACGATCCCGTTGATGGCGGCGAGAAACCCGTGGTTCTGCATCAGCAGCACGTGCCGCTCGCCGGCGAAGTACGCGCCCGCGGCGACGCCGATCGCCTCCTCCTCTTTCGCCACCTGAATCAGCGTGACATCAGGGTCTTTCTCCGCCTGCTGCAGGAGGAGGCCGAGCCAGGTCTCCGGCAGCGCAGACAGCGAAGTGATGCCCGCGGCCTTGATGCCCTGGAAGATCACCTTCGAGTTCTCGTAGGAGACAGTCATGCGCTGACGATGCTCTCCATCGCGCGGTTGATTATAGAACCGGCAACTCGAGGCTCGCGACTACGGATGCGCCGCCGGAGGACCGCTCACCGCGAGCTTCAAGGAGGGGACGTGCCGTTGTTGCGCGTACAACCGCATCGGCGCCTGACTGATTTGCGTTGCCTCCGCGAAGGCCGCGGGCAGCGGCTCCTTCACGAGCGTCTTGTAGAACGTCCCGACCCAGCTGGCCATGGCCTTCGCGCTCACCATGTCGCGAACGGCGATGACGTTGGCGACCGGCAGCAGTTGCGCGCCGAGCACGAGCGACGCCGACGCGCCGAGCACGACCAGACGGGTCTTGGCTTTCTCGAGCAGGAAGACCAGCACCTCGGGACTGACCACGTCCGGCTCCTCGACCGCGCTGTCGCCAAGGGGAAGTCTCACCGGCGTGAAGTAGATGTCGCCACCTCTCGGGCAGACGAACGCGGCGATGTGCAGGATGTGCACTTGCCGGCCGTCCGTGAGCACGCCCTTCAAATCGGCTGAATTGAGCACGAACTGATGTTCGATGCTCTCGGGGAATGCACCCAGCACGAGCGACAGCTCGTTGGCGTAGCCGAGATCTTTGAATTGGGGGCTGGTCACACACACCACGCGAGGACGTTTGATCGATTCCGGTTCCGCGCCTTCAATCGCACTGGCCGCCTGCTCAGCCGCCGATTTCTCGTTTTCCATCAGGTCGGCAAGCTGCTGCTGCACCACGATGAATTCCACGGCGAGCTTGTCGAAGTCGACGTCGGGTACGGCCGACCCGATCAGGCCGGCGATGCGGCCATACATGCGCCGCAGCGAGGTGGTGTCGGTGATCACGCCGCCCTCGCTCTCGCTCAGAGGTACGGGGAGTTGATGCGGGAGCAGGCCGCTGTGGCAGAGCGGGATGATCGGCGTGGCCCGGACGGCCGCGGCGCCAGCCTCGTAGTTGATCCATGGGCACCGCACGGAAAAGCTGCTGCAGATGACGACGTGGAGATCGGCCTGGTGGAGTCCTTCGAGGATTCCCGCGTGCCAGCTCGAGCCCGCCGGAATGCTCGTGGTATCGGACGCGAGAAACACGTCGACCATTCCGATGAAGTCGTGAATCAGGTGCTGCTTCAGGACGTCGGCGAACCGAGCCTCGACGCTGCGGTAGCTCAAGAAAATTGAGAGCTTTGACCTGAGTTTTGGCGAAGGCGCTGGATTCACCATGGAGGTCCTCCTGACGCAGCATGCGGCGGATGAGCCCGGTGCGAAGACTGATCGAGGATAGTATCGCGCCGTGGACACCATCGATTGGCTGCTCGATTCCGACCCTGCCATCCGCTGGCAGGCGATGCGCGACCTCACGGGCGCCTCGCCGACGGCGGTTGCCGCGGAGCGCGCGCGGATCCCGGACGAGGGGATCGGCGCCGAAATCCTCGCCCGCCAGGGGCTGGATGGCTCGTGGCACCGCGCGGACGCCCCTGACTGGCTGCCGACGCTCTTCACGCTGCAGTTGCTGCGTGCGACCGGCGTCGATCGCGGCGATCCTCGCGTCGCCTCGGCGATCGCTCGGCTCGAGGCCGGCTACCGCTGGGACGAGGAGTTTGGCGCGAAGCCGTTTTTCGAAGGCGAGGTCGAGCCGTGCATCAACGGCGGCGCGCTCGCGCTCGGCAGCTACTTCGGACGCCCGACGGAGAGCCTCGCGCGCCGTCTCGTCGGCGAGCAGCTCGACGACGGCGGCTGGAACTGCGAAGCGCCGAAGAGCGCGCGGTCGTCGTTCCACACCACCATCTGCGTGCTGGAGGGACTGCTCGAGTACGAGCGTGCCGTCGGGTCCGCGCCGGAGATCGCGGCGGCCAGACGGCGAGGCGAGGAGTACCTGCTGGCCCGCGCGCTCTTTCGACGCCGATCGACCGGCGAGGTCGCGAATCCGGCGTTCCTGACCTTCGCGTTCCCGCCGCGCTACCACTACGACGTCCTGCGTGCGCTCGACTACCTCAGGGACGCCGGTGTCCAGCCCGACGTACGGGTCGACGATGCCGTGCACGTCGTGGAACGAAGACAGCAGGCCGACGGTCGCTGGCTGCTCGATCGCGCGCACGACGAGGCGCTCGCCGTCCCGTCGACCGAGTCGGTGGGCGAGCCGAGTCGATGGAACACGCTCCGGGCGCTCCGTGTGCTTCGCTGGCACGAGCGAGGCCGCCCCGCGTCACCGCGACGAAAGATTAACGGCAGATGAACGAGAAAGTAACATCGATTTAACGACGCCGTTGCCGCGTTCGATCGGCTCGTCCGTAATCTCCCGGGACATCGCGTTCACTCCTGCTCACGAGGTCCCGAGATGATCAATCGGCTCGCCATTCTGCTGTCGACGATCCTGTTTGTCGCAGGTCCGGCATTCGCACAATCGAGCACCGCCACGCTGGCAGGGTCTGTCGTCGACCCGGACGGCAAGGCGGTCATCGCCGCGACCATACTCCTCCACAGCGAGTCGAGCAGCGAGACCTGGACCGCCACGACTGACACGGCCGGCCACTTCGCCATTCACGACGTGCCGGTCGGCAGCTACGCCATCGACGTGTTCGTGCCGGGCTTCGAGACGATTCGCCGGACCGTTCAGCTCACCACCGCGCCAGGCGAAGAGATCGCGTTTCGACTGACCGTGGCCAACATCGTCGAAAACGTGACGGTTTCGGCGGCGCTCCCGGCGGCGGCCGTGGCCGCGCCTTCACAATCGTCGCTGACCGCACGATCGGCGCAATCGCTGATCAGCAACGAATACATCCGCAACTACACATCGCCCATCTCCGATTACAGCCAGGTGCTGCAGATGGCGCCGGGCACATTCAGCGTCAGCCCCAACGGCCCCGGTCTTGCGGATACGAAGACGTTCTTCCGCGGGTTCAAGGACGGCCAGTACAGCATGACCTACGACGGCATCCCGTTCAATGACACGAACGATCCGACCCATCACTCGTGGGTCTTCTTCCCCGCGCAGACGATTGGTTCCACCGTCTTCGATCGAGGGCCTGGATCAGCGGCATCGATTGGGCCGTCGACCTACGGTGGCTCGGTGAACCTGATCTCGCGTTCGCTTCCTTCGGATCGCCTGCTGACGGGCACCTACTCGTACGGGTCGTTCGATACGCAGTTGTATGAGGTGGAGTACAACTCCGGTCGCCTGGGTGGCGAGGACGGGAAGTCGCGCCTGCTGCTGAGCGCGCACGCGATGCGGTCGGACGGCTATCAGACCTACAACAACCAGGAACGCAATGCTTTTTCGGCGAAGTACGCGTACACGGCAAGTCCGAATACGACCGTGACCGCCTTCGCGTCGCTGATGCGGCTGAAGAGCAACACGCCCAACCAGAAAGGATCGACGCGCCGTCAGATTCAGCAGTTTGGCGACAACTTCCTCATGACCAGCGATCCGTCGTCTCCGCTCTACTACGGGTACAACTTCTACGACATCCCGACGAACTTCGACTACGTGGGCTTCCGCACCATCCTCGGCGGGTGGTCGCTGGACGACAAGGTGTACACGATGTCGTACCACAACAAACAGAACTACAACGGTACGACGACGATTTCGGCGACGAGCGCAACCGACAAGCTGAACAGCTACTGGAAAGTGGGCAACTTCCTGCCGTTGACGTACGCGTCCGCGACCGGGATCTTCCGAACCGGCCTGTGGTCCGAGTACGCGTCGACCGACCGCTATCAGACGCCCTCCGATCCACGGACGTGGGTCGATGCGCCGCTGCCGAACTTTCACGAGATGTTCGGCACCACCACACTGCAGCCGTTCGCCGAATATTCCTGGCGGGCGATGTCCAGGTTAACCGTGACGCCCGGCATCAAGTATTCGTACTATCAGCAGGACTTCACTCAGTTCGCAGACAACGGCAAGACGGTGGGGAGCCTCAACGGGGCGCCATCGATTCAGCATGTGGCCGAGTACCATTCGTGGCTGCCGTCGTTCGACGTTCACACGCTGCTGCGCCAGAGCTGGTCTGCCTACGCGCAGTACGGAAAGGGCCAGAACATTCCGCCCACGAGCGTGTTCGACGTGAAGAACGCTCAGGTCAGCACGCTTCCGCAGCCCGTGCTGACCGATACATACCAGGCCGGCACGGTGGTCAAGTCGCATCGCGCAACGCTCGACTTCGACGTCTACTACATCCAGTTCCAGAACGACTACTCGTCGGTGTTCGACCCGGTGTCCGGTGACACGATCTACTACTACACCGGCAAGTCGATCACGCAGGGCGTCGAGGCCGAGAGCACGATTCTCGTCGGCCGCGGAGCAGCCGTGTACCTGAATGCGACCAAGGGCACCGCGAAGTACGCCGACACGCATCAGTGGGTTCAAAATGCGCCGGGCGAAACCTTCACGGTCGGCCTCACCTACAACCGGGGCAGCTGGAACGTGGGCTTCTTCGACAAATACATCGGCCAGATGTTCAACGACAACGGCAGTATTCACGAAGCCGTGCCGATCGACGCCTTCAGCATCGCCAACCTGTTTTTCAACTACACGCTGCGCGGCAACTCGCGGTTCTCCGCGTCGCGAGTTCGACTGGCGGTCAACAATCTGGCCGACAGCCACGCGATCACGGCGGTGACGCCAGCCTCCACGAGGTCGAACGCGCCGGCTGACGGCGACATCCTGACGTTGATGGCGGGTCGAAGCGTGTCGGTTGCGTTGACCGTCGGCATCAGTCCCGCGCGGCCCTAGAAACCGCGCCGGTCATCCGCAGCGCCGGCGCGCCGACTCAGAACGCGAACCGGACCTCGACTCGATGGTGACGGAGCTCGGGGATCGGCGCGGGCGTCACCAGCGGGCAGCCGCTCTCGATGCACGACGTCCAGTCGGGCAGTCTGTCGGTCTGGTAATAGCCCTCGACGTAGCGCCAGTCGGTCGCGACAAAATCGCTGAACCATTGGTCGAGCGTCATGACGCCGACCTGGTGCATCAGCTGCATTCCGAAACCAGCGGCCTCGAGCTCGTAGGCATGCAGCACCTGCAGGAAGTGTTCGCGGTCCTCCGTGTGCTGCAGATCGGCGAGCTTGTGCTCCAGCGACGGTGCGACCCACTGAACGGAGTGGCCGAACAGGTGGAGCAGCAGGAAGCACTGCATCTCGAAGGCGACATCGGGATCGATCACGATCCGGAGGCCGTCGAAGATCCCCGTCTTGGGAGGTTCGAGATCGCGGTATTCGATGACGAACCGGTGTTTGACGACGCCCGAAGACGCGCGCCCCCATAGATCGACGAGCTCGTCGGCCGGCCATTGGCCGACCTGCCGGGCGCCGTGAAGCTCGTGACCGCGAATGTCCATAGCGCCTGTGTCGATGAATGCAGGCTATCCTCCCGTATTTTCGCGCACGGTTCGCAAAAATCTGCGAGCTATCTGAAAAGGCGGGCCGTGCGACCGCGGACCCGCGCCGTCCTTGCTGTGTCTGGCGCGGGCCCGCGTCCGCACGCGGTGTTCGAGATCAAGCCGCTTTCGGCAGCTTCGCGCCGAGCACCTCGACCCGCTCGATGACGGGCGGCGACGCGAGCAGGTTCGGCGCCTGCGCCATCAGCGCCTGCGCAATCGGCCCGTTGAGATGGGCTTGCCGCCCGGCTTCATCGGCGAATGCGTCGAAGACGCCGAACGTGGACGGGCCAAGGCGCAGCGCGAACCAGACCGGTGTCGTTGGCTCCTGTCGCGCGAGCTCGAGGCCCTGCATGAGAAAGGCGGCGACGTCCGCCTCCTTTCCGGGTTTTGCTTCCAGACGGACGAACAAACTGAGCTTCGGCATCTTCGATCTCCTTCCGGCCGCGGCACACCGCCGAGGCCGGTTCTGAGATTACCGGGTCGTCCGCCCACAGCACTATTGGCGAGATTGCCACTTTTGATACTGTTATTGCCATGCGTGTGCATGTGCTCGTCCTCGACGGCGTGTTCGACCTCGGGTTGTCGTCCGTGCTGGACGCCTTTCAGACGGCCAACGAGCTGCTCGATGTCTCGACGATCGACATCGAGCGTTTCGACGTGAAAACCGTGGCGGTGCGCCGCCGCGTCAGGACGTCGCACGGGCTGCTCGTCCCGATCCATCCGGTCGACCGGCGAACCCCGGACTGCGTTGTCGTCCCGGCCCTTGGCTACAAGATGCCGGCGCCGCTCGAACAGGCGTTGTCGCGGCCCGACGTCCAGGACGCGACGCACCTGCTGCGCGACTACGCGAGACGCGATGCGACCGTCGCGGCCGCGTGCGTCGGAACGTTCGTCCTGGCCGAGTCCGGGCTGCTCAGCGGCCACAGTGCGACGACGACATGGTGGCTCGCGCCGCTGTTCCGACGCCGTTATCCGGCCGTGGCGCTCGAGGATTCGAGCATGATCGTCAACTCCGGCTCCTTCGTCACGGCGGGCGCCGCGCTGGGTCACATGGATCTGGCGCTCTGGCTGGTGAGACGGGTGAGCCCGCAGCTGGCGTCGCTGACGGCGCAATACCTCATCGTCGATTCGCGCCCGTCGCAGTCGGCGTACGCGCTGACCGATCACCTCGTTCACGCCGATCCGCTGGTCCGCAAGTTCGAATCATGGGCACGCGCGAACCTCGCGCGCGGCTTCTCGCTGGACCACGCGGCCAGGGCGGTGGGATCGAGCAAACGGACGCTGGCCCGCCGCCTTCACTCGGTTCTCGGGAAGTCGCCGCTGGAGTACTTTCAAAGCGTGCGGGTGGAGCGGGCGGTCCATCTCCTGAAGACGACACGAGCCAGCGTCGACGACGTCGCGGCTCGTGTCGGCTACGCCGATGGGGTCACGCTCCGCACGCTGCTGCGTCGCCGCCTGCATGCGGGAGTCAGGGAGATCCGCGTGTCCGGCTAGATCGCAGATCTCACGCCGAAGAGCGTTATCGATCCTTCGTCGACCGCAATTCCTCGGTGCGCTGGAAGTTATGAAGCAGCTGCGGGTACCCGTTCATCGCCAGTCGCGTCGAGTAGCCGGTCCCGCCATGGTGGGCGCGGTGCCACGTCTGCTTCGGTACGAACACGACGTCGCCCTGCGCCGCGTCGAAGATGGGCAGGTCCGCGATCTTGTAGTTGATCGTCCCTTCGAGGATGAACCAGAACTCGGCTGACACTTCGTGAAAGTGTCCCTTGTCGTTGGGGTTGTCTTCCTGGGGCAGGCCGCGGATGACGTTCGCGAACGCCCGCGGATCCGACACGAATGCGCCCGCGACGCGCGTGCCCGCTGCCACAGCGCCGTTGAAGTCGAGGAACGGCCGCACCGTGTCGCTGTACTTCGCCTTGCCGCTGATGCGCACTTTCACGAACTCCATGCCCGGCACGGGCGCCGGCGTCTCATCGGCCGGGTACATCGTCGGCGAGTCGGTGACCTTGACTTCGAGCATGAGCGCGGGCGCCGCGCCCACCGCTTCGAACTGGTAGACGTTGCGGTACGGCACCTGGACGAGGAAACCCTTCGAGGCCACGAACGGATCGACGCCTTCGATCGTGAAGCGCACCTCACCGCTCTGCACGATCCACCAGATCGGGTTGTCCGGCTGGAACTGGCGCCGCGTCTTCTCGCCGGGCGCCATCTGCACGTAGTCCGCGACGAGCAGCGCGTCGCGCACGATCGGCTCGCGCCAGCTCGCCTGGCCTTTGTGCGCCGACAGGAGATCGACCAGCCTGGTGTGCGGCTTGTTGGGAGCGATCCATTTGGCCGGCGTCTTCGGCACGGGCGCCCAGACCAGAGTGTCCTGCTGCGCTGCCTGGGCGTACAGATGCAGCGTGAGCACCAGCAGCGATGCTGTTGTCATCATCACCGTGAACGTCCGTTTCATCGCGCCCTCCGAGATCTGTCTTCGTCACCCGCCGGTTGATGCAACGCCACGGTCCCGTCCACCGCTTCGTTCGCGTGCGACGGCTTCGCCGGGCGGTCGATTGTACTCGCACCACACTCGGATGACACGAGACGCGAGACGGCTGCCAGGACCCGCACGTTGCGGACGCCTGCGCAGCGCACTTATCCTGTGCGCGTGCGCCTTGCGTCGCGAACGGTTCTCTGGTCCATCCTCGTCGTCGTGCTCGTCGCCGCAGCCTACGCCGGGCTGCGCGCCAGGCGGGGCGGCCTCATCGACTTCGTGGTGCCGAGAACCGCGGCGGCGCGTTTCCTCGCCCATGAACAGCTCTACCGACCCGAAGATGGCCACTATCAATACAAATACCTGCCGGCGTTCGCGGCGTTCATGGTGCCGTTCACGTGGATGCCGAAGGAGGTGGCCGAGGCGGCGTGGTTCGCCCTCACCGTGGCAATGGCATGGGCGCTCGTGCGACTGGCGGTTCACGCGCTTCCTGAGCGCCGGCTGCCGATCTCGCATCTGGTCTGGTGGACGCTTCTGCTGAACGCGAAGTTTCTGCTGAAGGAACTGGGGTTCGGCCAGTTCAACCTGCCGCTCGCGCTTCTGTTCTGGGGCGCGATCGTGGCCGCACAGCGCGGACGAGCGGAGCTGGCCGGTGCCCTCGTTGCCGCAGGCGCGTTCGTCAAGCCGTACGCGCTCGTGTTGCTGCCCTGGCTCGTCTGGACCCAGCGGCGGCGCTCACTGCTGCCGTTTGCCCTCGTGCTCGCCGCGGGCCTCGCGCTGCCTGCCGTCGCGTACGGGTGGGATGGCAATCTCGCGCTCCTGCGCGACTGGTATCGAACCGTCACCGACACGACGGCACCGAACCTGGCAACGAACGAGAACGTGTCGTTTGCGGCGATGTGGGCACGATGGCTTCCTGCGGGCCCCCGAACATCCATGCTCGCGCTCATCTCGGCGGCTCTGGCGATGATCGCCGGGCTGGCATTGCTCTGGCGCCGACGGTCGGTCGCCGAGCCCAACTATCTGGAAGGTGCCTATTTCGCCGTTCTCGTTCCGCTCGTGTCGCCGCAAGGATGGGACTACGTGCTGATCGTCGCGCTGCCCGCGTACACGTGCCTGGTCGATCGCTGGCGCGACACATCGGTGCCTTGGCGCGCGGTGACGCTCGCGGGGATTCTGCTCACGAGCTGTGGCACCTACGAGGTGATGCGTCGCACGATCTACTACCTGGTGATGGGCTGGGGCGGCGGGACTGTGGGTGCTGTGCTGATCGCGCTGAGCCTTCTCGGGCTGCGCAGGCGCGCCCTGGCGTGACTCGCGTCATGTCCCTCGTCTGATGACACATTAAAAGCACGTTGCGATGTCAGCTCGAGGCGGGCGGGTCCTGTCCGCGAACACCCCCACCGGATCTCGCCGGCAAAGCAGGTGAGTGCGTGCGGCAGATCTACTGTGTCGACGCTTCATCGAGCACGAGCGTCCGGCACGGTTGGCGATGTTCGTATCGCGCGAGCGTCTCGGTCAGACGCCGGACGATGTCGGGCCGCGATAGCCGTTCCGCCGCTGCCAGCGCCTCGCGTTGCCACGTCACGGCCTCGCCGTACTGTCCGAGCTCCGCCTGCGTCATCGCCATCAGTTCGCAGACCTCGACGCCTCGCGGCTCCCGCGCGAGCACGCCCTGCATGAGGACGAGCGCCTGCTGCCCGTCGCGCACCGTGGCGTCTGGCGCCGCCGACAGGAGCCGAACCAGCGCGTGGACGAACGCCGGCGCATCGGGATACTGCTGCACATCTTCCCGCAGCCGATCGCGCGCCTCGCGGTAACGGTGGAGATCGACGAGCGCCAGCGCGTAGCCAAGCGGAGCGTCGGGCGCGCGCGAATCGAGCGCGGCGGCCTCCGCGTACGCCGACAGGGACTCGGCGGCGCGTCCACTGCGGCGAAGGAGGTCGGCAAGCCGCACCCGCGCTTCCGCGTACGCCGGATCGGCGCGGACCGCGGCGCTCAGATGCGCGAGCGCGTCGGCGGTCCGGCCGTCTCCCGCGAGCATCACGCCGAGGCTGTAGTGAGCCTTGGCGAACGTGGGCGAGAGGCGCAGCGCTTCGGCGAACTCGTTCGCCGCGCCGCGCGGGTCGCCCGACATGTACAACGCGGTGCCCAGCTTGTGATGCAGCGACGGCTCGCCGGGCGCAAGGTCGAGTCCTTTTCGAAAGTACGTCGCGGCGGCTGTGAAGTCGCCGTGATCGAGCGCGGTCGCTCCACGCACTTCGTAGGCAACGGGGCTCTCCAGGATGGTCGCGAGCTCCGACATCAGCGGATCAGACGGCCGGATCGTGCCGGGTCTGCGAAGGCGCATGTGCGCGTCCGCCTTGTCCTGCTGGCCAAGCCCGCGGTACGCCATCGCGAGCTGATAGTGAATTGCCGCCTCGCGTGGATCGATCGCGAGCGCGCGCTCCAGGTGATCGACTGCGTGCGCGTAGTCGGATCGCGCGAGCGCAGCGCGGCCGAGGCCGACGAGCGCGGCGATCGACTGCGGGTCCTCGGCGCGCGCGCGCTCGAAGAGCGGCTGCGCCGCTTCGGGACGCCCCTCATCGAGAAACGCATCACCGAGCCAGACGAGCGCGCTCACGTTGCGCGGCTGCAGCCGCAGCACTCGCTCGAATTCAGCCTCGGCCTTTGCGTGGTCCGCGCCCGCCTTGTACAGATGCGCCAGGTAGTACGGCCACCTGGCGGCGTCCGGGGCGAGCGCTTCGGCATTGAGGAGACACGCTTCAGCCGCGTCGCGATACTCGGCGGCCATCAGCAGCATGCCCATGGTGCCGAAGGCGTCAGCCAGTTCGCCGGCCGGCGCCCTGGGATTCGCCGTCACACTTGTCAGCGAGGCGTAACGCTCGCGCAGCTGCGCCTCCACCGACTCGGCTGCGCGCGACAGATCCGGAAGCGACACCGCATGCAGCGGAGGTCTCGCCGGGGGGCGGCACCCGATCGCCAGCCACAGCGCAATCGTCGATCCGGCCGCGCGCACGATCGCGCCGCGTGCGCCTCGTCGATCGCTTGCCATCACCGGCCGGTACCTTCCCGCAGCGTCACATAACGGTCGACCTCGAGGCCCGACCACGTCTCAGTCCGCCCGTCGGGCCAGACGACCTTCGCCGTCACAGGCGCTTTCGAGTCTCCGAGCCCGGCCAGCACGCGTGGATCGCTGGCGGACGCGTAGCTGCCGTCGGAGCGGGCGCGGCGCCACAGGGTCAGGCCGTCGGCGCGGGTCACGGCCACGCGCGCCCCGAGCATGTCGCGGCGGCCGTCCTGGCCGACCAGCCGCAAGCCGATCCAGTGCCGACGTTGTCCGATCCCGTTGAGCAGCAGCCGCAGCGGACCGCTCGCGTTCGCGTAGACGAAGTCGGTGTCGCCGTCGTTGTCGATGTCGCCGAACGCGGCGCCGCGGCTGACCTCGGCACGCATGAACGCCGGACCGGCTCGATTCGTGACCTCCTCGAAGCGTCCGTTTCCCAGGTTCCGGAACGCCTGCTTGCGCTGCTGCAGCGCGAACCGCTCCCGCCGCGCCGCGGCATCGGCGCCCTGGGTGACGGCGCCGTTGACCGCCACGAGATCGAGCCACCCGTCGTTGTCGATGTCGAGCCATGCCGCGCCGAATCCGGTGAACGGCAGCGTCGGCTGGCGCACACCGGCGCGCGCGCTGCGCTCTTCGAACACGCCGGCGCCGGCGTTGACGAATAGATCGGCACCCTGGCCGGTGAGCTCGGTGATGAACAGGTCCTCGTCGCCGTCGTTGTCGAAATCGCCGGCGTCCACGCCCATGCTCGACTTCGCGTCGCCCTCCGCTCCCAGTGCGGCGCCTGCCAGCAGCGCCGTGTTCTTGAACGTCCCGTTGTGCTGGTTGATCCACAACTGGTTCGGCTGGCCATCGTCGGCCACATAGATGTCCATCCAGCCGTCGCCGTTGAAGTCGGCTGTCGCCACGCCAAGCGCGGGGCCGAACTCGGTCGAGAGGCCGGCGCGCGCGGTGACGTCAGCGAAGGTTCCGTCGCGATTGTTCCGGTACAGCTTGCTCGGCTGCGCCGTATACACGTGGGGAGGGCAGTAGTCGGGTCCGCCAGCGAGACCGAAGCACTTCACGTTGGCTTCGACGCTGTAGTTCACGTAGTGCCCGACGAACAGGTCGAGCCACCCGTCGCGGTCGAAATCGACGAACGCCGCCGAGACGCTCCACCCGGGGCTCGCCGTCCGGCTGGCCGCGGTGACGTCGGTAAACGTCCCGTTGCAGTTGTTCCGGAACAACTG
>DATFWL010000062.1:0-4623 GCA_035259385.1 Vicinamibacterales bacterium | reverse complement strand
TCGCTGCGCGCCATCAACTCGGCCGAGTCGACATTCTCGTCCAGCTGCGCGCAGGGCGCATATGCACCGTCGCTCGTGGCGCTCGGCACGCCACCGGCCGGCGGCGGCCAGGCGTTCGTCAGCCCTGACATCGCGACGACGGCCAGCGCGGCGACGGTGGACAAGAGCGGCTACACCGTGGCGCTGACGGCGGGCGGGACGGCGGCGGTGGCCGGTGTCACTGCGTGCAACGGCATCACGCCAGTGAACGCGGGCTATCAGTCGAACGCGGATCCGATCTCGGCATCCACCGGCACGCGTCACTTCGCGACGGACAGCCGCGGCACGATCTTCCAGGACAACACGACCCCGATCGCCACGCCAATTCCGGCAGCGGCGACGCCGATTCAGTAACACCGCCCTTCAACGACAGTCAGGAGACCAATGATGAAAGTGCGTGCGCAACAGGGGTTCACACTGATCGAACTGCTGATCGTGGTGGCGATCATCGGCATCATCGCGGCGATTGCGGTGCCGGGTCTGCTCCGCGCCCGGATGTCGGGTAACGAAGCGTCGGCCATCGGCTCGCTGCGAGCCATCAACTCGGCAGAGTCGACGTTCTCGTCGAGCTGTGCCCAGGGCGCGTATGCACCTTCACTGGTGGCACTCGGCACGCCTCCGGCCGGCGGCGGCCAGGCGTTCGTCAGCCCTGACATCGCGACGACCGCCAGCGCGGCGACCGTGGCGAAGAGCGGCTACACCGTGGCGCTGACGGCCGGCGGCACGGCGGCGGTGGCGGGCGTGACCGCCTGCAACGGCATCACGCCGGTGAACGCGGGCTATCAGTCGAACGCGGATCCGATTTCTTCGTCGACCGGCACGCGTCACTTCGCGACCGACAGCCGCGGCACGATCTTCCAGGACAACGCCGCCGCGATCGCCACGCCGATTCCGGCAGCCGCGACGCCGATTCAGTAGGTCCGTTCGTCGATTCGTTCTCGCTCAGACGGGATGTCGCCTGAACGGCGGCATCCCGTTTGCTGTTTGGCGGGCCGTCGTCGGTACGCTAAACTTCCTGAAATCCGCGTCTTATGAGCCGAACTGCCGCTCGACTCGCGCTGCTGTGCTCGCTCGTCGGCTTGGGGGTGTCCGCCGCGGCGGCGTACACGCACTACCACATGGTGTACGACCCGACGTATCGCAGCTTCTGCGATGTCAATGCGACGGTCAGTTGCACGCAGGTCTACCAGAGCCGCTTCAGCACGTTCGCCGGCATCCCGGTCGCGATCTTCGGCGCGGTCTGGTTCGTCGCCGCCGGGCTGCTGTCGGTCGCCGGCCTAACCGCCCGCCAATCGGTCCGCGAGAACGTTCCCGGCTATCTCTTCGCGATGTCCACGGTGGCGCTGGCCGTCGTGCTGTATCTTGGCTACGCGTCGCTGTTCCTGATCAAAGCTGTCTGCCTGCTGTGCCTCACGACCTACGCGGCGGTGATCGCCCTGTTCATCGTGTCGGGCGCCGCGACTTCCTTTCCCATGACTACTCTGCCTCGCCGCGCCACCGCCGACGCCCGTGTCTTCTTCCGCAGTCCGGTGGCGCTCGTGCTCGCCGTGCTGTTTTTCGCCGGCGCCGCGTCCACGCTCGCGTTCTTCCCGCGCGAAGGCGCTGGCGGGGTCGAGGCAGCCGCGGCCGCCGCTCCGCTGCCGACGCAGGATCAGCGCTCGGAGTTCGAGCGGTGGTATCTGTCACAGCCGCGCATTCCGCTCATCGTGCCGTCGGAGGGCGCGAAGGTCCTGATCGTCAAGTTCAACGACTTCCAGTGCCCGGCGTGCGGGCAGTCCTACCTGCTCTACAAGCCGATCCTGGCGAAGTACGACGCCGAGCACCCCGGCGCGGTGAAGATGGTGCTCAAGGACTACCCGCTCAACCGCGACTGCAACGAGGCGATCTCGCAGACGCTGCACCCGTCGGCGTGCGACGCGGCCGTGGCCGTGCGCCTGGCGCAGGCGCACAACAAGGGACCGGAGCTCGAGGATTGGCTCTACACGCATCAGCAGGGGATGACGCCGCCGGCGGTCCGCCAGGCCGCGCGTGATATCGGCGGCATCACCGACTTCGACGCGAAGTACGCCTCCACCCTGAGCGCCGTCAAGGGCGACATCAACCTCGGTAAGCAGCTCGGCATCAAGGCCACGCCGACCTTCTTCATCAACGGCGTGAAGATCGAGAGCGCGATCGCGCCCCAGTACTTCGAGCAGGCCATCGCCTACGAGCTACAGCACGCCAAGTGAACGGCCGACGATCCAAATGACGTGAGCGCGCTCGCGACCGAGGAGCTGACCAAGGACTACACCATCGGGTTCTGGCGCAACCGGACGTATCGCGCCCTCGATCGCCTGACGCTCGCCGTCGAACCGGGCGAGGTGTTCGGCTTCCTCGGGCCGAACGGCGCTGGAAAGACCACCACGCTCAAGCTGCTCATGCAGCTCGTCTTTCCGACCGGCGGCCGCGCCGAGATTCTGGGCCGGCCGCTCGGCGATCTCGCCGTCAAGCGCCGCCTCGGCTACCTGCCGGAGAATCCGTACTTCTACGACTACCTCACCGCTGAGGAGCTGCTGTCCTACTTCGCGGCGCTCTTCGGATACCCCCACGGCGAATGCCGCGCGCGCGCCGCCCGCCTGCTCGACGAGGTCGGAATCGCTGGTGAGCGGACACTGCAGCTCCGGAAATTCTCGAAGGGAATGCTCCAGCGCGTCGGCATCGCCCAGGCGCTCATCAACGATCCCGACCTCGTGATCTTCGACGAGCCGATGTCCGGGCTCGATCCGCTCGGCCGGCGGGAAGTCCGCGCGCTCATCCTCCGGCTCCGCGACCGCGGCTGCACGGTCTTCTTCAGCTCGCACGTCCTCAGCGATGCCGAGGCGTTGTGCGACCGCGTCGCGATTCTCGCAAAGGGGCGTCTGGTCGCGGCGGGGCGCCTTGCCGACATGCGGGCCTTCCGCGCCAGCGGATGGGAGCTGGTGGTCGCCGGCGTGAGCGACGCTGCGATGGCTGCGCTGGGACCGCGCGTCCGCCGCAGCGTCCGCATCGGCGAGGACCGTTACCTGCTCGATCTGCCGCTCGATCCGCCGCCCGATCGGCTGCTCGGCGAGCTGACCGCGTCCGGCGCACAACTCGTCTCGTTGAACCCGATTCGCCAGACGCTGGAGGATTTCTTCGTTGCGCAGGTCACGTCGGCCGGCACCGTGAGCACGCGGCGAGGGCTCGAGGAGCAGGCATCCGGAGTGCGCTCGTGAAAGCCACCGCCGCAATCGCGGTGAACGTCTTCCGCGAGTCGGTGCGCGACAAGGTGCTCTACAACCTCGTGCTCTTCGCGATTCTGCTGATCGGCGCGTCGCTCCTGATCGGCCAGCTCACGGCCGGGCAGGACGTCAAGATCATCAAGGACCTCGGGCTCTCCGCCACCTCGCTGTTCGGTCTGTTCATCGCCGTCTTCATCGGCATCGGCCTGGTTTCCAAGGAAGTCGAGCGGCGGAGCATCTACGCGCTGCTGGCCAAGCCGATCCACCGATCGCAGCTCGTCGTCGGCAAGTACATCGGGCTCGCCCTGACATTGACGGTGAACGTCGCGGCGATGGCGATCGCGCTGTATGCGGTGCTCGCCTACATGCGATGGGGCGTGCCGGAAGCGGTCGTGCGGGCGTGGGACGCCCCGCCGCTCGATCCGGCGCTGCTCGTCGCGATCGGCCTGATTCTCGTCGAGCTGATGCTGGTGACGGCGATTGCCATCTTCTTCTCCACCTTCTCGACGCCGATCCTGTCGGCCGCGCTGACCTTCGCACTCTACGTCGTCGGGCACTTCAGTGCGGATCTGAGGAACTTCGAGGCCGCCGTCGAATCGCCGGTCGCCGGGCGCATCGCGCGGGCGCTCTACTGGGTGCTGCCCAACCTGGCGCAGTTCGACGTCAAGGCGGATGTCGTCCACGGCCGGCCGGTGCCGTTCGGCTACGCGGCCCTCGCGATCGCGTATGCAGCGGTCTACATCGCGCTGCTTCTCACCATCTCGGTCGCCGTGTTTTCCAGACGGGACTTCAAGTGAGCGCCCGTATCGCGGCCACGATCGGTGTCGCGGTGGTGCTGCTTGCGACGGTCGTGCAGTTGCAGGCGGTCCGCGAACGATGGTACCCGTCCGACGAGGACGAAGAGACGGCGTTGTATCTCCGGTCCGGCGCCGCGATTGGTCGAATGGCTGGCGCGTACACGCCGCTTGCCGCCGACCTGTACTGGATCCGCACCATTCAGTACTACGGCGGCACGAAGCACCGGCTGAATCCGGCGTCGGGACCGATGCAAGGCGTTCCGCCGCCGCCGGCGTCGCTCGCCGCCGTCGGCGACGACTACAGCCTGCTGTATCCGCTCCTCGACATTACGACCACGCTGGATCCGCGATTCAACATCGCCTACCGGTTCGGCGCCGTTTTCCTCGCCGAGCCCTATCCCGGCGGTTCCGGCCGGCCGGATCTCGCGATTGCACTCCTCGAAAAGGGACTCCGCGAACGACCCGATAAATGGGAATACCTGGAGGACATCGGGTTCGTGCACTACTGGTACACCCACGACTACCTTGCCGCCTCTGAATGGTTTCAG
>DATFWL010000061.1:0-19116 GCA_035259385.1 Vicinamibacterales bacterium | reverse complement strand
GTCGAAGATCGGCGACGAGGCGTTGAAGTCGAGATCGCGCTTGCGCATCCAGTACGCGTTCGACGGCGCGTACCAGTCCTTCAGTTCGAGCGCCTTCGTCTGCGGGTTCTGTTTCACGCCGATCATCGCCTGGCCGTAGATCTGCTCCTCGGGCAGATAGTCGCCGTCGCCGCTGCCGGCGTACACGGTGCCGTCCTTGCCGACCGACGGCCCCGTCCGCGGCCAGAGCCCTCCGCTGCCCGGCGCCCAGTTGCCAACCTTCTTCGTCGCGAGATCGTACGAGTAAAAGTTGTTCGGGTTGCCGCCGCAGCCCTGCGCGGTCGAGGTGTAGATCACGCCCTTGACGAGGTTCAGCGCATACGGCTTACCGTTCGGCGGCAGAAACAGCGCGGGAGGTTCGATTTCCTGGCCCGTTGCGACGTCGAGCGTCCACAGCCGTCCGTCCCAGGACACGGCGTACGCGATGTAACTTCCTCCGTCCTTCTTTTCGAGCACGGGCGTGGCCGTCAGGCCGCCGGGACACAACACGCCACCGCCGCGTCCGCCGGGTGTTTCCCGGAACGTGCTGTCGAAGGTCTTCTTCCAGAGCAGCGTGCCCTTGGCGACATCGATCGCGTAGACGTTGTCCGAGACGCCGGCGACGACCGCAATCTCCTTCTCGCCGTCGCGCGTCCTGACGCTGCCGGCGACCAGCGGCGGAAAGAGGTTGTGCATCTGCCGCAGCTGGTTGTCGAGTTTGATCTTCCACAGCAGCTTCATCGCCTTCACGGTGTCTTTCGTGAGGAGCGTCTCGTTGCGCTGCCACGCCGTCCGTTGCGGATCGCCACCGTCGGTGAGCCAGTCGGCCTTCGGCGTCTGCGCGCGAGGGATCGCCGTCGCGACGGCGATCGCCATGTACGCGGTCACGATTGTCAGGCGTCGTTTCATCAGCTCACATCCTGTGTCACTGAGCAAACGCACCACATTCCGGTTTACGGAGTCCCGCCACCCGCCGCACCGACGCTGAACGAGTAGAGTGTGCCGTCGTAGGTGCCGAGGAACACGCGGCCGTTCGCGACGGTGATGCCGGAGAAGTGATTCCACTGGTGCATCTGATCGCCGCTCGACCAGAGTTCCTTGCCAGTGCGTGCGTCGAGCGCGTAGATCACCGCGCGCGTGCCTTTGGCGGCGCGGATCGACGAGTCGAACTGCAGACCGATGTCCGGGAACGCCTGCTTGGTTTCCTCGCCGCTGCCGTACCCGAACACGATGCCGTTCACGATCAGCACCGGTTCGCCGCGCTTCATGTCGCGCGAGACCCAGGCCGGGGTGAACTGCAGCCGGCCGTTGACGTCCTCGAGCTTGAACGCGGCGACGCCGCCCTCGCGCGCCTCCGGGGTGTTCATGATCGGCGCCTTGAACTGCGAATGCACCGGGCCCCAGAACGGCGCGAGCACCCACCGCGTGCCGTCGGTGTCCTCCCACGTCGAGACGGCGCCCCAGCTGCCCATGTCCTGGAAGTCCACTTCCTCGTTACAGAACAGCGGCGTCTTGTAGAGCGGCGTGTGATGGTCCGCGCCGCCGGCATTCTTCGGATCGAGAAGATAGAGACGGCATTCCTTGCCGGACGCGGCAATCAGCTCACGCCCCTTGTAGGTGAAGATCGTCGGCGTGTTGTTTGGATCGAGGTCCCGCTTCCACAGCCATTGCCAGTTCGACGGCGTGAAGTAGTCCTTCAGCTGAAGCTCGTCGCCGACGATGTGGACGCCGACGACGCTGTTGGCGTAGCGCGGCGGGTCGTAGATGCCGTCTCCAGTGGTGAACCAGGCAGTGCCGGTGGAATCGACCGCGACGCCGCGGCGTCCCCACGCGCCGCCGCTGCCCGAGTTCCACGTCATGATCTTGTGCGTCGGATCGTCGAGCCTGGTCGCGACGACCGAGACTCCGGCGTACGTGTTCGCCATCCACAGGACGTCGCCGACGAGGCTCAGCGACCAGCCTTTGCCAACGTGGAACGTGAACGGCGGCTTCAGATCCTCGCCGTCGGCGGCGTTGAGGATATGCAGCATGCCGTCGCCGGTGACGAAGTAGAGCGGCCGGCGTCCCTGCGCGTCGGGCGGCCCGATGACCGGTGTGTCGCTGCTGCCACCCGGGCGCAGAAAGCCGAGGTGACGCGGGTCCTGCCCGGCCACCACCTGGCCCGGATAGTCCCACTGCCGGCGCCACACGATCCGCCCGGACTCCACGTCGAACGCGACGATGTTGTCCGAGATGCCGGCGACGATGGCGAGCTGCTTCGCGCCAGACGAGGTGTTCAGGTTGCTGGCGACGAGCACCGGCATCAGCGCATGCAGGGCGCGCGGCTCGTTGCCGGTCTCGCGCTTCCACTGCAGCTTCAGGCCGCTGACGTTTTCCCTGGTGATAATCTTCTCGTCCCTGATCCAGCCGGTGCGCTGAGCGTCGCCGCCGTCGGTCGAGTAATCGATCAACGGGGGCTTCGCGGCTGCGGCACCGCCCTGCGCCGTGATTCGAGGCCCGGCGATCGCCAGAATCGCCAGAGCCGTCGCACAGACAATCGTTCCACGCATGCCTCAGTGCTCCAATGGAATGCCGAACGCGTAGAGCGTGCCGTCGGCCGCGACAACGTACACCTGCCCGTCCTGCCCGGACGGGCCGACGTTCTGCACCGACGCGGCAATCGTCCGTCCGCTGCTCCACAATTCCCTGCCGGTCTTCGCGTCGAGCGCGTACAACACCGCCGGGGCGGAACGCTCCATCCGCTGCGCGCCGGTCATCTGCGAATCGCCGCCGCGGAACGCGCCGCTCGACAGCGCGAACACTACGTCGTTGAGCACGATGGGCGGCGCCGGCGTCGTCAGGTCACGCGATGTCCACGCCGGCTCCAGCCTGAACGATCCGTTCTCGCCGGAAAACTTGAAGGCCGCGACGAACCCGTTGGTGATCGCGCCGTTCGCCCCGGCGAATTTCGCGTCTGCCGCGACCGCGCCCGCCGACGCGACGAGCAGCCAGCGCACGCCGTCACGATCCTGCCAGGTCGTCACCGCGCCGCCCGTGTCGGCGCCGCCGCTCGAATACAGCGCACTCCGCGCGAGCGGCGTCCGGTGATCGGCGCCGCCCGGCGTCCGGCCATCGAGGACGTACAGGCGGCCGTCCTTGGCCGCGGCGGCGACGAAGTCGCGGCCGGCGTCCCTGAACGCGACCGGCGAGGTCACGAACGGCGTATCGAGGGTGAACCAGTCGAGCGCCTGCATCGTCTTCGAATCGATTGCGACCACGGCGTTGGCGAAGCGACCGCCGCCCGAACCGGTTGCGACATACAGCGTGTCGTTGAGACCCAATGTCGGCGCGGCGCTGCCAGCAATCGTGGCGCCGCCGCTTTCCCACGTCCTGGCTTTCGCCGCGGTCCCTTCACCCGACACGTCGAGCGCGTAGACGCCGTTCTGCGCGCCGCCGCACGCGTCGCTCGTTGCGGCGTAGAGAACGTTGTCGACGAGGACGCTGGAGATCACTTTCGCGCCGGCCGGCACGATGCGCACCGGCGTCCGGAGGTCGGCGCCGATGTGCGGATTCAACGCGTGCACCATGCCGCCGCTGGAGATTGCCCACACCGCCCCCGTGATCGGGAGGTTCGCGGGGTTCACGCCGGTCGGCGGTGCCGGGCCTCGCCCGGCTGGCGGTCCGGGTGGCGCGCCGGCACCGCCTCGTCCCAGCGCACCGGGTCCGGCGGGCGCTGCCGACTGCATCAGCGGCGTGCTGCGCGTGATCGAGGTCAGGCCGCCGGGACAGGTCAGCGTCGCCGGCTGTGACGCCGCGGCGGTCGACAGCTTCTGACTCCAGTACACCTTCCCGAGGTCGTAGTCGTACGCATAGACGACGTCTCCGCTGCCGCCGAAGAACGCGAGCGACTTGAACCCCTTGTGCGAGATCAGGTTGCCGAGAATCAGCGGCTGCGTGAGCGTATTCAGCTGCCGCGGCTGGTTCTCCGGCTTGACCTTCCACAGCAACTGAAAGCCGCCTGCCGCGGGCGACTGGAGCGCGTCGGCCGAAATGCGCGTTTCGGTTCGCAGCCACCCGGTGCGCTGCGCGTCGGCGCTGATCGTATTCCAGTTCTGCCCGCCGCGGCCCTGGGCATGAATGACATCCGCAACGGCGACGGCCAGCACGACAGCAACCCCGACAAATCGCGTCATATGCTGATTTTGCAACCTGCTCTTAATTGCACTGTTCACCGCGCTCTGCCCAATGCGCGCGCGACTGCTTCCTCTGCCAACGGCGCCATGACGGCGTAGCCGGCGTCGTTCGGCAGCAGCCCGTCGACGGTGAGCTCCGCTTTGAAGTCGCGCCCGTTGACGAGCGCGGCGTAGTAATTCAGAAAGACCAGGCCGCGCTCTGCCGCGTAGTCACGAAGGGCGCCGTTCAATCCGATCAGCTTGCCCTGAGGGCGCGTCGTCGTCTGGTCGGTGACGCAATCGCAGACCGGCGTGACCGACGCGATGATCACCCGGATGCCGTTCGCGGTCGCGATTTCCGTCATCGATCGGACGTTGTCGAGGACCAGCGCTTCGGTGCCCGGCGTGAACAGGCTGGCGATGTCGTTGGTGCCGCCCTCGATGATCACCGCTTTCGGCTGGAGCGCGACGACGTCCTGCCGGAACCGGATGAGCATCTGCGCTGTCGTCTGGCCGGCAATGCCGCGATTGAGATACGGCTTGCCGGGAAAGAAGCGGCCCTCTGAGCGGCTCCACGCCTCCGTGATCTGATCGCCGAAGAACACGACTCGATCCGCTCCGGCCGCGGGCTTTGGGAGCTCGGCGTTCTCGCTGCCGTACCGTGTGAGGCCCGCCCAGTCGCGAAGCAGGCGCGCGTACGCGTTGAGCCTCTTCTCGAGCTCCGCCGCCGACAATCCGGATGAGGTCTGGGCAAACAGCGCGGAGGCGGCGATCGCGACCAGGACCACGGCGACACAGACAGCGACTCGCCTCACGGCGATCGGCAACTTATCCGATGCGCCTGCGGCTCGCAAGGCGAAGCGCGGGCATGGCGACCGTTTCGCGATGAGAAATGTAAACGAAACGCGTCTGCAGGCGGCCCATCGCCGGCGTCGTCGGGCTGTTTGTGAATACGGCTCATCTGCACGGCCGGTTGGCCGCGATCGCGACCGCGAGTGGCGGTTTCGCGATGCGATACGAGCGCAACCCACGCCGTGGCCGCTGGCAGAACGCTCCCGGGATCGATAATGGCGCCCGTGCCGCTCGACCCCGTGTATCGCGGACGCCGTGCCGCGACGATCGAGAACGATCACCTGCGCGTCGTCGTCCTCGTCGAGGGCGGCCACATTGCCGAGGTGTTCGACAAAGCGACCGGCGTCAACCCGCTGTGGACGCCGCCGTGGGCGTCCATCGAACCGTCCACCTACGATCCCGCGGCTCACGACAAGGTCTTCGGCAGCGGCGCGGACGCCAGGCTGCTCGCGGGGATCATGGGCCACAACGTCTGTCTCGACATCTTCGGTGGCCCGTCGGTCGAGGAAGCGGCGGCCGGGCTGACCGCGCACGGCGACGCGTCAATTGCGGCGTTCGACACGTCGCATATCGATGACGACAGCCTGCTGGCGCGGGCATCGCTGCCGCTGGCGCAGCTGCAGTTCGAGCGCCGAATCGTCCTGCGCGGCCGCGGCGTCGCCGTTCACGAACGCGTGACATCGCGCTGCGGCATCGATCGGCCGATCGCGTGGACGCAGCACGTCACGCTCGGACCGCCATTTCTCGAGAAAGGCGCGACGACGTTTCGCGCGTCAGCTGCGCGTTCGCGGGTGTTCGAATCACAGTTCGGCGCCGCCGACTATCTCGAGCCGGGCGCCGACTTCGACTGGCCGCACGCGCCCCGCGCCGGCGGCGGCACCGCCGATTTGCGCGTCTTCAACGGCGCCCCATCGTCGAGCGCGTACACCGCGCACGTGATGAGCGGCGGCGACGGTGCGGCCTGGTTCGTGGCGTTCTCGCCGCGGTTCCGACTCGCGTTCGGCTACGCGTGGCGCGCGTCGGACTTTCCCTGGATGGGCATCTGGGAAGAGAACCACAGCCGCTCGGCGGCGCCGTGGAACGGCTGCACGCTGACGCGCGGCATGGAGTTCGGCGTCTCGCCGTTCCCGGAAGGCCGCCGCGCCATGGTCGACCGCGGCCAGCTCTTCGGTGTGCCGACGTATCGATGGCTGCCGGCTCACGCGTCGGTCGAGGCCGACTACAGGATCGTTCTGCACTCGGCGGACGCGATCCCGGACACGCTCGACCGGGCAGCATGACGGGAACGGTGTTGAGACCACGAGAGGGAGTTGAGCCATGAACGCCCGGCAGATCGAGCGCGTGACACAGGTCCTCGAAACGTTCCGGATCGAGCTCCCGTCCTGGGGCTTTTCCAACACCGGCACGCGCTTCGGCAAGTACCTGCAGCCGGCCGCGGCGTTGACGATCGACGAGAAGTTCTCGGATGCCGGGCAGGTCCACCGCGTCACGGGCGCGTGTCCGACGCTGGCCCTCCATGTGCTCTGGGATCTCCCGAACGGCGCCGGCGACGTCGCGACGATTGCCACGCTCGCGGCGCGCCACGGCGTCGCGCCGGGTTCGATCAACCCCAACCTGTTCGAGGATCAACGCTACAAGTTCGGGTCGTTCGGCAACCCCGACCAGGAGATCCGCCGCCAGGCCCTTCAGCACACGCGGGACAGCGCCGAAATCGCTCGGCGGCTGGGCAGTCGTGACGTCGTGCTCTGGTTCGCGGACGGGTCGAACTATCCCGGCACGGCAAACATCCGGCAGCGCAAGCGGTGGTTCGAGGAGAATCTCCAGACACTGCACGCGGATCTCGACGGCGGCCAGCGGCTGCTCGTCGAGTACAAGCCGTTCGAGCCGGCCTTCTATCACACCGACATCGCCGACTGGGGCATGGCGCTCAGTTTTGCGCGCGCTGCCGGCCCACGCGCGCGCGTGCTCGTGGATACCGGACACCATTACCAGTCGCAGAACATCGAGCAAATCGTCGCGTGGCTGCTCGCCGAGCAGATGCTCGGCGGCTTTCATTTCAACGATCGCCGCTACGCGGACGACGACCTGACGCTCGGGTCGATCGATCCGTACCAGGTGTTCCGGATCTTCCACGAGATCCTGTTCTTCGAGTGGGAGACCGGCACGCGCGCGGACATCGCCTACATGATCGATCAGAGCCACAACCTCAAGGGGAAGATCGAGGCGATGATTCAGACGGTGATGCGCGCGCAGGAGCTGTACGCCAAGGCGTCGCTCGTCGACTACGGCCGGCTGGCGGCGGCGCAGGCGCGCTGTCAGCTGGTCGAGGCGGAGTCGTTGCTGCAGGACGCGTTCGCGTCCGACGTCCGTCCCGCGGTCGCCGAGTGGCGGCGGACGCACGGGCTGCCCGCCGATCCGCTCGACGCGTTCAACCAGAGCGGCTATCTCGACCGAATCACCGCAGAGCGCGGCGGCCGAACGTCCGCGAGCTCGTCGTACGCGTGAGGGAGTCCCGACGCCTCTACTCCGCTCGCAGCGCGACGAGCGGATCGACGCTCGATGCGCGCCGCGCCGGCAGGTAGCTCGCCACGAGCGCGAGCACGCAGAGCCCGACGCCCGCGCTCACGAAGACCGCCGGATCGTGCGGCGAGACCTGGAAGAGGAATTTCGTGAGCAGGCCCATCAGGACATAGGCCAGCGCCGCGCCGATCGCAATCCCGGCGGCCGTCATCATCAGCGCCTGCTTCACGACCAGCCCTACGACGTCCACGCGCTGCGCGCCGAGCGCCATTCGCACGCCGATCTCGCGGGTGCGGCGCGCGACCACGTAGGCGAGGACGCCGAGCATCCCGATGGCAATCAGCGCCAGCGCCGACGCGGCGAAGCTGCCGACGAGAACCGCGCGGAATCGCGGCTCGGACACCGAGTCCGACAGCAGGTCCGCCATCGTGGACACGCGTCCAATCGGCAGCGCCGGATCGACGGCGTGGATCTGCGCGCGGATCGCCGGCACCACCCGCTGCGGGTCGCCGCTGGTGCGCACGACGAAGCTCAGCTCGCGCAGCAGAAACGGCTCCGGCGCCTGTGCGATCGGGGCGTAGATCGCGGGCCGCGGATCGTCGGCAAGCGTGGTCTGCCTGATGTCCCCGACCACCCCGACCACGGTATGCCACAGCCGCTGACTCGGCGGACCGAAGCCGAGCGTGAGCCGCCGGCCGAGCGGATTCCCGCCCGGCCAGATTCGGGCGGCGAACCGCTCGGTCACGAGCGCGACCCCTGGCATCCCGGCCGCGTCGCGATCGTCGAAATCGCGCCCTTTCACGAGTGGAACGCCGATCGCGCGGAGGTAGCCGGGAGTGATCGACGGTTTCACGGCGACGAAGCCGCCCGGCCGCTGCACACCTTCGACGCCAAAGTCCCCCGTCAGCAACGCTCCGCCAATCGGCAGCAGGTTCACCGCGCCGACCTGAGCGACGCCGCCGACGCTTCGCAGCCGATCGACGACGGCGATCGCGAACCGGCGCATCTCCGGCAGTCCGGCGTAACTGCCTTCCGGCAGCGTGACGTCGGCCGTCACCACATGATCGGCGCGGAAGCCGGCATCCACGCGCGTCAGCCGCACCAGGCTCTCGACCAGCAGCGCCGCACCGGCGACGAGCACGAACGCGAGCGCCACCTGTACGACGACGAACGCGCCGAGCGATCGCACACGTGCAGTGTGCATCGCGCTGGCGCCCTTCAACGCAACCGTGACGTCTACCTCCGCCGCGTACAACGCGGGTCCGGCGCCGAACGCCGCGCTGGTCACCAGCGACATCGCCGCGGCGAAGATCAGCACCAGCGGCTCGATCCGCACCTCGTCGATGCGCGGCAGCAGGCCCCTTGGCACCAGCGCAGACACGAGATCGACGCCCCAGACTGCAGCGAGCAGCCCCGCAGCCCCGCCGCACAATCCGAGGACGACGCTCTCCGTGAGCTGCTGCTGCACGAGCCGCCGCCGACCCGCGCCGAGCGCGCTGCGGATCGCGGCTTCACGCTCGCGGCCGGCGGCGCGGCCGAGCAGCAGGTTGGCAACGTTGGCGCACGCGATCAGCAGGAGGATTGCGACGGCGCCGAACAGCATCAGCAGCAGCGGGCGGACGCCTGAAACCAGATGTTCCTGCAGCGGCACGACGCTCACCGCCGCGGTGCGATCGCCGCCGAGCTGCTCGGCGAGCCGCGATTCGATCGCGGTCATCTCGAGGCGCGCCTGGCCGATCGACACGCCGGGCTTCAATCGACCGACGACCTGCAGAAACGCGTTCGCGCGAGATCCTGCCCGGACCGCCAGCGGCATCCAGACGTCGATGCCGGCCGGCCGCCGCGCCCCTCGCGACCGCAGCAGCTCGAGCGGAAACGAGAAGGAGGGCGGCATCACGCCGCCGATCGTGTAAAGCGCGCCGTCGAGTCGAATCGCGCGGCCGATAACGCCCGCGGCCGACGCAAAGCGGTCACGCCACAGTCGGTCGCTGATCGCCACGGTTGCGGCGCGATCGCCGACACTCTGACCCGGACGCTCGAAGAGCCCGCCGATTTGCGGCGACACGCCGAGCACGTCGCCAAAGCGATCGGTCACCGAGGCCGCGAGCACGCGGATTGGCTCACCCGCGCCGGTGAGGTTGAGTGGAGACGTGGTGAAGGCCGCGATCGCGTCGAAGGATCGGTTCTGCGCGTGCCAGTCGACGAAGTCGCCCGGCGTGACGGCGATCGGCGCGGACGCGCGGTCCGGGATCGCCGCCAGGACGACAAGGCGTTCGCTGCCGGGGTGCGGCAACGGCTTCAGCAGCACGCCGTTGACGAGGCTGAAGATGGTGGTGGTCGCGCCGATGCCGAGCGCGAGCGTCAGAACGGCGAGCGTCGTGAACGCCGGATGCCGCGCCAGCATCCGGATGCCGAATCGCACGTCCGCCAGCACCGTGCCCATCAGCCGCCTCCGGCCGCATGCAGTCAACGAGCATGCCACCGATCGCGCGCGAAACGGCGAGGTCCCGCGCGGCAATCGGCGGCGCGCTGACCGCTTATGGGACTACGGTGTTGCGCGGATGAACGTACCGGCTCGTATCAGCCGTTGGGATTGAACCGGTAGCCGACCCAGGGTTCGGTGACGAGATACCGCGGATTCGACGGATCCGGTTCGAGCTTCTTGCGCAGCTGGCCCATGAACACGCGCAGGTACTCCGGCTGCTCCTGCGACGCCTCGCCCCAGACCGCTTCCAGCAGCGTGCGGTGTGTGATCACCCGGTTCGGATGGCGCGCCATGTAGACGAACAGGTCGAACTCCTTCGGGGTGAGCCGCACTTCGTGCCCGCGCGCGTGCACGCGCCGGCCCTCGAGATCGACGCGGAAGTCGCCGGCTTCGAACGAGGCGATCTCGGCGTCGGCGCCGCTGCGGCGCAGCGCGGCGCGCACGCGCGCCAGCAGTTCGTCCATCCCGAACGGCTTGGTCACGTAGTCGTCGGCACCCGAGTCGAGCGCCTCGACCTTCGAGCGCTCCTCGCCTTTCACCGACAGCACGATGATCGGCACGCCCGACATCGCCCGGATGCGACGGCACAGCTCGATCCCGTCCATGTGCGGCATGTAGAGATCGGTGATCACCAGCTCGGGGCGGAACTCGGTGAAATTCGCCAGCGCCGATTCGCCTTCAGACGCCGTTCGTACCTGATACCCCTGGCTGGTGAGCACCGTCCGCAGCACGCGCGTGATCTGCGGCTCATCGTCGACGACCAGCACGCGTGACTTTTCATTCGCCGTCAGCGCCATCATGTCCTCTCACTTCTCACGTTCCATGTCATCCGATCCACGTCTCACCGCGCGGCGGCGGCCGTCGCCACCGCTACTCCACGATCGATCTCTCCGTTTTCGCCGGCGGCGGGCAGCGTGATCACCACCGCGGTGCCGCGGCCCGATCGCGGCGTTTCGATGGCGATGTGACCACCCTGCGTTTCCACGAGCCGGCGCGCGATCGGCAGGCCGAGGCCGACGCCGCCGCGATTCGGATCGTGGGACTCGCGATCCGGCACGCGGAAGAACTTCTCGAACACGCGCTCGCGCAGCTCCGGTTTGATGCCCGGTCCCTCGTCGCAGACGCGAATGCGCACGCTGTGCGGGTCGTCGGCGGTCGCGTCGACGGTGATGACGCTGCCGGGCGGCGCGTACTTGCTCGCGTTGTCCAGCAGGATATAGATCACTTCGGTCATCGAGGCAGCGTCGACCGACACCGGCGGCAGCTGGTCGCCGACCTGCACGACCACGCGGTGATCGCGCGTCACGGTGTCTGCGCGGTGCAAACTCGAGCGCACGACATCGGCGACCTCCACCGCTCGCAAATGGATCGGCTGTACCGGCTCCCCGCTGTCGGTGGTGGCGAGTCCCTCGATGAACCGGTTCAGGCGGTCGGACTCCTCGTCGATCACCTGCAGCAGGTCGCGCTGGCCTTCAGTCGACAGCTCGGAGGTGTGATGCCACCCGTCGACGCCGATGAGCGCCGTGACCGCGGCTTTGATCGAGGTGAGCGGCGTGCGCAGGTTGTGCGTGAGCGCATCGAGCAGCGCCGCTTTCAGCTCTTCGTTGCGCCGCGCCGCCTCGGCCTCGCTCGCGCGTTCGAACGCCGCCTGCAGTTCCTTGTAGAGCCGCTCGATTTCCGCCCGTCCGGCCTGCGCTTCAGCGGCGCGCCGTTCGGCCCGCGACGCGAGCTCGCCGGCGATGACGGCCGTGACGATGAACGTGATGAACGCGATCCAGTCCTCGGGATCCTCGATGCCGAAGCCGGCGGGCGGCAGGACGAAGTACGAGTAGGCGGCGGCCCCCGAGGCGGCACAGACCAGCGCCGGGCCGGTTCCCCACAGCCGTGCCACGATCACGACGTCGAGCAGGAGCAGCGGCGCGGCGACGCCCGCGTAGCTCACGGCGGCGAGCCGGAGCATCATCACGATGGGCGCAACCGTCAGCGCAGCCGCGACGTACTTGAGCGTCCGCATCCGCACAATCTCGATTATAGGGTCCCGCCGCCGAGCTGGAACTCACAGTTCCCTTACGATCCGGCGCTGGGACCCGGTGCGTCGCACGGCGCCGCCTCGGCGGTATGTCCACGATTGTCGGCGCTGCGCGACGCGAGCCTCTGCCTTCCATCGCGCGATGAGGCAGCCCAACCCGCCGGTACGCGCCGCGCTCGCCGACCGGAGCCTTCGCGCGTGACCTCGATGGTCTCCGACCCTGGTCGAGGACCGCCGTTCCGGCTAGAATCGAACCGTGGTTCACTTTTCGAACCGCCGTTCGAAACGCGCGGATGCGCGCCGTGTCGCGATTATGCGCGCCGCTGCGCAGGTGTTCCGGGCACGCGGCTTCGCCGCCGCCGGGATGCGCGACATCGCCTCGGCCGCCGATCTCTCACCAGGAAACCTCTATCACTACTTCCGCGGCAAAGACGAACTGCTGTTCTTCTGCCAGGACCAGTCGCTCGAGCGCATGCTCGCGGCGCTGGCGCGGGCGCGCCGCGATCGGGCGCCGCTCGGGTCCCGGCTCCGCGACCTCGCCGCCACCCACGTGTTGTGCCTGCTCGACGAGGTCGAGGGATCCGCGGCCCACCTCGAGGTGCACGGGCTCCCGCCCGCTCTTCGCGCGCGCATCGTCGCCAAGCGCGATCGCTACGAGCGCGGCATCCGTACGCTGGTGGCCGGCGGCATCCGACGCCGCCAGCTGCGCGCCGCCGATGCGACGATCGCAACGCGTGGGTTTCTCGGCGCTCTCAACTGGACCGCGCACTGGTTCCGTCCCGACGGTGCGCAGTCGGCGCAGCAGGTCGCCGACGCCGTCGCCGACTACGCCGTGGCCGGGCTCCTGAAGAATCACGCCGCGAACCGGAAGCCATCATCATCGGCCATCAGCCATCAGCCATCAGCCATCAGCGATCAGCCATCCCATGATCACCATCGCCCTGACCGTGAACGGTGAACCCGCCGAGGTCGCGTTCGCTCCGTACAAGACACTGCTCGAGGTGCTGCGTGAGGACATGAATCTCTGCGGCACGAAGCATGGCTGCGAGCTCGGCGAGTGCGGCGCGTGTGCGGTCCTGCTCGACGGGCAGCCGGTGCTCTCGTGCCTGGTGCTCGGCGTCGATTGCGAGGGCCGCACCGTCACGACGGTGGAAGGGCTGGCCACCGACGGACGGCTGCACCCGCTGCAGGAGACGTTCGCCGATCTCGGCGCCGCGCAGTGCGGGTACTGCACGCCGGGGTTTCTGGTGACGGCGAAGGCGCTGCTCGACGAACATCCACGGCCGACGCGCGACCAGATCCGCGAAGCATTGTCCGGAAACCTGTGCCGCTGCACCGGCTATCAGCAGATCTTCGAGGCGGTCGAGGCGGCGATCGAACACGGCGCAGACGCACGGCAGGAGCGGCGATGAACATCATCGGCAAGTCGCGGCGCCGCGTCGACGCGCGCGCAAAGGTGACCGGCCAGACGCGATTCGCGGACGATCTGATGCTGCCGCGGATGGCGCACTGCAAGCTGCTGCGCTCGACGCTGCCGCACGCGCGTATCGCCCGGATCGACCTGTCGCGCGCGCGTGCACATCCGGGCGTCTACCTCGCGCTCACCGGCGAGGACTTCCCGATCTCGTACGGCATCCTGCCGGTCAGCCAGGACGAGCACGCCCTGGCGCGCGGTCATGTGCGGTTCGTCGGCGATCCGCTGGCCGCCGTGATCGCCCGCGACGAGCTCACCGCGTTCGAGGCGCTGGATCTCATCGACGTCGAATACGAGCCGCTGCGAACCTTCAGCAGCCCCGACGACAGCCTCGCCCACAGCGAGCCGCGCATTCACGACTACGGCGACGGCGGCAACATCCACAAGATCGTGTCGCTGCAGTTCGGCGATGTCGAGGAAGCGTTTGCCGCGGCCGATCACGTGTTCGAGGACACGTTCTTCTACCAGGGCAACACCCATCTGCCGATCGAGCAGCACGCCGCAGTGGCGGCGCGGGATCCGGACGGCAAGCTCGTGCTGTGGTCGAGCACGCAGACGCCGCATTACGTCCATCGCGCGCTCGCGAAAGCGCTCGACCTGCCGGCCGCGCACGTTCGTGTCGTCGCGATGCCCAACGGCGGCGGGTTCGGCGGAAAGAGCGATCCGTTCAACCACGAGATCGTCGTCGCGAAAGCCGCGCTGCTGCTCGACCGGCCGGTGAAGATCTGCCTCACGCGCGAAGAAGTGTTTTATTGCCACCGCGGGCGCCATCCGGTGCTGATGCACTTCAAGACCGGCGTGAAGTGCGACGGCACCATCACCGGCATGCACGTCAGGACGCTGCTCGACGGCGGTGCATACGGATCGTACGGCGTCGCGAGCACCTTCTATACCGGCGCGCTTCAGACCGTCACCTATCACATCCCGACCTACCACTTTCAGGGCTGCCGGGTGTTCACCAACAAGCCGCCATGCGGCCCGAAGCGCGGCCACGGCACGCCGCAGAGCCGCTTCGGCCAGGAGATTCAGCTCGACAAGATCGCCGAGCAGCTCGCCGTCGATCCTGCCGACCTTCGCCTGCGGATCGTCGAGCGGCCGGAAACGCTCACCGCCAACTACCTGCGCGTCGGCACGATCGGTCTCGCCGAATGCATCCGGCGCGTGACCAGGGCATCCGACTGGCCGAACCGGTTCCGCAAGCTGCCGCACGGGCGCGGTGTCGGCCTCGCCTGCTCGTCGTATCTATCCGGCGCCGGCCTGCCGATCTACTGGAACGACATGCCGCATTCGGGCGTGCAGCTCAAGCTGGATCGCAGCGGCGGCGTGACGGCGTTCTGCGGCGCGACCGAGATCGGCCAGGGCTCCGACGATGTCCTCGTCGGATGCGTCGCGGAGATTCTCGGGATCGAGCCGATCGACATTCGCGCCGTCACCGGCGACACCGATCTCACGCCGGTCGATCTGGGCTCGTACTCGAGCCGGGTCACGCTGATGATGGGCAACGCCGCGATCCAGGCCGCGGAGCGCGCTCGCGACCTCCTCGCAGACGCAGTGTCGCGCAAGCTCCAGGTGCCGACAGATCGGCTGGTCTTTGCCGATCGACGCGTGTTCGATACCGAAGACGCTGCCGTCGGCGTCTCGTTCGCCGAGGCTGTGTGCCTCGCCGAAGCGGCAATCGGCACGATTGGGACGACCGGCTCCTACTCGCCGCCCCGATCCGCCGCGAAGTTCAAGGGCGGCGGCGTCGGGCCGTCGCCGACCTATTCCTATTCCGCCGCCGTCGTCGAGGTGAACGTCGATCCGGCGACCGGGTGGATTCACGTGCCACGCGTCTGGATCGCGCACGACATCGGCCGCGCGCTCAATCCGCCGCTGGTCCGCGGACAGGTCGAAGGCAGCGTCTACATGGCACTGGGCGAAGCGCTGATGGAAGAGCAGACGTTCCGCCGCCTGCCGGCGCGCTTGTCGAACGCCCTCGTGCACAAGTTCCCGTCGATGCTCGAATACAAGAGCCCGACGACGCTCGACATGCCCGAGGTGATCACGGAACTGGTCGAGGAGCCGGATCCACGCGGACCGTTCGGCGCGAAGGAAGTGGGTCAGGGACCGCTGCTGCCGGTGATGCCGGCGCTGGCCAACGCGGTGTACGACGCGGTGGGCGTGCGCATCGACGAAGTCCCGATCACGCCCGAGAAAGTCATGAAGGCCCTGGAAGCCAGGGCCGCAGGCAAGCCGGCGCGCTACGGTCCCGCGACATTTCCCGAGATCGCGTGGCCCGAGGCGTTGCGGGTGCCGCCTCCATGGGAGGGGGGCGACGGTCGGGCGATCAGCGACCAGGAACGCACCGGCACAACGGAGGGCTCTCGTGTCAGCCGAAGCGCCACAAGCGCACAGGCGACAGCCGAGCGATCAGCCCGATGATGCGCCTTCCCCTTTTCAGATTCGAGTCGCCGCGGACGATCGCGGAGGCGGCCGATCTGCTCGCGTCTGCAGCGCCCGGCGAGGCGATGCTCGTCGCGGGCGGCACCGATCTGCTGCCGAACATGAAACGGCGGCAGCAGGTGCCGCGCACGCTGATCGGCCTGCGGCGGGTCGCGGAGATGCGCGCGATCGACAACGGCGACGGACTGCGAATCGGCGCCGGCGTCACGCTCACCGGCCTCGTCCGCGACGATCGCGTGCGCCAGCACTACGTGGCGCTGTGGCAGGCGGCGGCGCACGTCGCGACGCCGCAGCTGCGGAACATGGGAACGCTCGGCGGCAACCTCTGCCTCGACACGCGCTGCAACTACTACGACCAGAACTACGAGTGGCGGAGGTCGATCGACTTCTGCATGAAGAAAGACGATCGCGCGGCCGAGCGCGGCGCGCGGCAGGTGTGCTGGGTGGCCACCTCGAGCCCGCGCTGCCTGGCGGTCTCGTCCACCGACACTGCGCCGGCGCTGATCGCCCTGGGCGCCCGGGTCACGCTCGTCTCCTCCTCGGGATCGCGGCAGATTGCTGCTGCCGATCTGTTTCAGAACGACGGCATCCACTATCTGCGGCGGCGTCCCGATGAAATCCTCGTGTCGGCCGAGTTGCCGCGGCTCGACGGCTGGCGCAGCGTCTACTGGAAGCTGCGCCGCCGCGGCGCCTTCGACTTCCCGGTGCTGTCCGTGGCTGCCGCGGTGAAGCTCGCGCGCGATGGTACGGTCGAACGCGCACAGATCGTGCTCGGAGCGGTGGCGTCGCGCCCGGTCGAGGCGCGCGATGCCGCCGACGGCCTGATCGGCACGGCGCTCACCGACGCCTCCATCGCCAACGCGGCCGAGCGCGCGTCGCGCCCGGCGCGGCCGATGGACAACACCGACTTCACGCTCCTGTGGAGGAAACGTGTCACCCGGGAGTTCGTGAGCTATGCCCTGCGCGAGCTCCGCGGGGATGATATGCGGGAGGTGAGAATGAGACTGGAACGAAGCTAATTAGGAATTTGGAATTTGGAATGCGTGTTAGAGCTTCGGGCCAGTTGATGGCGTGACAACCGCGATCACGAATTCCACATTCCACATTCCAAATTCTTAGAGCAGGTTGCAAAATCAGCTCGCTCGCGGGTGGCCGCGAACGGGGCCGCCCCGCCGGGCGCGGAGCCGTGGCCGTGACCAGTGCCTTTCTGGCGAGCACCCGGTGGGGCTGTTCGCGGACAGGACCCGCCTCGAGATAATTTTGCGACGCACTCTAATTGCAGCGTCACAGCCGTTTCGTCGAGACGCCAGAGCCGGCGCGCCTGCTGTCGCGTCAACCGTAACCCTGGCATCTCGAGAAACTTCCTTCATCCATCCCCGGTTGGTCGGCGTGAACGTCTATCCATTTCACCGCGAGTGCCGATCACGCGCCTATTTCGCGCTCGCTTTGCGGCGCGACGCCCAGTATTTCTTCATGCGCTCGGAGACCGCTTTCCGCGCGGCGGCCGACATCTTGCGGCGGCGACGCCGGCGGCCGCCTCTGGCCGCGGCGCCGCCCGCTGCCCCGCTCGACGCGCCGCGCTTGCGACCGCGGCGTCCGCGACCGCCGAACAGCTCCGGAAACGCGGCACGGATCGCGGCTTCCTCGCGCCGAATTTCGTCCAGGCGCGATTCCGCGCCAAGCCTTGCCAGCCGCTGCAATTCCTGTCTTGTCAAATCGGCCACATACCCTCCATGGACAATGGCTTGCTCACCCCAGCCAACCCGTTGACCTCGCAATCCTAAACGCTTCCGTCGTAAGCAGTAAAGTCAGTAACCGGCGGAGGGCGTCGACGCCGGCTGCTCGCCGCGCGCCTGCTGAACGATCTTGACACCGGCGCTTGCGCCGACCCGGCTTGCGCCTGCCGCGATCATGGCCTTCATGCCTTCCAGATCGCGGACGCCTCCGGCCGCCTTCACGCCCATGTCCGCTCCGACGACCTGGCGCATGAGCGCCACGTCAGCCGCGGTGGCGCCGCCCGACGCGAACCCAGTCGACGTCTTCACATAGTCGGCGCCAGCCGCCTTCGCCACCGTGCACGCGGTGATCTTCTCAGCGTCGGTGAGCAGCGCCGCCTCGATGATCACTTTGCTCAGCGCGCCGCAGGCCCGGCAGGGAACAGTGACCGCCTCGATGTCGCGCTCCACCACGCGCAGCTCTCCTGATTTCAGCGCGCCGACATTGATCACCATGTCGATCTCGCGTGCGCCGTCGAAGATCGCGCGCTGCGTCTCGTAGCCCTTGACGTCCGCGGTGGTGGCGCCGAGTGGAAAGCCGACCACGGAGCAGACGCCGACGCCGGAGCCGGCGAGCAGCCGCGCCGCCAGCGCCACCCATGCCGGGTTCACGCACACGGTCGCGAACTTGAACTGAGCCGCCTCCCGGCACAGTTCCTCGATGCTGGCGCGCGTCGCGTCCGGCTTGAGCAGCGTGTGGTCGATCATCGACGCGATGGCCGCGGGCGCGCCGCCGCTGGCGTGCAGCCCGACCCGGGTCGCACCGGCGTCGATCACGCCGCGCAGCCGATCGGGACAGCAGTCGTCCAGGACGGCATGACAGGCGCAGCGGGTCTGCGGCCGCGCGGCCGCCATCGCCATCTCGCTGACGATCAGATCGATCAGCCGCTGCAGTTCGTCACGAGTCATTCAGTCCCCTAGTCCCCCAGTCCCCGAGTCCCCCTGTTCGAGTAGCGGCCGGCCTTCAGGCCGGCCGAGCGACGGCTGACGCCCGTCGCCTACGCCGTAGTCGAAACCGTTCTAGCCCCTTGCCCCGAGCCGCTACTCCCCTCTCTCGAGCGCGCGAATCTTCGCGAGCCTCCGGATGTAGCGAAGCTCCTTCATCGGCGTCGTCAACCACGTCGTCACGATCGCACGCGCCTGGTCTGGCGAGACGAGCGTCGATCCGAGCGTCAGGACGTTCGCCCCGTTGTGCTCGCGCGAATAGCGGGCGATCGTCTCGCTCGTCGCCATCGCCGCGCGCACGCCGGCGATCTTGTTCGCCGCGATCGCCGAGCCAATGCCGGCCCCGTCGATCACGATCCCGCCGTCGACCTCGCGGCGCGCAACCAGCCGCGCGACCGACGCGGCGACATCCGGATAGTCGACGG
>DATFWL010000060.1:0-5341 GCA_035259385.1 Vicinamibacterales bacterium | reverse complement strand
GAATACCGACGTAGATGCCTTGATGCGCGGATGACGAGCTCCGCGCAAAGAACAGCAGATGCCGGCCGTCGGGAAGGAACTGCGGCCAGCGGTGGGCGTTTTCGAGCCTGGTGAGGTCGAGAGTCGTGACGCGCGTCACCTCACCACCGGTGGCCGCGACGCGATAGAGACCGTCTTCGATGTTCCTCGCGAACACAATCGTGCCATCTGCACTCCACGCGCCGCCGCGCGGCTGCGGAGCGTCGGCCAGCGTCTGCACTGGAGCAGGACCGGACCCCAATTGCGCGGAAACGGTCTTGAGCTTTCCTTGTGCGAAGAAGCCAATCGAACGGTTGTCCGGCGACCAGAATGGATCAGTGGCGCCGGCGGTGCCGTTGATCGCGACCGACGTCGAGGAATCGAGCGCGCGAATCCACAGTGCCGTCTGCCCCGAGGCCGCGCGGGCGGTGAACGCCAGCCGCGCGCCGTCGGACGAAATCGCGGGAGAACCTACGAACCCCGCATCCTGCGGCGGCAGGACCGAAAGACGAATCGCAGGCCGTTGCGGCTCACTGAATGCGAGATACTGCGCGAACGACAGCGCGAGTGCACCGACCGCGCCGGCTGCCGAGACCCATTTCCAGTCGTGTCGCCGCGTCCGCGCGACGGGCCCCTCCTCTTCGCGTTGAGCCGATGCGATCCACTCGAGCTCGAGCACGACGTCGTGCGCGCTCTGCCAGCGGCGTTCAGGATCCTTGATGAGGCACGTTTTCACGAGATGCTCGAGCCGCGGCGCCAGCTTCTGCAAGTCCGGGGTGGGCGGCTCCGATGACATGATGGCGGCGATTACGCTCGCCGCGCCGCTGCCCGCGAAGGCTCTTCGGCCGGTCGTCATCTCGTACAGGACGGCGCCGAACGCAAACAGATCGCTGCGTGCGTCGGCCTCGTGACCGTCCAATTGTTCCGGCGCCATATATTGCAGCGTGCCGACAAGGCTGCCGACGCTGGTGAGTGGCGCCGACTGTGTCGCAATCGCCGTAATGTCTCCGGAGAAACCGGCCCGCACCGGTCGCAACTTCGCCAAGCCGAAGTCGAGCAGCTTCGCGCCGCTGCTCGTCATCATGATGTTGCCGGGCTTGAGATCGTGGTGCACGACCCCGGCGCGGTGCGCGGTGTCCAACGCATCCGCGATCTGGACCGCCACCCGCAGCGCCTCGTGCAGAGCAAGCGGCCCGCGCTGCAGACGGCAGTCGAGTGTCTGCCCGTCGAGGTACTCCATCACGAGGTACTTGGTCCCATTCTCCTGACCGACGTCATAGAGCGTGCAAATGTGCGGATGCGTCAGCCCCGCGATGGCTTTGGCTTCGCGTTCGAAGCGCGCTTCGAGGGAAGGATCGGCGGAGGACAGGATCTTGATGGCGACCGTACGATCGAGGCGCGTGTCGTTCGCCCGATAGACCTCACCCATACCGCCGGCGCCCACGGCGGAGACAATTTCGTACGGGCCGAGCCGCGCGCCAGCAGCGATCGCCATGACGCAGCCGGATTATAGCGGTCACGTCACGAATTTCGGCGCAGTAATGCGTTCGTCGTTGCTTCGCTGTTGCGCGCTCCCGCTTCATGCGCGCACATCAAATAGGACCAGGTCCACGATCGGCAAGAGGCGGGAAGTCGAGTCGTCCCATCGAAGCGATCGCGCGCGAATGGGACCTGCAGGAAGGCGGTACGCGGTCAGTAGACTTCGCGAAGAAAGACGGCGGCTGTTATCGCAGCCCTGCGCCGGAGACCACCCTCACGCCCACGCTGTCGATTAGCATCAACAACACGCCAGTCGCGCTGGGGCAGGACGCCACGATGACCGTGCTGCACGCCGACGGCGACCCACACGGCAACTTCAACGAGAACAGCGTCGTCGTGCGTCTGGATCTCTGCGCGACACGCGTGCTGCTGATGGGTGATGCCCAGACAGGCAACCGCGCGAGTCCGTCAACGCTGCCGACGGCCAAGTCGACGGAAGCAGTCCTCCTCGATTGTTGCGTCAGCGACCTGGCCGCGCACGTCATGATCGTCGGGCATCACAGGAGCAAGACGTCGTCGCGACGCGCATTCCTGAACGCCGTGAGCGGCTCGTTCTTCATCGTGTCCTCGGGACCGAAGAAGTACCAGACCGTAGGGCTTCCGGACCCGGAGGTCATCTCCGAGCTGTCGGGTCGCGGCTAGGTGTTTGGGACGGACGTGAACGACACGGCACGTGCGACGAACGGCTCAAAGATCGGGCCGGTCGCTGATGGCGAACCTGGCGGATGCGATGCAGTACGGATCACCATCCCGGCGTTAGGTGTGTTGCAGGTAGCGTTTTCCACGGCACGCCCTGAGTGATCCTCACGACCGACGGTGACTCGCCGCAAAAAGCCGAGAACTCGTGGGCACGGCTGCGATTCGCCCAACGACTCCACGAGCGCGCCGCCCAGAGCGACCAATCTTTACCTGCGCCTGCCGCAACGTCGTGGCCGCGACTGCTGCAGCAGCTCGAATTGATGGCCCAACAACGCGAGGACTTCGAGGTGGAGAGCGGCGCGGGACCGCACAAGGCCGCGCGTCGCAAAGGGCAATCACTAGGGAGGTCATCGCGAACAGACCCAGTTCCTTCACCGTACAAAATTCAATGACATCAACAACTACCGAGCTTTTACCGGGCACAAGACGCGATCCAACGCGCGCCGAAGAACATGGGGCATGGCGCTGGACTGTCAGCAATGTTCACAGATTCGCTCAGGCGCCATCCTCTGGTACACTCCGCCTGCGCCTTGAAGGCAATCGCACAACGCTCGCTCCCGCAAAGGAAAGCGAATGGCGTCGGCCGGTCTACAGCTCCAGCGCCTCTAATCGGGTGTGGTCGGTTCGCGCCGGCGGTCGTGGCGCCTCGAAGATGTGCTTGACAGGCGACGGTTGCCCGCGCTGCAGCGACGGTCTTTGCGAGTTGTCGACTGGACCTGCAGGCGCGATGGGTCCTGCGATCGTCGGAGTTATTTCCACCGACATTCTGCACTTTCTCGCGCGAGTTCTCGCCATTCAGGCGGCGCGGTGATTGCCAACGGGCAGCATCCCTGATTTCCGAACAGGGTTCTGCGCATCTCGCTGGTGCGACCCGCGGTCCCCGGTTCTTCCCGACTTCGTTTCCCGACGCACGGGGCCGTGGGGCCTGGCGGTCGGAAGGACGTCAGCACTCGCTGTCACGCAGCCGAGCTGTCTACAGGAACATTCGGCAGTGTCGTGCGCGAGTTCTCGTCGGTAAGGGGCGAAGCTGCGGCTGCGGAAAGCGGTGCCGAATCTGAACACGGCTCTCGCGTCTGCGGAGGCGTTTCCCTGGTCGGGGCGGTCGTCTCCAGACAGCACGGTCCGGGGCCAGCGATTGCGCATCGCGGCCTGTCGTGATTACAATGTAATCACAATGACGACGAAGACACGCATCGTGAGAATTGGCAACTCGCGCGGCATCCGGATTCCCAAGACGCTCCTCGAGGCGGCAGAACTCCCGGACGAGGTCGAGCTCCACGCCGAACCCGGTCGATTGATCGTCGAAGCGGTACGCTCCGCGCGGAAAGGGTGGGCCGCAGCTGCACAACGAATGCGCGTGCGCTCTGATGACCGGCTGCTTGACGGGCCCACTGCCACACAGTTCGATCGCGAGGAGTGGGAGTGGCGGTAGCGCCGAGCCCGGTTGCGCGCGGGCAGGTCTACCTCGTTCGGCTCGACCCCACACTGGGCAGTGAAATCAAGAAGACGCGTCCCTGCGTCATCGTGTCGCCGGACGAACTGAACCAACACCTCCGGACCGCGATCGTCGCGCCGATGACCACCGGCGGTCGCGCCTACCCGTGGCGGCCGCGATGTCGCTTCCAGGGCCGCACCGGCTTTGTCGCGCTCGATCAACTGCGAACGGTCGATGCTGAGCGGTTGCTTAAATCGCTCGGCCAACTGGATTCGCAAACGGTGCTTGCGGTGTTGCGGACCTTGCAAGAGATGTTCGTCCCATGACGAACCGGCGCGCGGACCCGTCGACGATCATCGGTCAGGAACGATGCGGAGCTATGTTCACGGACATTCTGGGTTTCGTGAGCGAGTTCTCGCCATTCGGCGCGGCCAGAAGTGCCCGATGTTCCACCGAGCCCGATGGCAACGCGGGTCTGCCTACTCTGGCATGGGACCGACGCCCGTTCGGTGGTCCGGCGCCTGCTCCGAGGGGACGCCAATGCGCGAGGACCGTCGTCAGAACGGCCGTAACGGGTCGGGTGTCATGCGGCAGCGTTGAGGGACGGACACGTCTGGCATGACGCCGATCGATTGGCCTCTGCGCGTGCGCGGCGCGCGGCGGCCGTGTGTGACGTTAGCTCGGCCGGCACAGCGTCTCCTGTGCGAGAGTACATCTCATCCGGTGTCTGTCCGCGAAATGCCGAATGAGGCAGCACGGTGTTGTATTCGTGGACGTAGAACGCCACCAGCCGTCGGATCGTGGCGACGCTATCGACCGAGTGCAGGAACAGCCACTGATGTTTCAGCGAACGCCACCAGGCTTCGGTCATCGAGTTCGAGAATTTCAGCTCGGTGAAGGCCAGCAGACGGCGGAGGACGCCCGACTCAATCAAGGCGTCGACCTGGACGTTCACGTTCTCCACGCCCGCATCGGCCAACGCGACTGGGGCGCTCGCGGAGCGCATGGCGCCCCGACTCGCCTCGAGCAGCACGGCCACGGTATTGCCCGGTGCGAATGTGTCAGCCACATGCCACGCCAGAATTCGTCGCGAGAAGTTGTCGATCACGGCGTGCAGATACGCCCGCGTCCCATCGAGTAGGCGGATGACCGTCGTGTCGATGTGCCATACCTCGTCAGGTCCGTTCGTGCGCAGCCCGACCTTCGGCTTCGCCGGATGTATCCGAAGCCGCGGGCGTCGCCAGCGGTGCGTGCGAACGAGGCGGTACCAGGTCGACGGCGACGCGGACACGGTGTTGAGCCGCTGCGCGAGGACCGCGAGCGTGCCGGTCGGGACGTGCCGGTACTCGGGAGCGGTGACCATGTCCGTGATCGCGTCAACCTCGGCCCGCGTCAGTTGATGCGGCGCGATCCGCGGGCAGGACGACCGATCGTCGAGCGCACACGCCGTCTGCCGTCGGCGCCAGATCTGAGACCGACTCGGGGACAGATCCAGGAAACGCAAGACCGCTCGTAATGGGATACACTCGCCTGCCCGATTCACGGCGCGCAGGATCCGCAGCTTGGCTTCGCCCTCCGGCAGACGTGCGCCTGAGAGCTGGAACCCGGAGGTTTGCAACAGGGCGAGGGCCACCGGAGCAGCGCCGCGAG
>DATFWL010000059.1:0-2035 GCA_035259385.1 Vicinamibacterales bacterium | reverse complement strand
CCGAGATGCCTGAGGGCAAGCCACAACTCACGAGTGGAGCGAATCCCTTCCGACGCAGGGATCTTGATGTCGATGATCAGGAGCGTGAGCGCGATGGCAAAGACGGCATCGCAGAAAGCCTCGAGCCGTGCGTTGGGGTGCGGGTCTGCCATGTCGTCGTCGTGTCAGTCCAGGGAGTCGGCCATCCTGAGGGCCGCGTGATCGGCGCCAGGAGGCGATGGATCGATCCTTTGTTTCCGGTTCGCAGACATACTATCTGACGCACCAACGGGCAAGCTCACTTTCTTCTCGAGCGACCGCGAAGCCGGTCGAGCAGAAGTTCACCTGTGCGGTCTTCTTGCTTCACCGGCACGGCGTCCCGCACGGTGTTCCTGGCGCCACTCTGACGAGGCTGCCGAACAGGCCGTCCTTCTCGCCGTTCGGACCGGCGGTGAAGTAGATGGCATTGGCATCGCCGCCGCTGCCGCCGTTTCCCACCTTGAGCGCCCACAACCCGTCGATCACGATCTGCTGTCCGAGCGTGTTGACCACCTTGCCGAGGAATTCCCCGGTGGCGGGATCGAACGCGTTGATGCGGCCGTCACCGAAATTGCCTATCAACACGTCACCCGCGAACCGACCGAAGCTCGGGGGCGCCTGCACCAGCCCCCACGGCGAATTCAGATGCCCGTGCTGGGCGAATCGGCCGCGCAGCGTGCCGTCGAGATTGAACGTATCGACCACTCCATGCGCATGACCGGCGACATCGTCGTGCTTCGCGGCGTCCTGCTTCGCGTAGGTCACAAACAGCACGCCGGTCGACGGCACGACGTTGAACGGCGCGTAGCCTGACGGCAGGCGCGGATCGACGAACGCGTCCGAAGACGGCGTGGCAGGATTGAATGCGGAGTCGTAAACTTCGACCGTGCCGGCGCGGAAATTCGTCGCGTACAGGAACGTCCTGCCTGTGGCGTCGGTGGCCATCGTGAGGCCTTTGTACACGGCACCGTCGGCCGGCGTCGGACTCGCCGAGTTGTCCACCGCGATGATCCCGTAGGTGCCCGCCCTGGCGGGATCGAATCCAGCCGGGTTGATGCTGGGATTCCACCCGACGATCGTTCCGTCCTCGGTCGCAAAGAGGAAGAGCGCTGGTGCCGTCGCGGCGCTGCCCAGTCGATCGAAACCCGAAATCTTGAATCCCTGCGCCGCGAGATCCTCGTTGAAGACCGTTCCAGTCGGCGCCCCGGTCGCCTGCAGCGGATGGCCGGGCGCGGGGATGCTCACGACGAGCGGCGCGATCGCGACGGGCGCCACTCCCCCGGTCCGATAGAGCGTGGACACACTGGCGGCATTGTCCGCCACCCAGAACGGAGAGGACGACGATTCCGAGATGCCCCACGGATTCTGGAGGTGGGGATCGACGACGAACGCCGGGTGCACGATGCCGTTGCCGTCGACAAGGTTCGGCGCGTCGGCGACGAGATCGGTCTCGAGAACGACGACGTTGCCCTCGGTTTCGCCCTGAACGCTCGCCGCATGAGCCGACGCGCCGCGGCCGGCGCCGCCTGTCGAGAACACCACGGCGCCGATGATCGCCGCAGCCGCTGGATACGTTCGAATGACGCGCATGGATCTCCTCCCGTGGAACGGTGGTCAACGACCTTCGCGCAGGGCAGGACAAGTACTGTACGGTGGAACGAGGCGCGTCTTGCAACAAATCTGCGAGCGAGAAGCCTGGTGGAGGCGCGATCGGCAGCTCGACGGACGGGCCAGATGAGCTGCCGCGGCTCGACGTCGAATCGGATCCGAAAAAAGTGGCTGAGACCTTGATGGAGATCGAGGGGAGCCGCGACGGGAGGCTCAGGCAGGTCGGTTGGAATTCGTCGTCAGCCGCGCCGCCGGCTGACCGAGCGGTTCTGAACGCACGCGATTCTCTATTTGCAGCAGCGTCCGCCCGTCTGTACCCAGCGTCGCTCCGCGACCAGCATGTTCGCAAAGTATTTGAGCTGAGCGTCGGAGAGGCCCGCTGCGCGCGCTTGCTTTTCGAAGTCCAGCA